>NZ_JBEZDM010000008.1:0-358053 GCF_040648335.1 Nonomuraea sp. NPDC049158
TCTGCCCATGAGCGGCGAGGGGGGCTGGTGGTCTTGGGGGTCGTTTTCGCCATGCCCGGCTGCCGATGCCAACTGGTCAGAAGGGGCAGGTGTCCATCCACTGGGTCACCAGTGAGGTGTTGGTGCGGTCGGCGTCACGCTGGGTGCCGCACAGGAACGGCGTGAAGCGGGTGTCGCTACGCAGCCAGCGGCTGAAGAACGACACGATCCACTTGCCCTGTTTGGCCTTGTTGCCGTTGCCGGTCATCGGGCAGAGGTGGTCGCCGGGAACCTCGATGTACAGCTTCTCGGCCCGGGTCATGCTGTTGTACCAGGGCTTGGCGTAGGTGTTGCCGGGCGCGGCGACGTCGCTCGCGCAGGTCAGGAAGAAGGTCGGCTTGTTGACGGCGGCGAAGTTGGGGCTCTGGTGGAAGGGGGCGAGGGGCACGCCAGCCGTGAACCGGATGTCGTCACGCAGCGCCACCATCGTGCCGCCTCCGCCCATGGAGTGGCCCGACACGCCGAGGGTGCCGTTCAGCTTGCCCGACAGGGGGTTGCCCGTGGCGTTGCCGAGGTTGAGCAGCTGGGTGCCGGCCGCCCTGATCTCCGTGCCACGCTGGTCGGGGCTGTCGCTCAGGGTGTTGGTGTCGACGTTGATGACCACGAAGCCCCAGGACGCCAGACGCGGGCCGAGCCAGCTCAGGTTCGCCTGGGTGCCCTGGTAGCCCGGCATCAGGACGATGCCCGGATACGAGCCGCTGGCCGTCGGGTAGGTGACGGTGCCGGCCTTGTAGCCGCTGGGGTTCGGCACCGTGTACGTCGCGGTGGCCAACGGTCCGTTGGTCGCCTCCAGTGACTGGATCGTGGGGTCGGGGATGGTGCCGCCCCCCGGCGGCGGAGTGGTGCCGCCCGACGTGCCGTAGACCTGGAACTCCCACAGGGAGTAGCCATAGGCGGTCCCCCGCGCCGTTCCGAGCAGCCGTACGTACCGGCCGCTTCCGGCCACGGTGAGAGACTGCACCCCGCCGGTGCCGCTGGTGGTCGTGTAGACGGTGGTCCAGGTTGAACCGTCGGCGGAGGTCTGGATCTGGAAGGCCCTGCCGTAGGCGGCCTCCCAGTTCAGCACGACCTGGGTAATGGTGGCGGTGGCGCCGAGGTCGACCCGCAGCCATTGGGGGTCGCTGAAGGCGCTGGCCCAGCGGGTGGCGGCGTTGCCGTCCACTGCCGCCGAAGCGGGCGTGGTGGCGTTCTCGGTGGATGACGCGGTCGCCGGCTTGCCCTGGGACAGCAGCTCGGCGGCGGCGACCTGGGCGGTGGCGGCGGCCCGGGCGGTGACGGCGCCACCGGCGAGCGCGGTCGCCAGGGCGACGATCACCGCGACGCACGCCGCCAACCAGGAGGCGCGGCCGGGCGGGCGCCCGCCGGCTGGATTGAGGGGGAATCTCATGGTCTTACCTCTCCGGTACGAAGGCGGCGGGCATGGCTCCGCCACCACAAGGACAGGACACGAGACAGGAAAGGAACGCGGCTCTGAGCGGAGCCGGGGGGTGGAGCTGCTCTTGGAGCACATCCATCGCGATCTGATGCGGCGCGTCTGGACCATATGCGGCGATCTACGGCCCGGGAAGCGCTCCAACCGCTGAACGGAAGATAAATGACTTTGTCTCCGCCTTGGCGGGAGACCTCAGCGAACGTCTTCCGGACGATGGAAGAGGTCCTTGTCGCGCATTCAGCCTGATCATATGTTGTCGGGCACAACATATATCGAAGATCGTCATCGACGCGTCCCAGCTCAGGTCACGGTCCGCAGGGGCCATGGCCATCCCCCTGAGAGAGGACCTGGCACATGCCCCGACGACTCCATAGAGCGACCGCCCTGGCGGCCGCCGCCCTCCTGACGCTGACGGGAGTCGCCCAGTCGCCACCGGCGGCCGGCGACAGCGCTCCCTCGCCCCTGAGCGCCTCGTACGGGCCCGAGCAGCGTGCCGAGCGGATGCTGGCCCGCATGACCCTCGACGAGAAGATCGCCATGCTGCACGGCGTCGGCTTCGAGTTCGGCAAGGGGTACGCCGGGCGGATCCCGGGCAACACCCGGCTGGGCATCCCCACGATCTACCTGGCCGACGGTCCCAACGGAGTCGCCAACGGCAGCACCGGCATCACCGCCTTCCCCGCCGCCATCAACGGCTCGGCCACCTGGGACACCGCGCTCATGCGGCGCTACGGCGAGGCGGTCGGCGCCGAGCAGGCCGGCAAGGGGCACAACGTCGCCCTGGCGCCGACGATCAACATCGTGCGCTCGCCGCGCTGGGGCCGTACCTTCGAGACCTTCAGCGAGGACCCCTACCTCACCGCCCGGATGGCCACCGAGCAGGTGAAAGGGGTACAGAGCCAGGGCGTCATAGCGATGCCCAAGCACTTCGCGGCCAACAACCAGGAGACCGACCGCGGCAAAGTCGACGTCCAGGTGTCCGAGCGGGCGCTCAACGAGATCTACTATCCGGGCTTCCGCGCGGCCGTACGTGACGGCGGGGCCAGGTCCGTCATGTGCGCGTACCCCAAGGTCAACGGCACCTACGCCTGCGAGAACGGCGACCTGCTGCGCGGCGCGCTCAAGGACGCGATGGCGTTCACCGGGTTCGTGGTGTCCGACTGGGGCGCCACCCACAGCACGGCCGCCTCGGCCGGCGCCGGGCTGGACGTGGAGATGCCGGGATCGACGTACTTCGGCGACGCGCTGAAGCAGGCGGTGGCGGCCGGGCAGGTCACGGTCGCGGCCATCGACGACAAGGTCCGCCGCATTCTCACGGCGATGTACCGGACGGGCCTGTTCGACCGTGACTACACGCCGCGCGAGGAGGTGTCCACGCCCGCGCATCGGGAACTGGCGCGGGGCCTGGCCGAGCAGGGCATGGTGCTGCTCAAGGACGAGCGCGGCGTCCTGCCGCTGAACAAGGCGAGGTCGCTGGCGGTGATCGGCGACGCGGCCGGCGACCACGCCACCTTCTACGGCGGCGGTTCGGCCGCGCTGCAGCCGTCCACCACCGTGACCCCGCTGGCCGGTCTGACCGCGCGGGCCGGCGGCGCGCTCACCCTGAACCAGGCCCGCGGCACGCTCGGCACCGGCGCGCTGCCCGTGCTCTCCGGCGACCTGCTGCGGCCCGCGTCGGGCGACGGCCCCGGACTGACCGCCACCTACTACCCCACTCCCGACTTCACCGGCGACCCCGTGCTCACCCGGGTCGAGCCCTCGGTGAGCTTCTCCGCGGCGCCCAGTGGCGTCACCGGCACTTGGTCTGCTCGGTGGACCGGCACCCTGACCCCGCCCAAGACGGGCGGCTACCGCTTCTCCCTCAACGGCTCGGGCCAGGCCAGGCTCTACCTCGACGGCAAGCTCGTCGCCGCGAACCACACCGAGTTCGGCGGTATCGCCCACGGGATGGCCGACCTGACAGCCGGACGCACCGTCTCGATCAAGCTCGAGTACTCCACCGCGGGCTCCCTCTTCGGCGCCGCCCTGCAGCTCGGCTGGGCCGCGCCCGACCCCGCGCTGCTGGCCGAGGCCGTCGCCGCCGCCCGGCGCTCCGACGTCGCGCTCATCTTCGTCAACGACTCCATCAGCGAGGGCGCCGACCGCGACTCCCTCGCCCTGCCCGGCGACCAGGATCAGCTCATCGAGGCCGTCGCCGCGGCCAACCCACGCACCGTGGTCGTGCTCAACACCGGCGCGCCGTCGCTGATGCCGTGGCTGAACCGGGTGGCCGGGGTGCTCCAGGCGTGGTACCCGGGTCAGGAGTACGGCAACGCGGTCGCGGCCGTGCTGTTCGGCGACGTCAACCCGTCGGGAAAGCTGCCGGTGACCTTCCCCGCCGACGACCGGCAGGGCCCGGACGTCGCGTACGGCTTCCCCGGCGACGGCACCACGGTCCGCTACGACGAGGGCCTGAACGTGGGCTACCGCTGGTACGACGCCCGGCACCAGCGCCCGCTGTTCCCCTTCGGCCACGGCCTGTCCTACACCAGCTTCGCGTACGACGGTCTGCGGGCCGACAGCCACGCCGTACGCGTCCGGGTCACCAACACCGGAGCCCGCGCCGGAGCCGAGACCGCCCAGCTCTACCTCGGCTTCCCGAGCGCGGCGGGCGAGCCTCCCCAGCAGCTCAAGGGTTTCCAGAAGGTGTGGTTGCGGCCGGGGCGGAGCACCGTGGTCACCTTCCCGCTCGACAGCGCCGCGCTGTCCACCTGGAGCCCGGCCGCGAAACGCTGGGTCGCCTCGCACGGCGTCTTCACCGTCGCGGTGGGCGCGTCGTCCCGCGATCCGCGCGTGACCGGTCGATTCCAGGGCTGACGCGGCGTGACCGATCGGTCGCGCGGCTGACGCGGCGTGACCGATCGGTTCCGCGGCCGCCCTCCCCCCTCGTCGCACCAACTGGAGCGCTGTCACCGCAGACTCAGGCGCCGTACCACCACACCGACCAGACGATCCGCCGCCACATACCCGAAATGCCGGGAATCCAGGGACTGATCGGGGTTGTCGCCTATCAACACCAGCCGCCCCACCGGCACGGTGTCTCCCTCCACCTCTCGCAGCGCGGGGACCCGGTCCCTGGGCACCGGGTCGCCGGGGATCGCCACCGCCCGCTTCAGCAGCCACGCCCCGCCGCCGGAGGCTCCGGTGACCACCACGACCTGCCCCCGCCGGACTCCGCCCGCGCTCGGCTCGTCCAGAATCATCAGATCCCGGTCCGCACGCAGGAACGCCCTGGCCAGTGCGAGGCGCTGCCACTGCCCGCCCGACAGCGTCACCCCGCCACCCGGATCGTCGGGGTCCTGGTGGAACATCCGCGTCAGCAGCGTGTCGTAGCCATGAGGCAGCGCCTCGACCATCTCGTGCACCCCGGCATGCCCGGCCGCCGTCTCGATCCGCCCCTGATCGCCCACTGCCGCCAGGTCACCCACGGCGATGTTGTCGGCCGCGCTGAAGTCGTAGGCCGACCCGCCCGTCCTGGCCGGGCCCGCCGACGCGATGGCGTGGCTGGACGACCAGCGCGCCAACCTCATCGCGGCCATCGCGCTGTCGGCCGAGCACCGATGGGATGCCCATACCTGGCAGCTGCCCCATGTCCTGTGGCGGTTCTTCTTCGTCCGCGGCCATGTCCGCGACTGGATCGACACGCATCTCCTGGCTCTCGACGCCGCGAGGAGCGCCGGCGATCCTGGCGCGCCGGCCGAGACGATGAAGAATCTCGGCTTCGCCTACTGGCGAGCCGGGCACCTCTCCGAAGCGCTCAAGCACCACAGCCGGGCGCTCGTCCTGGACCAGGAGAGCGGCGATCGCTGGGGCGAGGCCAAGACGCACAACCATCTGGGCTTCATCTATGACCGCTCGGGCCGGTTCGCCGAGGCGCTCGACCAGCAGCACCGGTCGCTCGCCCTCTATGAGGAGGTGGATGACCGGTGTGGCCAAGGCCGCGCGCTCATCGGCATCGGCAACGCCTACCGCCAGATCGATCAGCACGCCGCGAGTGTGGTCCCGCTGAAAAGGGCGCTCGCCATCACCCGCGACATCGACAGCATGGCCGACGACGGCCTGATCGAAGACGCCTGCCACGCTGGAACGCACCATGGCCGCGAAGCCGTCTTCTCCGCCCTGGGCCTGCACACCCGGCTTCAGCGGGCACTGGCTCGGGAAGGCGGCGTTCCCGAGCCGTCGCCCTGCTCCCCGTAGGGCTCGGCGACGAAGAACGCGCATCCTCTTGTGAACCGGCACGAATCCCGGCCCCTCACTGTGGCGTACGGTCGCGGGTGACATCGACTACTCGGAGGGCCGGCAGGTTGATCGCGGTCAGGGAACTACACGAGATCGCGGAGTTCGAGGAACTGTTCGCGCTGTTCGACGGCATCTGGCGGTTCGACCAGGGCGGGCAGCCGATCACGGTCGAGCTGATGCGGGCGCTGTCGCACGCGGGCGGCTACGTCGCGGGCGCCTTCGACGGCGACCGGATGGCCGGCGGGTCCGTCGGGTTCCTCGCGGCGGGCAACGCGCTGCACTCCCACATCACCGGCGCCGCCGCCGGACGCGGCATCGGGTTCGAGATCAAGCTGCACCAGCGCCGGTGGGCACTGGAGCGCGAGCTGGCCCGGGTCACCTGGACCTACGATCCGCTGGTGCGCCGCAACGCCCATTTCAACCTGGCCAAGCTGGGCGCCCGGCCGCGCGAATACCTGCCCGGCTTCTACGGCATCATGGACGACGAGATCAACCAGGGCGACGAGTCCGACCGGATGCTGGCCGTCTGGGAGCTGTCCGCGCCGCATGTCGAGGCTCTGACCAGACGGGAGCCGTGGCCGGTCCACGTGCCGGGCGACGCGGTGGTCGGCCTGGCCGACGACGGGGGCCGGCCGGTGCCGGGCCCTACGGACGCCGCGGTGGTGCTGGTGGCCGCGCCTCCGGACATCGAGGGGTTGCGCCGGGCCGACCCGGGAACGGCCAAGGCATGGCGTCATGCCATGCGGGACGTCCTGGGCGGCCTGATCGCCGAAGGCCGCGTCGTCACCGGGTTCCATCAGAAGTCCTTTTACGTAGTGGAGAAAGCGTGAAGATCACCGGAGTTGAGCTGCGGCGGATCGCGATGCCGCTGGTGGCGCCGTTCCGCACCTCGTTCGGCACCGAGACGGCCCGCGACGTGCTGCTGGTGCGGGTCGTGACGCCCGACGCCGAGGGCTGGGGCGAGTGCGTGGCCATGTCGGAGCCGCTCTACTCCCCCGAGTACGTCGACGGCGCGGCCGAGGTGATCCGGCGCTTCCTGCTGCCCGCCCTGCCCCGCACCCTCGACGCGAACGCCGTCGGCCGGGCCCTGGAGCCGATCAAGGGGCACCGGATGGCCAAGGCCGCCCTGGAGACGGCCGTGCTGGACGCCCAGCTCAGGGCATCGAGCGAGTCGTTCGGCCGCTTCCTCGGCGCGGCTCGCGACCGGGTGCCGTGCGGGGTCTCCGTCGGCATCATGGACTCGATCCCGCAACTGCTCGACGCCGTCGAGGGCTACCTCGACGAGGGGTATGTGCGGATCAAGCTGAAGATCGAGCCCGGCTGGGACGTGGAGCCGGTCAGGGCGGTGCGCGAGCGGTTCGGCGACGACGTCCTCCTCCAGGTCGACGCGAACGCCGCCTACACGCTCGTGGACGCCCGCCAGCTGGCCAAGCTGGACGACTTCGGCCTGCTGCTCATCGAGCAGCCCCTGGCCAACGACGACTTCGTCCAGCACGCCAAGCTGGCCAAGCAGCTGCGGACGCCGATCTGCCTGGATGAGTCGATCGAGTCGGTCGAGCACGCCGCCGCCGCGATCGCACTGGGCTCGTGCTCGATCGTCAACGTCAAGCCCGGCCGGATCGGCGGCTACCTGGAGGCCCGCCGCATCCACGACCTGTGCCGGGCGAACGGGATCGCGGTGTGGTGCGGCGGCATGCTGGAGACCGGGCTCGGCCGGGCCGCGAACGTGGCGCTGGCCGCGCTGCCCGGGTTCACGCTGCCGGGCGACACCTCGGCCTCGCGCCGCTACTTCGCCACCGACATCACCGAGCCGTTCGAGCTGAGCGACGGCCACCTGGCGGTGCCGACCGGGCCGGGGCTGGGCGTCGCGCCCATCCCGGCCGTGCTCGACGAGGTCACCACCGCCACCGAGTGGATCACCCTCTGAGCCCTCCGGTCAGCCTTCAGGCGAGCCCTCAGGTGAGTCGGGGCACCGCCTCCAACAGGGCGCGCGTGTAGTCGTGGGCGGGCTCGCCGACCACCCGCTCCGTGGGCCCTGACTCGACGACGCGGCCCTGGTGCATGACCGCGACGACGTCCGAGACGTACCGGACGACTGCCAGGTTGTGCGAGATGAACAGCATCGACAGGCCCAGCTCGTCGCGGAGCGAGCGCACCAGGTTGAGCACCGCGCCCTGGACGGACACGTCCAGCGCGCTGGTGATCTCGTCGGCGACCAGCAGATCGGGCGCGGCACCCAGCGCCCTGGCGATGGCCACCCGCTGCCGCTGACCGCCGGACAGCTCGCGCGGGTAGCGCCCGGCCAGGTCCGCGGGGAGCGAGACCAGCCCCAGCAGCCGCTCCACCTCGGCCCGCCGCCCCGCCCGGTCACGCCTTGCCCCCTCCCCCACCGACTCGCCGACCGTCATGCGCGGGTCCAGGGAGGCGTACGGGTCCTGGAAGACCATCTGGACGTTGCGCGCCCCGTCGATATGGCCCGTGTACGGCACCAGGCCGCTCACCGCCTTGGCCAGCGACGACTTGCCCGACCCCGACTCGCCGACGAGCCCGACGATCCGGCCAGGGGGGATCTCCAGCGTGACCCGGTCGACCGCGGTGAACGCGCCGAAGCGCACGGTCAGGTCTTCGATGATCATTTGACCTCCCAGCAGGCCACGCGGCCCGCCTCGCCGTACGGGATGAGCGGGGGACGTTCGGCGGAGCAGCGGTCGGTCGCCAGGGCGCACCGGTCCGCGAAGGCGCAGCCGGGGCCCACCTCCGAGGGGGCGGGCTGGCGGCCGGGGATGCTCGCGAGGGGTTTGTCCCGGTCGGTGGCCATGTCGGGCAGGGAGGCGATGAGCGCCCGCGTGTACGGGTGCGCGGCCTCGGCGGCCAGCCGGCGGACGGGCAGTTCCTCCACGACCCGGCCCGCGTACATGACCATGACCCGGTCGCACAGCTCGCCCACCACGGCGATGTCGTGCGTGATGAACAGCGCCGCCGCGCCGCTCTCCTCGGTGACCTCGCGCAGCAGCCGCAGGATCTGCCGTTGCACGGTCACATCGAGCGCCGTGGTCGGCTCGTCGGCGATGATCAGCCGCGGCGTGGCCATGAGGCCCATCGCGATCACCGCGCGCTGCCGCATGCCGCCGGACAGCTCGTGCGGGTGCTGCCGGGCGCGCGCGGCCGGGTCGGGCAGGTGGACGTGCCCGAGCCGGTCCACGGCCCGCCGGTTCGCCTCGGCCCGCCCGGCGCCCTGGTGCACTATCGCCACCTCGGCGAGCTGCCCGCCCACCCGCAGCGCCGGGTTGAGCGAGGCCATGGGGTCCTGGAACACCATGGCCAGCGCCGTGCCCAGCTCCTTGCCCGACAGCGAGGCGACGTCCCGGCCGCCGAGCAGCAGCCGCCCGTAGGCGACCGTGCCCGGATACGGGACGAGCCCGCCGATCGCGGCGGCGGTCAGGCTCTTGCCGCTGCCCGACTCCCCCACCAGGCCGACGATCTCGCCGGGGGCGATGGTCAGCGAGAGCCCGCGTACGGGGGTCACGCCGCCGGGGAACGCGACGGTCAGGTCCCTGACCTCCAGCACCGCGCCGGGGTCCGGCTCGCCGGGATCGGGCGGTACCGCCGCATCCGACGCCTTCCCGGCAGCGGCGGTACGGGCGGCGGCCTTGGCCATGGCGTCGCCCAGCAGGTTGAACCCGATGCCGGCCAGCGCGATGGCCGCCGCCGGTCCGAGCGCGACCTCGGGCGTCACGTAGATGCGGGCGAACCCGTCGAACAGCAGCCGCCCCCAGTCGAACGACGGCGGCTGCACGCCCAGGCCGAGGAACGACATCCCGGCCAGGCCGAGCAGGGCGCCGCCGAGCGCCTGGGTGAGCTGCAGGATGAGCGGCTCGGCGATGTTGGGCAGCACGTGCCCGGTCAGGATCCGGCGGCGGGACACGCCGAGCATGCGGGCGGCCGACACGTAGTCGGATCCGGCGACGGTCGCGGCCAGCGTCTGGGTGAGCCGGGCGAATCCGGGCGCGATGGCGACCCCGATGCCCAGGACAGCGCCGCGGGCGCCCAGCCCGGAGACGACCGCCGTGAACATGGCCAGCAGCAACCCGGGGAAGGCGACCAGGGCGTTGACCGCTCCGGTGATCAGCCGACCAGGCCGGCCCGGCAGCACGGACGGGAGGGCGCCGAGCACGATCCCGGCCAGACCGCCGATGAGCGTGGCGGCCAGCGCCAGCGCCAGGGAGAAGCGGCCGGCCACGAGCACTCTGGCGAGCAGGTCGCGGCCCAGGCTGTCGGTGCCGAGCGGATGGGCGGCGGAGGCGCCCTGGAGGATGGCCGCCGCGTCGATGCGCTCGGCGTCGGCGCCCCAGATGGGCGGCCCGACGACGGCCAGCACGACCATGGCCGCGACGAGCACGGCGCCGGCGACCGCCGCCGGAGTGCGCGGCAGGCGGGGCTTCACTCATGCCTCCCTGATCTTGGAGGTGGGGTCGAGCGCGGCCAGGGCCAGGTCGACGGCGAGGTTCACGACGAGCACGATCGCGCCGTAGACGAGGATGACGCCCTGGGCGACCGGATAGTCCTTCTGCGTGATCGACTCGACGATCTTCAGGCCGAGCCCCGGCCAGGCGAAGACGTACTCGACCAGCACGCTGCCCGCGATCAGCGCCGAGAGCAGCAGGCCGCCCAGGGTGAGGGTGGCGGTGAGCGTGTTGGGCAGCACGTGCCTGAGGTGGAGGCGGGCGGCGGGCAGGCGTTTGGCGCGCGCCAGCCGTACGTAGTCGGTGCCCAGCTCGCGCAGCGTCTCCGCGCGGGAGATGCGGGCGATCATCGCGATCGGGCCGATCGCCAGCGCGAGGACGGGCAGCACGTACGAGGCGGCGCCCGCCTTGCCCGCGGGCGGGAACGCGCCGAGACCGATGGCGAAGACGGTCACCAGCGCGATCGAGTACAGGAACTCGGGCACGGCGACGGCGGTGCCCGTCACGGTGGTGAAGGCGTACTCGGTGCCGCGGTTGCGGCCGTTCTCGGTGCGGACGGCCGCCCACATGCCGAGCGGCACCGCCACCAGCAGCGCCACCACGGTCGCCAGCAGGGCCAGGGCCAGCGTGTTGGGGAGCCGGGCGGCGACGATCTCGACGACCGGCTCGCCCGACAGGAACGAGGTCCCGAAATTTCCGGTCAGCACGTGGCCGGTGTAGGTGAGGAACTGCTCGGGGATCGACCGGTCGAGCCCCAGCGCCGCCGTACGCGCCTGGACGAGCTCGATCGGCGCGGCCGGCCCGAGCGACGCCCGTACCGGGTCACCCGGGATGAGGTGGATCATCGCGAAGGACGCGACGAGCAGCGCGGCGAGCGAGACGGCGAACCGTACGACCTGCCGCACCACCCACCGCGACCCGCGCGACCGCACCCGGCGCGGCGAGCCGGGTCCGGTCTCGTGGAGCTCGCGCACTCAGCCTCCTTGCGTGAGGCGGATCGAGGTCGGCACGACGCCCCCGGCCAGGATGCGGAACGTGCCGCCCTTGCCGGCGGCCAGGACGGTGTTCTCCACGACCGGCACCAGATCACTGTTCTCGAACAGCGCCGACTCGGCCTCCAGCCACAGCTTGCAGCCTTCGGCCGCCGGCATTCCCGAGGCTTTCGTGATGAGCGAGGTGTAGCGGGAGTTGGTCAGGTGGGCGAAGTTGGCGCCCTTGGGCGCGGCCGGCCCCGACAGGAAGCCGACGAGCTGGCTCGGCAGGGTGACGGCGATCGGCAGCCAGATGGCGTCCCAGTCCTGGGTGACGTTGAGCGACTCCGCCAGCTTGGCGTCGATGATGCCGTTCAGCTTCACTTCGACACCGGCCTTCTTCCAGGCGGCGCCCAAGTACTCGGCCGCCGCCTGCACCCCGGATCCCCTGGTGGTGGGATAGACGAAGCGCAGCGTCAGCCGCTTGCCGTCCTTGACCCTGACGCCGTCGGCACCCGCTTTCCATCCCGCCGCGTCCAGGGCCGCGGCGGCCGCGGCCGGGTCGTTGGCGGGCACGTGCCCGGTGACCGTGTCGCCCTGGCAGGGCCGCGGGTCGAGGACGAGCCCGGTGGCGGGCCGGCCGGTGCCGCTGGCGGCGATCCCGGACAGCTCCTTGAGGTTGACGGCCTGGGTGAGCGCCTTGCGTACGGCCGGGTCGTGGGCGGGCCGGTCGTCGCCCTGGTGGTAGAAGAACTGGCCGTTCCCGTAGGGCAGTTCGCTCTTGACGACTCCCGGGGTGGCCGCCACGCGGGCGCGGTCGGGGCCGTAGAAGGTGGCGCCGTTGAGCGTGCCGGCGACGAGCAGGTTGGCGGCGGTCTGCTCGTTGGGCACGACCTTCAGCGTGACCGTCTCGGGCAGGTCCTTGGCCGTGGCCCCGCCGGGGCCCCAGACGTACTCCCTGCGGACCTTGAAGGTGTAGTGGTCGCCCGAGACCGACTCGGTGAGCTGGTAGGGGCCGGAGCCGGAGGTGGCGTGGGCGAGCGCCGAGCGGTCCTTGACGCCCTTGCCGCACACGATGTACATCTGCTCGGTGCTCTCCAGGATGAAGCTGAAGGGCTCGGGCGTGGACAGGGTCACGGTGCCCGCCGCGTCGTCCGCCTTCGCCTTCATTCCGGTGGGCACGAGAACGCCGTAGATGGGCGACTTGGTGGCGGGGTCGGCGATGTGGTTGACGTTCTCGGCCACGTCGGAGGGGGTGAGCTTGGCGCCGTCGGAACAGGTGGCGTCCTTGCGCAGGGTGAAGGTCACCGAGTCGGGCTTGACCTGCCACTTCTCGGCGAGTCCCGGGACGATCCGGCCGTCGGTGCCGACGCCGACGAGGGTGTCGTACGCGAACGCGAGCACCTGGTTGGTGACCGACAGCACGCCCATGGCGGGGTCGAGCACGCCGGGGTCGGCGCTGATGGCGAAGGAGAACGTGCCGCCGGTGACCGGCGCGCCCGTCCCCGAGCCGGTGCCTGTTTCTGTGCCCGCAGTGCCGCCGCAGGCCGCGGCGAGCAGGGCCAGCGCGACGAGCGCGGCTGGTTTTCTCATGTGGGGCGCTCCTGGGGAGTGGGATCTGAGGCACCACCCTGGTCGCTGACCGTAGATCGTTCTTCGTGCGCTGTGACGAAAAGCGCGGCGGGCGTGGTGCTATCGCCCGAAGATGCGCATCTGGAGCATGACGGTGAGCCGCGCGTCGGCGTCGGACAGGTCCAGCCCACTGATCTCGGTGAGCCGCTTGAGCCGGTACCGGAAGGTGTTGGCGTGTACGTGGACCCTGGCCGAGGCGGCGTTGACGTCGCCGAACGCGTCGAGGTAGGCCCGCAGCGTGGCGACCAGGTCGCTGCCGTGCTCGGCGTCGTGGTCGAGCAGCCGCTGGTAGGGGCCGGTCGGCGCCTGGTCCTCCGCCGCCGCCACGTCGGCGACCTGGAGCAGCAGCGACTCGAAGTGCACGGCGGTGTAGCCGGCGACCTGGCCCGTCGCGCCGCGGGCGAGCAGCACGCGCAGCGCCCGGTCGGCGTCCGCGCGGGACCTGGCGACGTGGGCGAGGCTGGCGGCCAGGCGGCCGACGCCGATGCTGGCCGAGTGCCGCGGCCCGACTCTGGCCAGGAAGCTCTCCGCCACGCGTACGGCCCGCGCCTCCTCCTCCCCGCCCGCCTGCAGTGGCAGCACCGCGTAGGCCACCGAGCCGACGAGCGCGGCGGCCGCCTTGGGGTGGATGGCGCCGACGTGCAGCGCGAGCGCGTCGGCGAAGCGCTGCCGGTCGCTCTCGGCGCGCGCCGGGTCGTCGTCGGCGGGGTGCGCGAGATGGGCGGCGAGCACGCACAGCCGGGCGGTGGCGATGCCGAGCCGCGCGGCGGCCTCGGGCGCGTCGGCGCCGCCCGCGAGCACGGTGGACAGCAGGTCGCTGCGGAGCCGCCGCTGGGTGTCGGCTCCGGCCCGCTCGCGCAGCAGCTGCAGGGCGACGATCTTGGCCGCGTCGGCGAGCGCGCGCTGCCGCTGGGGTGTGAGCGGTTCGCGGACGGCGGCCCAGATGGAGCCGAGGATCTCGTCACCCGTCCGCACGGCGACGGCCGCCCGGTTGATGCTGTCGCCGTCGAGTTCGAGGTAGACGGGCTCGTGGCTCTGGTAGAGCAGCTTGAAGAAGCCGTTCTCGTCGAGCATCCGCTGGTAGCGCTCGGGCACTTGACGGCCGAGCACGGTGTCGATCCGGCCCTGGTCGGCCTCGTCCTGCCGTTCGGAGTAGGCCAGCACCCGCGCGGACCTGTCCTCGATCGTGACGGGCGCGTCGAGCAGCGCGCAGACCGCGTTGGCCAGCGAGAACAGGTCGCCCTGCGGCCCCTCCCCCGGCCCGCCCAGGTCGCCCTCCGCCAGCAGGGAGCGCAGCAGGGCGGCGACCTGGGCCCAGGAGGCGGCCCTGGTGAGGCCGAGCACGGCCACACCGGTCTCCAGCACGGTCGCGCGCACCTGCTCGTCGGCGTCCACGGGCAGCTTGACCACCACGCCGGCCGCGGCCGGGGCCCGCGTGAGCAGCGAGCAGATCTCCGCCGTGCCCTGCACTCCGACCGCCAGCAGGATGCCGCCCGGCGGGACGATCAGCTCGTCGAGCGGATCGAAGATGTGCACCCCGGTCACCCCGGCGTCGAGGTCGCCCGGCGAGGCGGCCACGTCGATCACGGTGCTGCCGAGGTCGTGCAGGATCCGTCCTAGGCTGGCGCGCGGGCGGTCGTTCATCCACTCACCGTAGTCCGGTCCGAGGTCGGCACGCGGGCGGCCGTGCGTCCACCCGACGTACTTCGGTCCGGAATGGGCGAGCGGGCGGCCGTTCGCCCGCTCACCGTGGTCCGGCATGCTCAGCTGATCTTCGGAGTGGCGCGCGCTCCCAGGTGGATGTACGGCGAGCCGTCCTCGAGCCGGTAGAACACGGCGGACATCCAGTCCGGGTCCTCCTCCCGGCGGCAGACGAAGGTGACCTCGTCCACGGGGACGAGCTTCATCTCCATCGGCGGCTGGAGCGCGGCCAGAGCGCCGGTGGCCTCGCCGAGGATCCACAGCTCGCCGTCGCGGACGGTCAGCGTGGCGCGGAACCCGGCCCGCTCGTAAACACCCACATAGCCGTCGACCTCGACCTCGACGGGCGTCTCGGGCGGCCCGAGCCGGCGCGGCACGCTCAGGCCGTCCAGCTCGGCGAACAGCTCGGTGGCCACGGCGTGCGTGAACGCGCCGCTGTGCCCGCCGTTGGCGGTGACGCACACGATCGTGCCGGTGTCCGGTACGGCCCAGAGCATGGCGTGCTGGCCGATGGTGTTGCCACCGTGGGAGATGACCTGGTGACCGTCCCACTCGTCGAGGATCCAGCCGATGCCCCACTGCCTGCCCAGCGCGTACGGGTTGGGGATGTCGACCTGCGGCTCCCACATGGCGCGCGGGTCGTCCAGGAGGCCGCCTTCGAGGTGGGCGCGGGCGAACGCGACCACGTCGGCGGGCCGGGCGCAGATGAGCCCGGCGGGCCCGGCCGAGCGCATGAGGCCCCAGACGGGGGCGGTCCCGCCGTCGACGTGGCCCATGGCGGCGCGGAAGCGCAGCACGTCCTCCGGCAGGGTCCAGGTGTGGGTGAGGCCGAGCGGTTCGACGATCTGCTCGCGCACCACGTCGTCCCAGCGCTTGCCCTCGAGCTTCTCCAGGATCCGGCCGGCGACGGTGAAGCCGGAGTTGCAGTAGGACTGGGTGGCGCCGAGCGGATGGTTCTGGGCCAGGTCGGCGCAGGCCGCGACGTACTTCTCCACGCAGTCGTCGCCGCGCCCGGTGTCGAGGAAGAGGTCGCCGTCGATGCCGCTGGTGTGGGAGAGCAGGTGCCTGACCGTGACGGTCTTGGAGACCTCCGGGTCGGCCACCCTGAACTCGGGCAGCACCTCGGCCACCGGCGTGTCGAGCGTCAGCCGGCCGCGCTCGATCTGCCGCATGAGCAGGGTCGCGGTCCACACCTTGGTCACGGAGCCGATCTGGAACAGCGAGTCGGGGGTCGCCTCGACGCCGGTGTCCTTGTTGAGCGTCCCCGCCGCGAACTCGTGCACCTCGCCCTGGTGCAGGTAGGCCAGCGCGGCCCCCGGAACCTCGTGCTCGGCGATCAGCTCGGCGAGCCGGTGACCCATTGCTCCAGCCACGTGATGATCCTTTCGTTGAAGTCGTACCGGTGTGAGGGGCGCCCGTTGAGAATGAACAGGTGCGAGGCGTCCGGATAGCGGACCAGCCGGACCGGCACCCCCTGCTCGCGCAGCGCGGCGAACCACTGCTCGGCCTGGCCGACCGGACAGCGGTCGTCGCTGTCGCCGTGCAGGAGCAGGGTGGGGGTGGTGACGCGGGCCACCTGGGCGATCGGTGACTGGGCCTGGAGGTCGCCCCGGCATTCGTAGGCCTTGATGAGGGAGCCGAGGTCGGACGTGCCCGCCATGCTGGCGAGGTCGCTGACGCAGCCGCCGGGGATGGCCGCCTTGAACCTGTCCGTCCTGGTCGACAGCCAGCACGCCATGTAGCCACCGTAGCTGTAACCGGCGACGGCCAGCCGATCAGGGTCGGCGACCCCCTCCGCCACCAGGTCGTCCACGGCCGCGAGGAAGTCCTGCTCGTCGGCCAGCCCCCAGGCGCCGACGGTGGCGGTGAAGAAGTCCTCGCCGTACCCGTCGCTGGCCCGCGGGTTGACCAGCAGGACGGTCCAGCCGTCGACGGCGAGCCGCTGGTGGTAGAGGTGGGCGCCGTCGAAGGCGGGCGACCACGCGTTGTGCGGGCCGCCGTGCACGTCGAGCAGCAGCGGGCCGGGGGTGGTACGCGTCTCGTCGCGCAGCACGAAGCCCTCGATGGTGGTGCCGTCGGGGGCGGTGAAGGTACGGGGGCGCGGGGTGAACAGGTCGACGTCCGGGAGGGCGTGGTGAGTGAGGGGCTCGCCGTCGAGGTAGACGTCACCGGCGCTGAGCGGGGAGGAGGCGACCCAGGCGACCCGGCCGGCGGCCACGGACACGCCGGACACCGTGAAGTCGTTGCCGACGATCTTCTGAGCCTTCCCGGCCTCCCCTGTCTCCTCTGCCTTTCCGGCTTCCCCAGCCTGCCCTACCGTCCCGGCTTCCCCGGCCAGCGGCTCGCCTGGCAGGCGGTACAGGTGCGTGCGGCCTTGGTCGCGGGCGCAGAACAGCAGGTCGTCGCCCAGCAGCGCGGGGACGGCGCCGGGGTAACCGGGGGCGCCGGTCATGACGTTGCGGTCGAGCCCGGTCTCCACCTCGTCGAGGGTGTCAGGGCCGAGTGTGTACAGGCGGGTGTGGCCGATGGCCTCACGCAACCCAGCCACCACCAGCCGGGCGCCCTGGCTCTGGCCGTCACGGTCGGGGGCGCCCTCACGGGCGGGGGCGTCGCCACGGGCGCCGTCGGGGGCGGCGAGCCACCAGGCGCCGGTGCAGATGATGTCCGGCCCGGTGAGCCGCTCGGGCTTGCCCGGTGCCGGGCCGGTGGCGTCCACCGCGTACACCGCGCTCTCCACCACCAGGTCACGGTCGGGCGCCATGCCCGCCGCGAACGCCAGCCGCAGCCCGTCCGGCGACCACGACGGCTCCCCGACATGGAACCCGCCCTCGGTCACCTGAACGGTGTCGCCCGTCGCCACGTCCACCACGAACAGGTGCGTGGTCAGGCCGCGCAGCAGCCCGGCCCCGTCGGCCTTGTACTCCAGGGTGTCGGCCACGACCGGCGCGTGGGGGTCGAGATCTCCGTACGGTCCGCTGTAGGCGATCCGGCTGCCGTCCGGCGACCACACGGGCGCACCGGCACCGAGCGGCGCCGAGGTGAGCCGGCGCGGCTCGCCGCCCTCCATCGGCAGCAGGTGGATCTGCGCCCGCCCATCGACAGGACGAAGGAAGGCGAGCGACCGGCCGTCGGGCGACCAGCGCGCCGTCCTCCCGGAGGCGAGCCGGCGCGGCGCGGATCCGGGAACGGCGAGCCAGATCTCGGCCTGGTTCTGGTCGGAGTCGCGGTCGGCGGTGGTGAGCGTATAGGCGACGGCGCCGCCATCGGGGCGCAGCCTCGGGTCCGATGGGGCCGCGATGCGGTAGAGGTCGTCGAGGACGAGGCGTGGCATGACCGTACGGTAGGCCCGGCCGGGTCACGGCATCTTCGGCACATCCGACGAAGGCCACCGCTCCCGTTGTGCGAAACACCAACGACCGCGTAACGCGAACCACTGGCCCAGGGACCCTTGCCTAGGACAACCGCTCGCACACCGTGAACGACACGCTCCTGGTGGCCTTCGAGGGTGTCAGCAAGTGGAAGACGATCGTGTGCCGGCCCGGGTCGAAGGCGCCGAAGGGGTTGCGCCGGTTCTTGGTCGTACCGGTCACCCAGTCCGTCTTCCATCCCTCGTCCTGGCCGTCCACGACCCAGCGGTAGCCGTACTCGATCTGCTTGCCCGACGGGCCCGTGAGCAAGGCGACGGGGAAGAGGCTGGGCGAGTAGCAGTTCGGTCCGGTCTGCTGCCCGTCCAGGGTCAGCGACGCCAGGCGTACGGTCCCCGCGGCCGCGGTCTTGGTCGGAGTCGTGGTTCTCCGCGGGGAGGTCGTGGGTTTGGGCGTGGGCTGCCTCGAGACGGAGCTGGTGGGGTTCGAGTCGCCGGTCCGGGTGGGGCGCGGCTTCTTGGTCGGTGTGCTGGGCGTCTTGTCGGTGCCCTGTTTCTTGGCCGGCGGGCTGGATGTCGTGGTGGCCTGCTGTTCCGTGGCCGACGGGAGGGGCGCGGCCGTCGGCGTCGTCGTGTCGGGCAGCAACATGATCGCCCCGGCCACCAGGGAACCGGACACCGCCAGTGCCCCGGCGCCCGCCAGCAGCGCCTTCCAGCGCGGACTGCTCACGGAAGGACCCGCCGTACCGCCTCGACGGCCCGTCAGGTCGCCCGCCATACCGGCTCGACGGCCCGTCAGGTCGCCCGCCGTACCGGTGGGCGGGGCGCCGATGAGCCGGAGCAGGACGTCCTGCATGGCGGGCCGGGCGGCGGGGTCCTTGGCCAGGCAGGACAGCACGATCGGGCGCAGCGGACCCGGCAGGTCTCCCAGATACGGCTCGTCGTGGAGGATGCGGCGGAACACCGCGGGCAGCGAGTCGTTGCCGAACGGCGGGCTTCCTGTCGCGGCGAACACGATCACCGACGCCCACGCGAAGACGTCCACCGCGGGACCGAGCGGGGCGCCCGCGAGCTGCTCGGGCGCCATGTAGGCAGGCGTGCCGACGATGCTGCTCGTCACCGTCAGCGAATGACCGGCCGCGCGGGCGATGCCGAAGTCGATCACCCGCGGCCCGTCCCTGCCGAGCAGCACGTTGGCGGGCTTGAAATCGCGATGCACCACCCCGGCCCGGTGGATCGCCGCCAGCGCGGTCGCGGTCGCCACCGCGAGCCGTTGCAGGTCGGCGCCGACGTGGCGGCCCGCCTCGTGGAGCGTGGGCCCCTCGACGTACTCGGTCACGATGTACGGCCGGCCGCCCAGCGAGGCGTCGAGCACCTGGGCGACGCAGAACGGCTCCACCCGGCGCGCCGCGTCGATCTCCTTGGCGAAGCGGTGATCACCGGCCAGGCCGTCCGCCAGCAGCTTGACCGCGACCGGCCGCCCGTCAGGAGCCTGGCCGAGGTAGACCACCCCCTGACCGCCCGCGCCCAGCCGCCCGGACAGCCGGTAGGGCCCCACGGCCTGGGGATCTTCTGGCAGGAGCGGGGTCATCAATCGTCGCTCGGGCAGATGGTGAAGGAGAAGGCCTTCGACACCGCTTGGGGGGAGGTGAGGCGGAGGGTGACCCGGTGCGTGCCTTCCGTCTGCACGAGCGGGCCGGTGACCTGCTGAGTGTGGGATTCGGCGATGACGCTCGCAGAGCGCGACGCCACCCGCCCGTCCAGGACCCATTCGTAGCGGAAGTCGGTGGCCAGCTTGGTCCCCTCGACCAGGCCGGAGATGTTGCCATGGTTGAACACGCAGTTCGGGGAGTCGGCATGCCTGGGACCGATGACTCGCACCCACACGATCCGGAAGGAACCGCTGCCCGATGACGATTTCGACGACGAGGTCGTGGGTTTGGGGGCGGTCTTTGTTGGTTTCACGGTCTGTGTCGGTTTCACGGTCTGTGTCGGTTTCACGGTCCGTGTTGGCTTCGGGGTCTGTTTCACGGTCGGCTTCGTCGTGGTCGTCGGGCTCTTGGTCTTCGGGTGCTGGCGCGTTTTCGTCTTCGTCGGGCTGGGCGTCGCGGTAGCGGTGAACGCCAGTGACTGCGTACTCGGCCGCGATTCCCGGAGATCCCAGACGCTCGTGGCGCCCCAGGCGACGGCGCCCGCGACTGCCAGCGCCCCCACGCCCGAGACGCCCGCGACGAGCACCGTCCTGGTCCCGTGCCGCCGCCCGGGCACCGTGGCCGGACCGCGGCCGTCGGCACCGCCCGGATGCCCGAGGGCATGCCCGCGGCCGTCGGCCACGTCCGGACGTGCCGGGGCCTGCCCGCCCAGGAGCTGCAGCAACACGTCACGCATCGCCGGCCGACGCGCCGGATCCTTGGCCAGGCACCCCAGCACGATCGCGCGCAACGGTTGCGGAAGCTCGCCGAGTTGCGGCTCGTTGTGCAGGATCCGATTGATCACCGCGGGCAGTGAATCCTCACCGAACGGAGGCACCCCGGTGGCGGCGAACACGATCACCGACGCCCACGCGAACACGTCGACGGCAGGCCCGATCCCCTCGCCGGCCAGCTGCTCGGGCGCCATGTACGCGGGCGTCCCCACGATGCTGCTGGTAGCCGTCAGCCCCGATTCGACGGACCGGGCGATCCCGAAGTCGATCACCCGGGGGCCGCCCTGTCCGAGCAGCACGTTGGCGGGCTTGAAGTCGCGATGAACGATGCCCGCCTGATGAATGGCCGCCAGCGCGGTCGCGGTCGCCACCGCGAGCCGCTGCAGGTCGGCGCCGACGTGGCGGCCCGCCTGCTGGAGCGAAGGCCCCTCGACGTACTCGGTCACGATGTACGGCCGGGCGCCCAGCGAGGCGTCGAGCACCTGGGCGATGCAGAACGGCTCCACCCGGCGCGCCGCGTCGATCTCCTTGGCGAAGCGCTCATTGGCGAGTCCCTCGCGCAGCACCTTGACCGCGACCGGCCTGCCGTCGGGGCCCTGGCCCAGGTAGACCACCCCTTGGCCGCCCGCGCCCAGCCGCCCGAACAGCCGATAGGGACCCATGGCGGTGGGATCGCCCTCCCGGAGGGGTTCGACGTGCGCCATGGGGCTCCTGTGACAAGGGTAGGGGATCTTCGGCACCATAGCGGGAAATGTCAGATCTAGTGAGCCAGTCGGGTAAACCAGACCCGCTGGGATGGCGGCGCGCGCTTCCCCACGCGCGACAAGCCGGGCCCGCCGCCGATCTGGGGCATCCCCCATTTACCTGCGGACGGCCTTCACAGGCGGACGACGAGCAGGGCGATGTCGTCGCGGGCGCCGCTGCTGACGTCCATGCCGGCCAGGAGGGCGTCGGCGAGGCGTCCGGGGTCCAGCCGGCCGGATCGGGCGAGTACGTCGGCCAGCAGGGCCAGGCCGACGTCGATGTCCCGGTCGCGGCGTTCGATGAGACCGTCGGTGTACAGAACGAGAGTGTCGCCGGGTTCGTAGGCGAGCTCGGCCTGGGGGCGGGCGACATGTTCGGGGCGAGCGCCCAGCGGAGGGTCGGTGGCCTGGTCCAGCAGCGTGCAGGCGTTGCCCAGGTGGAGCAGGACGGGTGGCGGATGGCCGGCGCTGCTGTAGGTGATGCGGCGCCTCCTGGTGTCGATCACGGCCTTGACCGCCGTGGTGGCCAGCGCCCCTTCGAGCGAACGGGCGTACAGGCCGAGCACTTCCAGTGCCGGGGCCGGCTCCTTCAGGGCGCGGATCGCTGCGCTCAGCGCGCTGCGCAGCATCCCCATGGACGTGGCGGCCTCCAGGCCGTGCCCCACGACGTCACCGACCGCGACGGCGAAGCAGCCGTCCGACAGGTCGACGACGTCGTACCAGTCGCCGCAGACGTTCAGCGTCTCCACCGCGGGCAGGTAGCGCACCTCGATGTCGGGGTGCAGGTCCAGGTCGGGGCAGCGCAGCATGGCCTCCTGCAAGGCGAGCGCGACCTGGTGTTCGCGGGTGTGGGCCAGGCGGAGTTCCTCGTTCAGCCGCTGCAGTTCCTGTGCCCGGCCGTAGAGTTCGGCCTCCATCTCCGCACGCCCCGGTGAGCGGCGGGTGGTGGCCCGCCGCGGGCCGAAGGAGCGGACGAACTCCGTCACGTCCTCTACCCGGTGGATGATCCACGCCAGCGTCCCGTCCGGTGCCAGGACGGGGGTGTTGATCGGGGACCACCAGCGCTCCTCGAACGCTCCAGGACAACCGGCGAGCGGGATGTCGTACTTCTGCAGCGCCATCGTGTCCGGTACTCGATAGGCCAGCACCCGGTGCAGCGAGGCGCTCAGGTTCTTCACACCGCTGGCGTGGGGATCATCGGGGTTGTCGGGGAAAGCGGCGAAGATGTGCTGCCCGATCAGGTCCTCGGCAGTGCGCCCGGTCGCGCGCAGATAGGCCCCGTTCACGTCGACGATCACCAGATCGGGGTCCAGCACCAGGCAGGGGGACGGCGTCACGGCGAACAGCGCCGCATAGTCGACCATCGGTGTGGTCGGCCTTCGCGTGCCCGGCGGGCGAGACCTGGTGAGCCTGCTCACGCCCCCCACTCTATGAGGTGTTTTGCCTGGTCACCATAGGTGAGGCCGCCTTACGGCATACCGCCCTGCCGCCTCCCGGGAATATTGCGTTGCGTGGCGGTGCTGAGCGCCTCACTATGGTCCTCATGTTCAGGCACGATCACCTCGCGACGCCCGCCAACGCGGGCGCGTTCGAGCGTGCCTGCGACGGCCTGGAGCGCTGACCTCTTCCCGTAAGTCCACTGTGACCCGGCGGGGGGAGGTAGTCGGCCCCGTGCGGGTCACAGCACATCCAGGACTCACAAGGAAGAGATCATGGCCAAGCAGGCCTATATCCGTAACAAGCCGCATCTCAACATCGGCACCATGGGCCACGTCGACCACGGCAAGACCACGCTGACCGCCGCGATCACCAAGGTGCTCGCCCAGCGAGGCCAGGCGACGTACACGCCGTTCGAGCGGATCGACCGCACGCCCGAGGAGGCCGTGCGCGGCATCACGATCAACATCTCGCACGTCGAGTACGAGACCGACACCAGGCACTACGCCCACGTGGACATGCCGGGCCACGCCGACTACGTGAAGAACATGATCACGGGGGCGGCGCAGCTCGACGGCGCCATCCTCGTCGTGTCCGCGCAGGACGGCATCATGCCGCAGACCAGGGAGCACGTGCTGCTCGCCCGGCGGGTCGGCGTCGAGCACCTGGTCGTCGCGGTCAACAAGGCCGACGGCGCCGACCCGGAGCTGACCGACCTGGTCGAACTCGAGCTGCACGACCTGCTCGCCGAGCACGGCTACCAGGACGTCCCGATGGTCCGGGTGTCCGGGCTACGGGCGCTGGAAGGCGACCCCGAGTGGACGGCGTCCATCGACGCGCTGCTCCAGGCGGTCGACGACCACATCCCGGTGCCGATCCGGTACGTGGACGCGCCGTTCCTGATGCCGGTGGAGAACGTGCTCACGGTCACCGGCCGGGGCACGGTCGTCACGGGCGCCATCGAGCGTGGCGCGGTCCGCGTGGGCGACTCGGTGGGCGTCGTCGGGTTCGAGTCCGGTTCCGACACCGGCTTCACCGCCGTGGTGACCGGGGTGGAGACGTTCGGGAAGACGATGGAGCGGGGTGAGGCGGGTGACAACGCCGCCGTGCTGCTGCGCGGTGTCCGCCGCGACCAGGTACGGCGGGGCATGGTGCTGGCCGCGCCTGGCAGCCAACGCGCCCGGCGCTCGTTCACCGCCCGGATCTACCTCCTCACGCCGGAGGAGGGCGGGCGGCGCCGGCCGATCGCGCCCGGCTACCGGCCGCAGTTCTACCTGCGCACCACCGACGTGCCCGGCGAGCTGCTCCTGGACGACCCCGCCCAGCCGGGCGACACGGTCGAGGTGCGGGTCGAGCTGGGCAAGGCGGTCGCTCTGGAGCCGGGCCTCGGCTTCGCGATCCGCGAGGGCGGCCTGACGGTCGGCGCGGGCACGGTGCTGGAGGTGCTGGACGCGCCTGCTTGACGTCCGGCACGAGCACGGTCCAAGCAGCCGGGGCGGGCACGGTCGACGTGCCCGCCCCGGCATGTCGCTTTCTGTCACTAGACCTTTTGACGGCTGACCTTTGGGCTGGCGTGCGTGTGGATCTTCGCCCATACCTTGTGGCCTACCTCGTCGTTGCCTTCGTAGCCGACTTGGTCGGCGATCGTGGAAACAAGGGCCAGCCCCCGGCCACACTCCGCGTTGACCCGGCAGTGTGCGCCGAACCGGGGGACGCCACCCCAACCGCAGTCGTAAACCGCGATGGTGATCGTGGTGGTCGTGCGAGCGATCTCGACGATGAAGGTTCCGTGGAGATGGCCGCTGCCGGTGTGCTGGATGGCGTTCGCGGCGAGCTCGGCGACGATCTGTTCCGCGTCATCCCGGCAGGCAGAGTCGGCCAGGAGGTAGCTCGTGAAGTTGCGTACGTGAGGGACCTGGTCCAAGGTTCCGGGAAAGGTGCGCCGCCACGTCAGACCACCGGGGTGCAGGTCGACCATCGCGTCAATGAGTTCAGCTTGTACGGTTCCCAATTCGCGTTGCTTGGGGACGAACACGATGGCGGGCACGGTGATCTCGGGCATCGGGATTTCTCCAAGGACACGTCAGGGGCTCGGTTCACTGCCACAACGTTGCCTCATCGGCCGCGCCACGTGGACCCCCATCGCCTCCCCATAGATCGCCCGTGCCGCATCCACTCTGACCTGCGCGAATCTCCCGGTTTCCGTGATCGTCGTCCCGATGCGGATTTGATCGATCCCGCATTCGCCCGCACAAGGGATGTCCACATCTTGACGACCGGCAACGCTCACAGAGTGAAGGAGGTGTGGATGTCCAGCAAAGGACATACAGTCGGCAATCGAGCGACTACGCTACGCAGCATGGCCCCCGCATATGCCCTGACCTACACTCAAGACATGAGTGACAGCGCCTTCGAGGTCCCACTGAACGAAGCCGACGGCCACCTGCCCGAGGTCATCAGTGCCGCCTCCGAGCGTGGCGCGATCGCTTACCTGACCGATCATGGCCGCCGAGTGGCCGCCATTGTTCCCGCTGACGATGCCTGGTACTGGGTGCCCGGTTGGCAGGCGGCCGAAGTCGAGGCCGACGCGGACTTTCGAGATGGCCGCAGCCGACGCTTCGACAGTATGGATGAGCTCTTCTCCGAGAGCGATGCGATTCGCGGCGAGACGTCCCCTTGAAGTACGAGCGGTCCGACTCGTTTCTACGGGATCTCTCGCGGCTACCCTCAGAGCATTACACGCTGTTCAAAGAAGCGGTCTGCAAGCACTTTCTGCCCGCGCTGGGCCAGGGCGCCCACACCGGCCACGTGCCCTGGCCTGTACGACTGCGCATCCACAAACTCACCGGCACCGACGTCTACTCCTTGACGTGGAACTTCACCTCCCCGGACGGACGCGCCACCTTCCGCTTCGCCACGGAGAGCGACGGCGAGACGATCCTGCAATGGCGGCGCATCGGCGACCACTCCATCTACGACCGCCCCTAAGAGCAGCCACGCCGGCTTAGCAATCTTCTTCTTTCTTGTGCGGAATGTGACCATATAATTACTATTGGTGATCAGTTCCAACGGGAAGGGGCCCGATGTCCGGCGAGGGCTACCGGGTGCTGCTCCAGGCTCGCACTTGGAGTAAGCGTCTCCGAGAGAAGGGCTTCACATGGGGCCAGATCGTCGACGTCCTCGCGCTCACCCACCAGGTGAGCCCGTTGCGGCTGTATCGACTGGCGCACGGCCGCACCGCAGCCGAGGTTGTGGCCATGGTCAACGACGCCGATCCAGCTGGGACCGCAGCACTGCGCGAGTCGCGGCTGTACGAATTCGAGTGCTGGCCGGAGGCAGGGCGTCGGCCGCCCGCACGTCTGCTCCCCGTGCTGGCCAAGATCTACGAGACCGCCGCGCAGAACCTGCTCTGTACGGGGGTTGTCACCTCGTACAGCACCGCTGATCGTGACCTGATCTGCGGCGCGGACTTCCGCGACATGGACGCCAACCGGCCACCGTCCCCGGACCGGGGAAGCCATGTCACGATGGAGCCGAGCGCAGCCGCCTCGCCCGCCGACAAGTCGCTTGTGGACGCCCCAGCGTGCGTGCGGTTGCTGCGTGCCATCGGCGTCGAGGAGACCGACGTGAAGCGACGGGAACTGCTCTTCGAACTCGCCTTGGTGCTGGGCGGAAGCAAGGCACTGGACCTGCTGCGTGTGCTCACCCCGGAGGAGGAAGAACGCCTGGCCGGGGTGCTGCGCAGCACTTGGAGGGTGGACGAGGCGACGGTTAGCACCTTCGAGAAACTCTCGATGCAGGCGCATCAAGCCGATGACCGATCCGGGCCGGCCACGCTGCTGCCTGTCGTCAATAAGCAGCGGGAGGCGGTCGGACGGCTCCTCGTCCGCGAGCCGATGCTGCCGAACCTGCGAGACCGGCTCCTCGGTACATACGCGCAGATGTCGCAGCTGGCGGGCTTCCTCGCCTATGACCTGCGCGAATACGCGGTGGCTGAGCAGCCGCTGAGTGACGCGCTGCGCGCGGCACTCGACCTCGGAGACCCGACATTGGTCAGCTACGCGCACTACTGGCTTGGTCGGGTGGCCGCTGACCAGAGCCGGACAGCTGCGGTTTTGGACCACGCCTTCGCTGTTCAGAGCTGGGCTTCTCGGTCTTCGAGCAAGCTGTTGCCACCACTGCACGAATCATTGTTTTCGGTTGCCTTCGCTGCGGAAGGCGATGCTACAGCGAGTGCTCGCGCGCATGACCGCGCGCTCGCATCGGCAGGAGCGCCAAAGGACAACGAGCCGGTGTACCTGCACTGGATTTCGCCGTCGGCATTGGAACTTGGGAGATGCGCATTGCTCGTCCGGCTGAAGCAACCCGGGCCTGCCGTGGGACCTGTAGTGGTGGCAGCCGAACGATTTCTGACCGGGCTTGATCCGAAGTACAAGAGGCGACATGGGCTGGTACTTGCGCGGTACGCCAGCGCCTTGACGATGGCCAAGGAGATCCCAGAAGCGGCGGCCAAGCTCACGGATGCCGCCGAGGTCACCAGGCAGCACAGCTCGGCTCGCCTGACCGATGAGATCGGCCAGGCACGAGCCCGGCTGGAACCCTGGGCGGATACCACTTACGTTCGCCGACTGGACGAGACCCTACGATCCTGCGGCCTCACTTGGGCCTGTCCAGCCGGAAGGGTCTGAGCTGACAGAAGAATCTTCAGCGAAAGCGGCGCCATTCGCAGGGAGATGGTCCGCTTAATGCGCGAGCGGTCCGTCACCACTCAAAAGTTCCAGGCCGGCATTCCGTCGATTCGCGTTGCGTCTATCACCGGACACCTCATCAATTCCGCGGCCCGCAAGATCGCGGTGCGGGCACGGTCGTCATCCTCAGGCGGGAAGGCCACCCGGATCTGGTGGCCGTATGCGGTCTCGTAGGTGATCTGCCACTGTGCCTCGGTGGCGACGAACATGTCCTGCCGTGCACCGTCGTTCATTTCGACGCTCCTGCGATCTAAGGTAGGTGCGAGCGCGTCGCGCAGGATGCGTAGCCGTTGTGGGTAAGCGAGCTCTCCCTCGGCCAGGCGAATGTAGACGTGGCTGAGGTCACGTGGCGGGTCGAACCACTGTGCGGCCTCGGTGAAGGCGGCAGGAAAAGGCCGGCGGGCGAGCCGACCGCTGAGCCATCCCTCGATGAAGGCCACGGCGCCCATCCGGTACAGCTCGTAGTTGTCCCCGTCCCTCGGTTGCCAGACTACGACCGGCCAGTCGCCGGGCGCGCCCTCGGTCAACCAGCACAAGTGGTGACCGTTGCTGGTACCGCCCCAGATAAGCAGCCCGCCCGGCTCCGGGTACAGCGGATACGGATAGTCCTCTGGAAACTCGTCCCGGACAGTACGTTCGCCATCCAGCAGCCGGACCGCGTAGTCGATCAGCATGCACTGCCCGAACGGCGGATAAGTGAAGAGGAGATCGCAGAACTCGCCTCGGCCGTACCGCCGCACCAGCGCCTTGAAGTCGTCTGGCAGGCCCAATCCCAGTGCCGTCTCCGCGACTCGCCAATCCCCGTGCCCGTCCACCGGTACCGCAGGTGGCGGCACTCGCCGCACAAGATCATCCAGCGCCGTCATAGAGGCCAAGGTACTGCAGCTCAGCACTCCTCGGTTGCGTTGCAGAACGGCCTGTTCGACTGACCACGTGGCTCCGGCGATCCGTCCGGGGCCGTCGTGTCCTGTCAGACGCGGGTCCCGGTGGCGAATCGCACCGTGCGGGGTAGCACGAACGTCTCGTATGCCAGGGCGTCCTCCAGGGCTGCCCTGGCCTCCGGGTGGCGGGCCTCGGGGATGGTCTCCAGGGAGGCGCGGCGGGCGGCCGACCACAGCCAGTCCCATACCTGTCCGGCCGCGACGGTCACCTCGAACACGACGTCCTCGCAGCGGACCCCGTCCAGGCCACCCTCCTTGAGAAGTTCGGTCAGTTCCTCGGCCGTGCTGAGGGTGCGGTGGAAGGGGGCGGTGCCAGCGGCCGTGGTGTACGGGGCCAGGGCCCGTGCCACCAGGCCGAGCAGCTCGATCTCGGCCGGGCTCGCCTGAGCCAGCAGGCTGGCGGCCAGCCGCCCGCCGGGCCGGAGCAGGCCGGTCATGGAACGTACGGCCGCCAGCGGGTCGGGTAGGAAGTACAGCATCATCCCGGCCAGCACGACGTCGAACCGCTCCCCGGGCAGGAGCTCCTCGGCCCGTTCCGCGTCACCCTGGAGGACGGTGGCGTGCGTCAGGCCGTGCCGGTCGATCTCGGCCGCGGTGGCGGCGACCATCCCCGGCGCGAGGTCCAGCCCGACCACCCGGCCCGTCGGCCCGACCGCCCCGGCCGCCGGAACGAGTGAGGCGCCGGTGCCGCATCCGGCGTCCAGCACCCGGTCACCCGGCTCCGGGGCGGCCTGCCGTACCAGCTCGGCGGCCACCGGGCCGAAGAAGGGCACGCCGACCTGTTCGTAGGTGCCGGACGCGCGGTCGAACACACCGGCCATGTACTGCTTGGCATCCATGACGACTCCTTAGCGACAGAGGGGGGAGGAGAGGGTGGTTCAACCTCAGGCCTTCAGGCCCGAGGACCTCAGATCTGACCGTCAAACCCGGCCGTCAGGCCCGAGGCCGTAAGGCCCCGGGCCGTCAAACCCCAGACCGTCAGGCGCCGAGGGCTCCCGTCGGGGTGAAGCGGAGACGGAAGGTGGCAGGCCGGGCGTGGAGTTCGTACTGCGGCAGCGCGGCCGGACCGCACGCTGCGGTGCCGACGCCGTGCTGAGCGAAGTCCAGGTTGACGTGCACCCGGTCACCCGGCTTCAGGTCCGGCCGGTGGCGGGCCGCCTCCAGCTCAGCGGTGGTCCAGCGGCGGGCCGTGAGGCCGAAGGCCGGATCGCCCGTCACCCGGAGGCCGCCGGACGGGCCGGCCAGCTCGGCCCAGCGGACATCGGCCCGGTGCCCGTTCTCCTGCGGGTAGACGTACGGCGTCTGCAGGTCCTCGACGGTGGCGGACCATCGGCCGACCCTGGCGGCCATGCCGGTGTCGGGGTACGCCTCGCCGGGGCCCCGGCCGAACCAGGTGACGTCGCCGAACGCCGCGGGCAGCGCCATGACGACGCCGAGCCTCGGCAGGGGCAAGGTCCACTCCCCGTCCGGCTCGACGTCCACGGTCAGCTCCAGCCCGCCATCCGTGGCGGTCCACCGGTAGACCACGTGCAGGCCCAGGTCGGTGGCCGCCGGTGCGACCCTGGCGCGTACGGTCAGCCCGTCGCCGGTCTCCACGGCGTCCACTCGGTGAGTGAGCCGGTGCAGGCCGAGCTGCCGCCAGCGATCCACCAGCCCGCCGTAGGTGTCGTTGTCGATCGGCGCCCGCCAGAGCTCCAGTCGGGGCCCCTCGACCTCGATCCCGAACAGGCGGGTCAGCCGCCCGGTACCGGGGTCGAACTCCAGGTCCGCCCCAGAACCAACGCCCCGGCCACCGGACGCCCCGCGAGCCTCGCCCTGGGCGCCGGATGACAGGCGGGTCTGGCCCCATGCCACCTCGTGACCGGCGGCGGCCCACGGCTGGTCGGCGGCCAGCACCGCCCGTACCGTCAGCCAGCGCTCCCCCTCCCCACCGGGCAGGTCGGGCAGCTTGACCTCGCCACCCGTCGCAGGTACGTCGAGCGGGAACTCGGCGACCGGCACCCCCTCCTCCTCGACCACCGCGACGAACCCCAGGTGCGACAGGTCGCGGTAGCCGTGGTGGTTGGCCACCCGCACGACCTGGGCCTGGTCGTCGAAGGCGAACCGGACCGGCTCGAACACCTTCTTCAGGTCCAGCAGCCCCGGCGAGGGCGTCCGGTCGGGGAAGACCAGCCCGTCGATCACGAAGTTCCCGTCGTGCACCGGCTCGCCGTAGTCACCGCCGTAGGCGTACTCGAACTCCGGGTGTGCCAGCCCGTGATCGATCCACTCCCAGATGAACCCGCCGGCCAGCCGTGGATAGCGCTCGAACAGCTCCTGGTAGTCGGCCAGGCCGCCGGGCCCGTTGCCCATGGCGTGGGCGTACTCGCACTGCACGAACGGCATCGCCCGCCGCCGCGCGTCGAGCTCGGGGTCGGCCAGCGGGTCCTCCACCCCCTGCCCGATGGCCTCCACCTCGGCGTGCGAGGCGTACATCCGCGAGTACACGTCGGTGTCGGCGCACGAGCGGTCGCCCTCGTAGTGGATCGGCCGCGACGGGTCTCGCCGCCGGGTCCAGTCGGCCATGAGGCTCAGGTTCTGGCCGACTCCGGCCTCGTTGCCGAGGGACCACATGATCACGCTCGGGTGGTTCTTGTCCCGTTCGACCGTGCGGCGCATCCGGTCCACGCACGCCTCGGCCCAGCGCGGGTCGTCCGTGGGATTGCCGCGCCAGCCGACGTGGCCGAAGCCGTGCGTCTCCAGGTCGCACTCGTCGATCACCCAGAGGCCCAGCTCGTCGCAGAGGTCGAGGAAGTCGGGGTGCGGCGGGTAGTGGCTGGTCCTGACGGCGTTGACGTTGTGGCGCTTCATCAGCAGCACGTCGGCGCGCATGGTCTCGTACGGTACGGCGCGACCGTGCTCGGGGTGGAACTCGTGCCGGTTCACGCCCTTGAGCAGCAGCGGACGACCGTTGGCCAGGAGCACCCCGTCTTCGATGGAGATCGTACGGAACCCGACACGCACCCGTACGGTCTCCTCGGGCAGCGTGACCACGGCCTCGTACAGGCGGGGCGTCTCGGCGGTCCACGGCTCGGCGTCTACGGTGATCTCCGTGCCGGGCGCCAGGTCGGCGACGCCGAGCTCGGCGATGGCCAGCCGTCCGGGGCCGTCGAAGCTCAGCGTGCCGCGACCGTCGGCATAGGCGGCGTGGACGAAGACGTCGGCGGCCGAGCGGGTCAGTGACACGTCCCGGAAGATGCCGGGCAGCCACCACATGTCCTGGTCTTCGAGGTAGCTGGCGGCCGACCACTGGTGGACGCGGACGGCGAGCACGTTGCGGCCCGGCACCAGCCACGGTCCCGCGTCGAACTCGACGGGCAGGCGGCTGCCGGTCGAGTAGCCCAGCTCGTGGCCGTTCAGCCAGACCCGGGCGAAGGACTCGACGCCCTCGAACCGCAGCCGCCCGCCGGTCCAGCCCTCGGGCAGGTCGAACACGCGGCGGTGGTCGCCGGTCGGGTTCTCGTTCGGCACGTGCGGCGGGTCGACGGGGAAGGGGTAGAGGTCGTTGGTGTACGCGGGCGAGCCGTGCCCGTGCAACTGCCAGTGCGACGGCACCGGCAGGGAGTCCCAGGCGGAGTCGTCGTAGCCGGGATCGGCGAAGTCGTCCGGCTGGACAGCGGACGGAGAGAGGCGGAAGCGCCAGTCGCCGTTCAGGTCGAGGGAAGGGGCGTCAGAACGTAGTGCGGCCCTGGGTTCGAGGCGGCCCGAACCGGGTGCGAAGTTTTCGAGATCCATCGCCGCCGAGCCTAAACGTTCTGGGCGGTTTCGTCATTGGTGAGTATTGGTGAGTATTGGTGAGTTTCTTGTCCGTCCCGGTGCAATCGGCCGGCGTCTTGTCCGTCCCGGTGCAATCGGCCGGCGGCGTCATCTCGCGCGCGCCGGACGGCCCCCCGCCGTGAGATATCCGGCCAGCAGCGCCTCCGCCGTGGCCGCCACCCCGTCGTCTCCCGGCAGGAACTCCGGGCTGTGCAGCCCGGCGGCCGTGTCGACGCCGACGAACATCATCAGCGACGGCATCACCGACGCGTAGGCCGCGAAGTCGTCCGCGCCGCACGAGCGCAGCTCCTCGGTGACCGTCCATCCCTGGTGCCGCAGCAGTTCCCCGGTCTGTACGGCCAGCGCCGGGTCGTTGGCCAGCACCGGCTCACCCGGCAGGACCCGCACCTCGCCATGGCAGCCGTGCGCCCGGGCCACGTCCTCGACCAGCTGCGTGAACCGGTCGTGCAGGCCGCGGCGCCACGACTCGGACATGGTCCGCAGCGTCCCCCTGGCCACGGCCTCGCCGGGGATGGCGTTCGGCGCCGTGCCCGCGTTGACCATGCCGAACGTGACCACCGTGGGCACCATGGGGTCGGCGGCGCGGCTGACCATCTGCTGGGCGGCCACGATGATCTGCGACATGGCCACGACGGGGTCGCGGGCCAGGTGCGGGTAGGCGGCGTGGCCCTCGGCGCCCCTGACGGTCAGCTCGAACTCGTCGGCCGAGGCGTTGACCGCCCCCGGCGTGCAGGACACCACCCCGGCGGCGAGCACGGGCTGGACGTGCGCGCCGATCATGGCGCGTACCTGGTGCCGGTCGAGCACGCCGGACTCGACCACGTCGAAGGCGCCGGAGGGGTAGGTCTCCTCGCGCGGCTGCAGCACCACGACCAGCGGCGCGATCTCGTCCCAGCTCCAGGCGGACAGCCCCGTCGAGCCCGGATCCCCGGCCTCCTCCACTCCGGCGTCCACGACGGCGCGGACCTTCGCCACCGCGCGGGCCAGGGCGACGACGGCGGCCAGGTGCACGTCGTGACCGCAGGCGTGCATGGCGCCGCTGGTGGCGGCCCACGGGACGCGGGTGCGCTCGGCGATCGGCAACGCGTCGAGCTCGCCGCGCACGCCGACCGCGGGGCCGGGAGAGCCGATCCTGATCACGGCGCCGGTGCCCGCCACGTACTCCACGAGGCCGCCCGACAGCGCGTCGAGCACGCGCTTGAGCGTCGGCCCCTCCTCCCCGGACACGCACGGCTGCGCGTGCAGCTCCCGCCTGAGCTTCACGGCGGCGGGCAGTTCGTCCAGTAGCGCCTCGCGCAGCAGTTCCCCCGGGCTCACTCAGATGCTCCTTTCGTCACTCCTTCCCCCGGTGCCCATTTCGCCGCCGTCCTCACCCGTCCGGGCCCAGGTCGTACACGCGGCGGGCGTTCTCGGCCCCCACCATGGTCGCCACGCGCACCGCCTGGGCGGCCGACCACTCGCCGTCGGCCACGAGGCCGCCGAGCACCCGCGCCATCGCCCGCCGCCACAGCTCGGCCCCGAGATGGTGCAGCTCAGCGGGCCCCCAGGCGTCCGACGAGAAGAGGATCTTGGCGAACGGCGCCAGCTCCAGGCTCTCCGCGACCACCTCGGCGCCGCGCGCGCCCGTGTAGGTGACGCCCAGGCCCACGTCGAAGTAGACGTTCGGATAGGCCTGGGCGAGGAATCCGGCATGGCGCTGGTACGGATAGCAGTGCAGCAACAGCAGTGGCACCCCCGTCGGCTCGGCCAGCTCGATCAGCCCGCGCAGCAGCAGCGGATCGGATCGGCGCAGGTCGAGGTCGGGATCGCCGAACCCGGTGTGGAACTGCAGGGGCAGCCCGCGCTCGATACCGGCCCAGATGACGTGGCGCAGCAGCACCGGGTCACGGAGCCGCCCGCCCTCCTCCTGCCACCGGCCCGCCGCCTCGGCGACCTCGGCCGGGCCGGGCCGGGCGGGGTCGAAGTCGAGGCCGTGGCGGTAGGCGGCGATGGTCTTCAGGCCGCGCGCCGTACGGGTGCGCTCGTGGAGGGTCGCGCCGAACCGGTCGGCGAACCCGGCCGCGTCACCCTCGGCGACCTGCTCGGCCACCGACTCCAGGCGGACGATCTCGTCGGCGGGCCGGCCGCTGACCTCGGCCATGCCCGCCGGGCTGAGGATCTCCTCGCCCCGATAGCCGGTCTCGACGAGGAAGTGCGCCACCCCCGAGGCCGCCAGCAGCCGCGTGTTGACCTCGGCCGCGCCCAGCCTGGCCCGCCTGGCCAGGTATTCCTCGGGCGTGGTGTGCGGGTCGAGACCGAGCACGGGCGCGCAGTGGCGCAGGATCGCGTGGCCGACCTGGGAGTCGAACTGGGTCATCCAGTGCGGCACCGGCCGGTCCGACTCGGTGATCAGCTCCTCGAACGCGGTGCGCGTCAGGTCGTGCGCGGTGGCTCCGTGGACGTGGTGGTCGACCAGCTCGAGCCGTTCGATGGTCTCGACGAGGTCCGTCATGACCTCCATTGTGTCCGGCGGCGGGGGCCGGGTGTGGTGACCCCCGCCGCCGCGTGTCAGGCGGCCGTGTGTCAGGCGGCCGCGTTGGCCGTCAGGGCGATCGTCGCCTGGCGGGTGACGCCGCTGACCGTCAGCGCGACGGTCACCTGGCCCTTCCGCAGCGCCGTGAGCGTCCCCGTCGCGGGGTCGAGCACGGCGACGTCCCAGGGCTTGGCGCTCTGCCGCGACCCGATGTGCAGGTTCGGCGAGCCGGACCACGCCACGGACACCGGGTAGGCGGCCGGCACCACCCGGGTGCCCTGCTTGACCGTCGCCGTCACAGCCGCCGCCTTGCCGACCTGCACGGCCGCGGGGGCCGCGAGCGCGAGATCGTCCACGTGCGGCCGTACCTGGGCGCCGAGCCAGCTGGGCGCGTCGGCGAACCAGTTGCGCTTGACGTGCTCAGCCTCCTGCGCGGTGACCGGATCCACGCCCCACAGCGACCAGCCGGTGAAGCCGCCGTCGTCGGCCGCGGTGGCCGGGTTCTTGCCGGAGTTGCCGTTGATGAAGTACGGCACCGCGTCGACGTGCGAGGCGTTGAACGTCCCGACGTGGGCCCCGATGTAGGCGGCGCCCTTGCCGGTGGTCCGCTGGAAGTCCGCCAGCCAGCCCTCGACCAGCGCGGCCTCCTTGCGGTCGCCGAGCTGGCTGCCCTTGCCGGGCGTGGGGTCGCGCGGCGGCACGTGGAACAGCACCGCCACCGAGCCGACGGACGCGTCCCGAGCCGCCGCGTCGAGCTTGGCCCGGAGCAGGGCGACCTGGTCGAAGCCGCCGCCGCGCAGGTTCAGCCGCGAGGTGTCCAGCGTGACGAAGCGCGTGCCCTTGTGGTCGAAGCTCTGGTACGTGTCGCCGAAGACGGCCTTGAAGTTGTCGATCTTGCCGCCCATCACCTCGTGGTTGCCCGGGATGTAGTGGTACGGCAGCGTCCCGCCCAGCTCCTCGTCGAGGATCTTCTTGGCCAGCGCGAAGTCCTCGGGCGACGCCTCGTCCACCAGGTCGCCGTTGATCAGCAGGAAGTCGGGCTTGGCGGCCTTGATCTCCTGGAGCGTACGGCGGGCGTTCTTGACGATGTCGCTGTCCGGGTCGCGGGCCACGAACTGGGCGTCCGACATGACGGCGAACCGCCACGGCATCTTGGCCACCTCGGGCTTGACGACCGGGTCGGCGACCTTCTGGGCGGGCGGCGCCGTCACCGACGGCGGCACCTTGGCCACCAGGCCGTCGATGAGGATGTCGTTGGTGTACTTCGCGTCGGTCTTGGTCTCGGCCACGTAGAAGCGCCGCAGTTTGAGCGGGTAGCTGACGCCGGGCGGCACGGCGAACTCGACGTACTTCCAGCCGGTCCAGGTCATGTACGGGCCACGCAGGATCTGCGACTGCCCCTGGCCGTCGTAGAACTCCAGGCTGGGCCACTCGCCCTTGCCGGTGGAGTTGATCCACAGGCCGAACGCCTGCGGCTGCCCCGCCACCTCGATCTGCTGCGGCGGGCTGGCGTAGGCGGCGCGGGTCGCGGTGGACTGGGTGAAGTCGTACGACAGCTTGAGCCCGCCCCCGCTCTGGCCGGGCGCGGCCGACAGCGAGCCGGTGGCCCGGGCGGCGGCGAAGCTCCACTGGGCCGCGTTCTCGAAGTCGGCGACCGGCTTGTCCTCGAAGCCCACGGTGACGGGCACGGCCGTGCTGATCTTGCCCACCTTGGCGGTGATCAGGCCGGACGTGGTCGCCTTCTTGGACTTGACGGTGAAGTAGCCCTGGTCGGCCGGGGTCACCTCGAAGGCGTCGTGGTCGTAGTCGAGCGTGAGGTCGGCCGGTTCGATGGGCGCGGTGTTGCCGTTGTGGTCGTAGCCGACGACGCCGAACGTGGCCGTGGCGTCCGCGCCGGCCAGGCCGACCCGGTCCACGGTGGCGCCGAGCCGCTGCAGCGGCTGGAGCACGGTGAGCCGCAGCGTGCCCTTGGCGCCGCCGCGCGAGGCGGTGACCGTCGTCTGGCCGGGGACCAGGGCGTGGAACTTGCCGTCGCGGACGACGCCGTGCACCACCGGTTCGGCGCGCCAGGACGGGGTGCCGGCCGCCGGGCCGTACGTCTCGTCGTATCCGGCGGCGGTCAGCCGCCGCGTGAGGCCGGGGAAGACCCGGTCGGGGCGGCCGCCGGCGACGGGAGAGGCGCCGGGCGCCTTGTCGGGGTCGCCGGCCGTCTCCAGCCAGAAGCCCTTGAGCTTGCCGCTGCCCTCGGGGGCGAACAGGGCCAGGCCGTTCGGCACGTGGCGCTCGCCACCGTCGGACGGGCTGTTCTCGACCTGGACGTCGGCGGAGCCCGGCTCGCGGGCGAGCATCGTGGAGGAGCCGCCGCCGTCGAGGTTGAGCGCGTTCGCGGCGCCGAGGTCGACCATCATGGCGGCCAGCTCGTTGAGCGTGACGCCACGGCTGTCGGCCTGGCGGCCGTCGACGGTCAGCAGGTACATCTTCCTGCCGTCGGCGGAGAAGCCGACCGCGGTACGCGGGTGCGCGGCCGGGTCGGTGGAGCTCTGCACGGCGCCGTCCTTGACCAGGACGTAGTTGCCGCCGACCGCCGCCTTGACGGCGTTGCCGTCCGACGACTTCGGCTGGTACTTCACGTCGATCTTGTCGCCCTGCTTGAGCCCGGCCAGCGTGGCCGCCGCCGCGTCGCGGCCGAGCAGGATCGTGGTGCCGGCGGGGATCGGGCCGGTGCCCGGCGCCTGGCGTACCGCCGAGACCACGCCGTCGACCAGCTCGACCTCGGTCACGGCGGTGGCGCCCTCGACCGCGCGGGCCCGGTTGTAGGAGCCCCACAGCGGCGTGAACAGGCCGACCCCGCCCGCCTGGATGATCTGGTTGAACTGGGTCAGGGTGATGGGCGCGCCACCCGCCGGGGTGGCGGTGCCCTCGAAGTACATCCTCAGCACCCGCCCGAGGCCGTCGCCGGTGATCGCGACGGCCTTGTCGTGGCCGGAGGCGGGCGACTGGATGAGCGAGCCGTTCTGGACGCCGATGCCCAGGGCGGCGCCCGAGCTGTTGATGTCGAAGAAGTCGCCGTTGACGGCCGCGACGGCGTGGGCGCGCTTGGCGGGCCCGGACAGCGGCTCGGTCTTGGACACCTCGCCGGAGTAGACGTAGTCGGCCTTCGCGGCGCCCAGGTCGGCGGTGACGGCGTCGGCCCGCAGCCAGCCGAGCTCGTCGTAGCGGTCGAACGAGGTCAGCGAGATGCCGGGGGCCACCGGCCGGGTCTTCTTGGCCGTCTCCAGCTGCTTGCCGGTGACGGCCTGGGTCAGCAGCGTGGAGGGCGGCGGATAGGACGACGCCTTCAGCGCGTCTTCGGCGGGGGGTTGGGGATCGGCCTGCGCGGGGGCGGCGATTCCTAAGACGAGCGCGGCCGCGACGGCCGCGTAGCGGAGGGTCTGCACGACCGAACTCAATCGTTCGCGGTTATAACTTTCAAGACTTGACGATGAACTAAAGAATAATTTCAGCGGCTTCCGGTGGTCGAACTGATCCACGAAGGTGGCATCCGTCTTACCCCAGGTGTGCGTCCGCGCCCACCGGGCAGTCTGCAGGGGAGGCAAAATCCCCCATCACTGGCGTTGTTGCTGTTATCAGCGCAGACTGGAAAGACGGCGATCCCGTAGAGCAGCATCCCGTGGAGCAGTGGAGCACCCCGTGGACAATCAGCTTGATCACATGCCGGTTCTGTCACGCGGCAGGCATCGCAACCCTAAGCGCGGCGCCTGTTTCATGGAGCTGGCGTCCTACCTAGCCGGAGAGCGGTGGAGCGACCACCCGGCCTGTACGCACCCGCTGCTGGCCGCGCTCGCCCGCTTGGTCAACGACAACACCAGCGACGCGAACCGGGCCCGCCTCGTGGGCCTCGTTCCCTCGATCATCGACCTGAACGCCGACGACCTCCGGGTGGACGCCCGGATCGCGCTGCGGTGCGCGACGACCGCGCTGCCGGTCTCGGCGGCAGAGCGTCAACTGGCGCTCGCGGTGTCGGTACTGGCGGCCGAGGAGATGCTGGCCAGGCTCGACGGCGTCCCGTCCGGCCAGCCGGCCTCGAGCCGGTTCGCCTCGGTCCCGCTGAGCGAGGAGAGCCAGCTGGCGATGGCGCTGGTCCCGCACGCGGCGGAGCAGGCCAGGCGCTTCAGCCGCGCGGCCCGGATCACGGAGAAGGGCTTCCGCCGGTACGCGGCGCCGAACGCGGTGCAGCTCTCGGTGGTGGGCATCGTCCAGGCCTGCATCCCGGACCCGGACACCCTGCTGCGCGACCTGCTGACGGGCGCCATAGCGGACTGCGAGGCCCTGATCCGCGGCACCGACACCCAGACCGTCTCGGAGCCGGTCATCCCTGCCCGCATCTGACCTCTGTCCGACCCGACCCCTGGGGATGCGCCACGCTTCCCCAGCGGATCGGATCAGGCGTCGAGCAGGTGCGCCGGGTCGAAGGAGGCGGCGAACGGCTCGGAGATCGCCACCTTCTCCCCCGCCCCAGCCCGAGCCGTCACCTCGTAGCCGCCCGCTCCCAGCTCCAGCACCTCGACCCACGGGCTGCCCGCCCCTTCGAGCTCGACCCGCAGGAAGACCGGGATGCCCGCCTCCGCGTACTTGACCGGCTTGATCTCGTAGTCGCGCCGGCGATTGCCCGGCCCGGGACTCACGATCTCGGCCACGGCGGCGACCTCCGAGGCGGGAAAGATCACCATCCGGGACATGACCAGGTCTCGAGGCAGCACCACGATGTCGGGAATCAGGCCGTCTTCCCCGACGGCCACGTTGACCGCCTCGACCACCACGAGATCGGCCCCGGCCGCCTTCGCCGCCGACGCCAGGACGGTCCGCAGACCACCCGCGCACAATGCGTGCAGGCCCATGGCCGCAGGGCTCACGACGAAGCTCCCGTCGATCAACTCGATGCGCTCCCCGGAGTCGGGCAGCTTGAGCCAGTCATCGACGGTGTAACCGGCGGCATGGGCCAGCGGGAAGAGTCTCGTACGCCTGGGCGGGCGATGCGCGGCCAGCCAGCCTTCGTCGGGCAGAGCGCTCATGTCATCGCCGCCTTCCATACGACCGAGTCTCGCACGCCAACCCGGCCTCAGCCATACGCAGTCGCACGATCACACCGAGTGACGGAATGTCACTACCTTCCCCTGCCTTTCCGCAACAGGCGTTCGAGAGATTCACCGCCGCTTCCCTGCTGAGACCCGCACGCATGTTCGTAGTCCGCTGCTTCGTCGCAGGTCAGGGAAGCCTCCCCTTCGTTGCGGATCATCGTGACATCTGCCTAAATTTCGTATTAAGGCGAAATTGAAGCGGAGGATGTTCCATGACCATCGAGCTCGAGCGGCCGTACTCTCCCGAGAGGCACCACAGCCACCGCGACGTGACCGGTGGCTGGCTGCGGCCGGCGGTGTTCGGGGCGATGGATGGACTGGTGTCCAATTTCGCATTGATCGCCGGAGTCGTCGGGGCGGCGGGTGCGGGCCGTGGGGCGGTGCTCGCCGGGTGCGCGGGGTTGATCGCGGGCGCGTGCTCGATGGCGGCGGGCGAGTACACGTCCGTGAAGTCGCAGACGGAGCTGATGCGAGCCGAGATCGCCGTGGAGCGCAGGGAGCTGGCCCGCGACCCCGAAGGGGAACTGGCCGAGCTGACCGCGATCTACCGTGCCCGCGGCCTGGACGCCGACCTGGCGGCGCGGGTGGCGGCCGGGCTGTCGGCGGATCCCGAGCAGGCGTTGCGCGTGCATGTGCGGGAGGAGCTGGGCGTCGATCCCGACGATCTGCCGTCGCCGTACGTCGCGGCCGGGTCGTCGTTCTGCGCGTTCGCGGCCGGGGCGCTGGTGCCGCTGGTGCCGTTCCTGTTCGGGGCGTCGGGGCTGGCGGTGGCGCTGGTGCTGAGCCTGGTGGCGCTGTTCGTGTTCGGTGCGGCGGTGGCGCGGATGACGGCCCGCCCGTGGTGGCTGGGCGGCCTGCGCCAGCTCGCGCTGGGCGCCGGGGCCGCCGCCGTGACCTTCGGCCTGGGCCACCTGCTGGGCGTCACCGTCTCATAGACCAGCCCTCCCATAGAGGCGGTCACCGTCTCATAGAACGGCCGCCCCATAGACCAGCCGTCGCCCAGGGACGCACCCTCGCTGACGAACTGCGGCACGAGCGCCACGAAGAAGAGCGCCGCCTTGGGGTTGAGCGCGTTCGTCAGCAGTCCCTCGACGAAGGCCGCCCACGCGCTGCGCTTCCCCGGGTCCAGCGACTCCAGCTCCAGCCCGCCGCCCTTGCGCAGGGCGGCGCGCCACGCTTTGACGCCGAGGAACAGCAGGTAGGCGGCCCCGACGACCTTGACCACGGTGAACGCCATCGCCGAGGCCGCCAGCAGCGCGGCGACGCCGGTCGCCGCGGCCACCACCCAGGCGAACACGCCGATCGAGATGCCCAGGGCCGCCGCCATGCCGTACAGGCGGCCGGAGATCGCCGAGCGCCGCACCACGACGGCGAAGTCAGGCCCTGGGGACATCGCCCCGAGCATCACCACGCCGCCGAAGGCCACCACGTGCGTCACAGAGATCATGCCGCTCACGCTACTAAAGCAGGCGAAAATCAGCGCTTGCGGCTCTTCTTGAGGATCGACCGGATGGTCAGCAGCAGCACGACGGCCACGATCTGGCCGCCGATGACGATGCGGTTGACGTCGACCGCCGGCTGCCAGCGGACATCGCCGTCCTTCACCACGAACACCCCGGCGGGAGTGGCGCTGAGGCCGAATCCGCCGCCGCTGCCTTCGCCGCCGGGCGCGGCGTCCGGATCCACGGAGACTTCCTGCCTGCCCATGCCCCCGCCGCCGCCCTGAACGACCCGGGCGACGGGGATGACCGTGACGCCGTCCTGCTGAATCGGGTCGCCGAAGACCCGCTTGACCGTCGCGGAGTCCTTGGCGCGTTCGACTAATTCCATGATGTCCATCCCCACATGCTGGCCCTAGACCCGGCGCAGCACCACCATCTCGCTGCGGTAGTCGGCGCCGGAGTGGAACCACGTGGGCAGGGTGAGGCCGTGCCGCATCAGCGTGGCCCCGTACCAGGAGCCGCCGGGCCCCTCGTAGACGGCTGACGGGTCGAGCCCGGCCAGCCGGAGCCGCCGGGGCGGCTGCTTGTCCAGCGCGAACGGGTTGTAGGCGAGGACGACCACCTGGTCGCCCAGCGTGTACTGGACGGCGGAGGCACTCTCGCCGGGCCGGCCGGCCAGCCGGTGCAGCGCGCCGTGCTGGATCACCGGGCGGACGGCCTTGTAGTCGGCGATCAGCTGCCTGGCCTCGTCGAGCTCCGCGGCGCTCCAGCTGGTGAGGTCGCCGCCGACGCCGAGCGTGCCCGCCATGGCCACGTGGAAGCGGTAGCGCAGCGGCACCTCCCGGTGGGTGATCGGGTTGGGGCTGTCGGTCACCCAGCACGACATGGCGCCGGCCGGGTAGAGGTAGGAGAAGCCCCGCTGGATCACCTGCCGGTCGCGGGCGTCGGTGTTGTCGGAGGTCCACACCTGGTCGGTACGGCGCAGCATGCCGAAGTCGGCCCGGCCGCCACCGCCCGAGCACGACTCGATGCGCAGCCCCGGATGGCGCCCGCGCAGCTCGTCCATGATCGCGTAGACGCCCCTGGTGTGCTCGATCCAGAGCAGGTCGCCGCCCTCGGCCCAGCCTGCCTGGCTGAAGCTGCGGTTCATGTCCCATTTGAGGTAGTCCAGGCCGTACTCGCGGACGAGCTGGTCGAGCCAGCCGAGCGCCCACTCGCGCACGTCGTCTCGGGCGTAGTTGAGCACGAGCTGGTTGCGCATGGTGTCGCGGCGGCGTTCCGGGTAGTGCAGCACCCAGTCGGGGTTCTTGCGGTACAGGTCGCTGTCGGGGTTGACCATCTCGGGCTCGACCCAGAGCCCGGCGAGCAGGCCGAGGTCGCGTACGCCCTGGAAGAGGGGGCGCAGGCCGTACGGAAAGCGCTCGGGGTTGGGCCACCAGTCGCCGAGCCCGCGCGTGTCGTCGGTGCGGGCGCCGAACCAGCCGTCGTCCACCACGAACAGCTCCACCCCGAGGTCGGCGGCCCGGCGGGCCAGGTCCAGCTGGCCGGCCTCGGTGACGTCGAACCCGGTGGCCTCCCACGAGTTGTACAGGACGGGCCGTTCCTCGCCGGGCCTGGGCAGGACGTGCTTGCGGGCGTAGTCGTGCCAGGCCCGGCTGGCCGCGCCGTAGCCGCCGGAGGTGCGCAGGCCGAGCGCGGAGGGGGTGCTCAGCGACGCGCCGGGGCCGAGTGGCCAGGTCAGGCCCTCGTGGCCGAATCCGGCGCTGACCGCGACGTCGCCCTCGGGGCGGCGCTGCGTGGTGAGCCGCCACGAGCCGCTCCAGGCGAGCGCGACGGTCCAGACGTCGCCGGCGTCCTCGGTGGCGTCGCCGAGCATGATCCACGGGTTGGCCTTGTGCGAGGTGGTGCCGGTCCTGCTGCCGAACGTGGTCTCCCCCGCCGGCAGCTCGCCGCTCTGGAGCCGCGTCTCGCGGCCCCAGCCTCCGGCGGCGCCGGTGTAGCGGAAGCCCGCCTGTTCGGGGATCACCCAGCTGCCGGAGTCGAGCCGCCGCAGCCGCAGGGGCACGGCCGACTCGTTGGTGACGCTCACCCAGCGCTCGATGACGTCGCAGTCGTCGAAGACCCGTACGTGCAGGCCCACCCGGAGGCCGTAGGCGTGGTCGCGCAGGACCACCTCCACCTCGTTCTCGCCGAGGACGGCGTCGTCGAAGCCGAGCTCGACGGAGCGGACCTCACCCTCGTAGACGGCCTGGAGCGAGGGCACGCCCCAGCGGCGGCCGCCGTCGACGGGCAGCATTTCCGTCGCGTCGTCGGGGTCGAGGAAGCCGGTGACGATCCAGCCGGGGGCGTGCTCGACGACCTGGCCGAGGGCCCCGGTGGGTAACCGGGGTCCCCAGTACCACTGCACGATCCGAGTGTCTTCGCCGGATTCGGCGCCGATGACCGTTTCGACGCCGAAGACATAGGAGGTATCGCGGGTGAGTGCCGCCCATGTGTGCGCGTGGGCGGGAACAGGGATGAGGGGCATGCCTGCGATCGTCGGACCTATCGGCCCCGCCGTCAATGCCGCTTCCCCATGCCCGCCCGCGCGGGATCAGTCGAAGGTGGTCGAGATCTCGTGCCACCCGCCGGGTGCGATCTTCTCGGCCTCCTTGGGCCCCCAGGTGCCCTTCGCGTACGGCAGCGGCGAGTCCGGCAGGTCGAGGATGGGCTGGACGATCCGCCACGACTCGTCCACCAGGTCGAACCTGGCGAACCGCAGGGGATCGCCGCTCACCGCGTCGGCCAGGATCCGCTGGTAGGCGGCCTCCATCGGGCCGAGCACCTTGGTGAAGTCGACGCTCACCGGCACCTGCCGGGTGCGTTGCTTGCCGGGTTCCTTGGCCAGCACGTCGAACGTCACCCCGGCGTCGGGCTGCAGCCGGAACCTGATCAGGTTGGGGTTCAGGTCCGGGTCGTGCGGGAACAGCGAGATCGGCGGCTTGCGCAGCTCGGCGACGATCTCCAGGTCGGTCACCGGCAGCGCCTTGCCGGCACGGATGCAGAACGGCACCCCGGCCCATCGCCAGTTCTCGATGTAGGCCCGCAGCGCGACGAACGTCTCGGTGGTCGAGCCCTTCTTGACGCCCTCGGTGTCGAGGTAGCCCTCGTACTGGCCGCGGACCACGTCGACGGGCTTGATGGCCTCGACGGCGCGCAGCACCCGCCACTTCTCGTCCAGCTGGGCGCGGGCGTCCTTGGACGGCGGCGGGTCCATGGCCAGGATGGCGAGGAGTTGCATCAGGTGGTTCTGGACGACGTCGCGGATGGCGCCGTTGGCGTCGTAGAAGGCGCCCCGGTCGGCCACGTCGAAGTCCTCGGCCATGGTGATCTGCACGCTGCGGACGTAGTTGCGGTTCCAGAGGGGCTCGACCAGCATGTTGGCGAACCGGAACACCAGGAGGTCCTCGACCGGCTCCTTGCCCAGGAAGTGGTCGACCCGGCGCAGGTGGTCCTCGTCGAAATACTTCAGCAGCTCGGCGTTGAGCGCCCGGGCCGAGTCCAGGTCGTTGCCGAACGGCTTCTCCACGACGAGCCTGGCGTCCCGGTTGAGGCCCTCCGCGGCCAGCCCCTCGGCCACGACCGAGAACAGCGCGGGCGGTACGGCCAGATAGTGGACCAGGAACCCCTTGCCCTCCAGCTCCTCGCGGAGCCGGGTGTAGGTGGTGGGGTCGCGGTAGTCACCCGACACCAGCCGCAGGTTGCCCGCCAGCTTCTCGAACGCCGCGTCGCGCACCCCGCCGCAGGCCGCGCGGGCGTGCTCGCGCAGCCCGTCGAGGTCCAGATCGGTCTTGGCCACGCCGATGATCGGCAGATCGAGCTCGCCCTTGGCGGTGAGCTGGTAGAGGGCGGGCAGGACCATCTTGCGCGCGAGGTCACCGGTGATGCCGAACAGGACGAGCGCGCCCGCGGGCTTGGTCGCCCCCACGTCAGACCCGCCTTCCGCGCAGCTCGCGGTAGCGCTGGACGAGCCCTTCGGTGGAGGCGTCCGGGAAGTCCGTCGGCGGCTCCTCCGAGGTGAGCGCGGGCGCCAGGTCGAGCGCCATCTTCTTGCCCAGCTCGACTCCCCACTGGTCGAAGGAGTCGATGCCCCAGATGGTGCCCTCGACGAACGTCGCGTGCTCGTACAGGGCCACGAGCTGGCCGAGCGTGGACGGGGTGAGCTTGGTGGCCAGGATCGTGGAGGTGGGCCGGTTGCCGGGCATCACCTTGTGCGGCACGATCTCGGGCGGCGTGCCCTCGCCGGCGATCTCCTCGGCCGTCTTGCCGAAGGCCAGCGCGGAGGTCTGCGCGAACAGGTTCGCGTTGAGCAGGTCGTGCATGCCCTCGCGGTCCTCGAACGGCTCGGCGAACCCGATGAAGTCGGCGGGCACCAGCCGGGTGCCCTGGTGCAGCAGCTGGTAGAAGGCATGCTGGCCGTTGGTGCCCGGCTCGCCCCAGAAGATCTCGCCCGTCTCGGTCGTGACGGGCGTGCCGTCGGCGCGTACGGACTTGCCGTTGGACTCCATGGTGAGCTGCTGCAGGTAGGCGGGGAAGCGGTGCAGCCGCTGGCTGTAGGGCAGAACGGCCCGGGTCTGGGCGCCGAAGAAGTCGTTGTACCAGACGCCGAGCAGGCCGAGCAGCACCGGCATGTTGGCCTTGAACGGCGCGGTGCGGAAGTGCTGGTCCATGGCGCGGAACCCGGCCAGCATCTCGCGGAACCGCTCCGGCCCGATCGCGATCATCAGGGACAGGCCGATGGCGCCGTCATAGGAGTAGCGGCCGCCGACCCAGTCCCAGAAGCCGAACATGTTGGCGGTGTCGATGCCGAACTCGGCGACCTTCTCGGCGTTGGTCGAGACGGCCACGAAGTGCTGGGACACGGCGTCCTCGCCGAGCGCGTCGACCAGCCATTGACGGGCCACCTTGGCGTTGGTCAGCGTCTCCATCGTGGTGAACGTCTTGGAGCTGACCACGACCAGCGTGCTCGCCGGGTCCAGGCCGGCCAGGTTGCCGGTGATGTCGGCCGGGTCGATGTTGGAGACGAACCTGGCCGCGATGCCGGCGTCGGCGTAGTCGCGCAGCGCCTCGTAGGCCATGGCCGGGCCGAGGTCGGAGCCGCCGATGCCGATGTTGACCACGGTGGTGATCGGCTGTCCGGTGGCGCCCGTCCAGTCCCGCGAGCGGACCCGGTCGGCGAAGGCGCTCATCTTGTCGAGCACGGCGTGCACGTCGGCGATGACGTCCTGGCCGTCGACCTCCAGCTTGGCCTCCCGGCTCATGCGCAGCGCGACGTGCAGCACGGCCCGGTCCTCGCTGACGTTGATGTGCTCGCCCCGGAACATCGCGGCGATCCGGTCGCGCAGCCCGGCTCGCTCGGCCAGCTCGACGAGCAGATCGATCGTCTCGTCCGTGGCGCGGTGCTTGGCGTAGTCGAGGTAGAGGTCACCGGCGGTCAGCGTCATCCGCTCGGCGCGGCCGGGATCCTCCGCGAACAGCTCGCGCAGCTGCTTGCCCGCCAGCTCCCCGTGGTGCTTGTCCAGTGCCGCCCACTCCTGGCTCTGGGTGATGTCGCCGCCCACTCGTCCTCCTTGTGCCGTCAAACCTTGTGCCGTCAAACCTTGTGCCGTCAAAACGGGGTCACACTAGTCCCGTACCGGGCAAGATATCGCGCGGGACTCCAGGTCAGTGGGATTCCCTGCCCACGGCATCGCCGCTCGAACCTGTGAGGAAGTCCAGGTCCGCCCCCTTGTCGGCCTGCATGACGTGGTCGACGTACAGGCGCTCCCAGCCGCGGGGCGGGGCGGCGTGCCCGTTGACGACCGGCTCCCTGGCGGCCAGCTCGGCGTCGGGGATGTCGACGTAGAGCCGCCTGGCCGCGACGTCCAGCACGATGGGGTCGCCGGTCCGCACCCGCGCGAGCGGCCCGCCGGCCGCCGCCTCGGGCGCGGTGTGCAGCACGACGGTGCCGTACGCGGTGCCGCTCATCCGGGCGTCGCTGATGCGGACCATGTCGCGTACGCCCTTGGCCAGCAGTTTCGCGGGCAGCGGCAGGTTGCCCAGCTCGGGCATGCCGGGGTAGCCCTTGGGCCCGCAGCCGCGCAGCACCAGGACCGAGGTCTCGTCGACGTCCAGGTCCGGCGAGTCGAGCCGGGCGTTGAGATCCTCGACGCTGTCGAACACGACGGCCCGGCCTCGGTGGTTCAGCAGCTCGGGTGAGGCGGCGGCGGGCTTGATCACCGCGCCGTCCGGCGCGAGGTTGCCGCGCAGCACCGCGATCCCGGCCTCGGGCAGCAGCGGGTCGGCGCGCCGGCGGATGACGCCCTCGTCCCAGATCTCCGCGTCGGCGAGGTGGTCCACGAGCGGCCGGCCGCTGACGGTCAGCGTCTCCGGGTCCAGCAGGTCCGCCACCTCCTTCAGCACGGCCGCCAGGCCGCCCGCCCGGAACAGGTCGTCCATCAGGTGCCGGCCCGCCGGCTGGAGGTCGACCAGCAGCGGCACTCCCCTGCCGGTCCGGTCGAAGTCGTCCAGCTCCAGCTCGACCCCGAGGCGCCCGGCGATGGCCAGCAGGTGGACGACGGCGTTGGTGGAGCCGCCGATCGCGGCCAGCGTCACGATCGCGTTGAGGAAGGATCCCCTGGTCATCACCTGGCTCGGCCGCAGGTCCCGCCGCACCAGCTCGACGGCGAGCCGGCCGCTCTCGTGGGAGCGTTCGAGCAGCCTGCTGTCGGGCGCGGGGGTGCCCGCCGTGCCGGGCAGGGTCATGCCGAGGGCCTCGGCCATGCAGGCCATGGTCGAGGCGGTGCCCATCGTGTTGCAGTGGCCGCGGCTGCGGATCATGGACGATTCGGAGCGGAGGAACGCCTCGCGGGAGAGCGTCCCCGCGCGTACCTCCTCGCTCAGCCGCCACACGTCGGTGCCGCAGCCGAGCGGGCCGCCGCGGAAGTGGCCGGTCAGCATCGGACCGCCGGGCACCACCAGGGCGGGCAGGTCCACCGAGGCGGCGGCCATCAGCAGCGACGGGATGGTCTTGTCGCAGCCGCCGAGCAGCACCACACCGTCGATCGGGTTGGCGCGCAGCATCTCCTCGGTGGCCATGGCGGCGAGGTTGCGCCAGAGCATCGCGGTGGGCCGGACGTTCGTCTCGCCGAGGGAGACGACGGGCAGGTTGAGCGGTACGCCGCCGGCCGCCCACACGCCCTGCTTGACGCTGTCGGCCACCTCGTCGAGGTGGGAGTTGCACGGGGTGAGGTCGGAGGCGGTGTTGGCGATCGCGATGTGCGGCCGGTCCCCGTCGAAGGCGGCCTCCGGCAGGCCGCGGCGCATCCAGGCGCGGTGGATGTAGGAGTTCCGGTCTTGACCTGAGTACCAGCGGGAGCTGCGGAGCGGCATGCCCTCATCCTGACATCCCGATATTTGGGCATGAAACCGGCGGCCCGTGCAGGGGCACGGGCCGCCGGGGGGCGTGATCTCACCGGCCGCCGAAGCGTGAGATCACGGTCCAGGGTGGATACACCCTTTAGGCGTTCCATCCAGTTCCACGCCGTTCCACCTCACACCGGGTGATAGCTGCATCGCACCCCCATCTGTATGGCGGACCGCAGCCGCTCCGCGATGACCGGGTCCGCCTCGCCGATGCGCACCAGGGCCCGCCTGATGGCCTTGCCCACGGCGATCCTGGCCCGTTCCTCGCTGCCGGCGAACTGGCGCGCCCGCCCGGCCAGCCCGGTGGCGGCGGCCAGCTCGTCGATCAGCCAGTCGCGCTCAGCCCGCAGCGTGGCGGCCCGCTGCAGGTCGTGCATCGCCTCCAGCTCGTCGATCTCGGCCTGCAGCCCGGACAGCCGCCGCTTGTAGGTGTGCCTGGCCTGCTCGTCCAGCACCGGCTGGGCGGACTCGGCGGCCTCGCCGGCCACCGCCCCCGCGGCCAGGTCCACGGCCGGGATCTCGCGGCCGGGGTTGGCCAGCAGGGTCGCCAGGTGGGCCATGCCCACGATGTGGTCGACGAGCACGGTCCGGCCGGCCAGCTCGATCCGCCACTTGCGGCCCTGGCGCGCGCAGACCACCTGCGCCGGGGCCGCCGGATCGTCGTCGGGCAGCGCCATGCCCAGCGACGCGGCCTCCTGCCTGGCCAGCGCCAGGACCCTGCGCGATTCCTCGGTCCCGCGCAGGGCCTGGCCGAGCCGCAAGCGGGAGAGCGCGACGGCGGGCCAGTGCCCCAGGGCGAGGTTGTCGTGCACCGCGGCCCGCAAGTAGGCGATCGCCTTGTCCGTCTGGCCGCAGGTCAGCATGGCCACACCCAGAGAGTGGCGGACCGAGCCGAGGCAGGTGACGCCCAGGCTGACGACGACGGGCAGCCGCTCGAACGGGGAGAGCACGGCATGGATCTCGGCCGCCGTGTCGGCGTCGCCGAGCAGGTACGCCGCCTCGGCCGCGCCGTACATCGAGATGAGCCAGGTGCTGGAGCGGGGCAGCGCCGCCAGGTCACGCACGCGCAGCCGGGCCAGCGCCCCCTCCGCCAGCCGCCGGTCCCCCGCGGTGGCCGCCGACACCGCGAGCACCGCCCAGAGCGAGCTGTCCACCGCGCTGAGGTCCGGCGAGTTGACCAGGTCCGCCAGCATGGGGACGAGCTCGGCGGCGCGTCCCTGGTACCAGCGGATGGTCGCGAGCTGGCCGGCGTACCAGCCCGCGCTGTCGATGTCACCGGCCGCCGCTCCCCGGTCGGCGCAGGCACCGGCCCTCGCCTCGGCCTCCGCCAGCCGGCCGCCCCTGATGCCGAGCATGACCTCCATCGCGTCCACGACGAACCCGACCGCCAGGTGATCCTCCTTGGACAGCAGGCCGCGCAGCTCCACCAGCGCCCGCTCGGCGTGCGGGTCGGCGTCCAGCACCAGGTCGACGGTCCGCCAGAGCAGCCCCATCAGCAGGTCGCCGCGGCGCCCGGTCCGCGGCGCCTGCTCGATCAGCTCCTCGGCCAGGGCCAGGCGCAGGGCGCCGTGCTCGGGTCCCAGTACGCAGTGGTGGGCCAGGCTCAGCGCCTCGGCCAGCGCGACGGGGTCACCGGCCCGCCTGGTCTCTTCGACCATGGCCAGGATCGCCTCGTACCCGCCACCGCGGTAGTCGTCCTCGCCGGCCAGGCGTACCCGCAGCCGTAACCCCAGCGAGGAGCGCGGTTCGACCAGCGCCAGAGCCTGGCGCTGGCGCGCGCGCACCGCGGCCGCCTCGGCGGCCGTGCGGTGCTCGTGCACCCACAACCCACCCAGCCCGAGCGCCGCCCGCGCCATCCCGTCGGCGTCGCCGTGCCGTTCGGCCTCCCGGTGGGCGGTCTCGAACCAGCGCCGCGCCGCCCGCAGGCTGCCTTCCCCATACAGTGCGTGCTCTCCGGACAGCAACGACATCTCTATGTCGTCGTGTACGGCCAATCCCCGCGATCCGCCCACCGGCGTCCTCCGCACCCCGTTATGGCAGCGCGCGTTTCGCGCGCACTTCCAGTGACTGCGGCCCCCCACCGATATGACGGATGTTAACCGAATGAGGTTCAGCTAGGTCGGATCAGAGTGCATCAAATTGGATCAGGATGACCACTGCCTACGGTTGAGCAGCGTTTCTGGAGGAATCAGCAGAGACATGGAGCGAATCGATGCGTACTGGCGCGCGGCGAACTACCTGTCGGTGGGCCAGATCTATCTACTGGACAATCCACTGCTTAAGACGCCATTGACCCCAGAGCACATCAAACCCCGCCTACTAGGCCATTGGGGCACCACACCGGGACTGAACTTCTGCTTCGCCCACCTCAACCGGGTGATCCGCGAACGCGACCAGGACATGATCTACATCGCCGGTCCCGGCCACGGCGGTCCCGCGACGGTAGCGCACGCCTGGCTGGAGGGCACCTACTCCGAGCGCTATCCGGACGTCTCGCAGGACGCGGCCGGGATGCAGCGGCTGTTCCGGCAGTTCTCCTTCCCCGGTGGCATCCCGAGCCATGCCGCGCCGGAGACGCCCGGCTCCATCCACGAGGGCGGCGAGCTCGGCTACTCCCTCGCGCACGCCTACGGCGCCGCCTTCGACAATCCCGAGCTGGTCGTGGCCTGCGTCATCGGCGACGGTGAGGCCGAGAGCGGGCCGCTGGCCGGGAGCTGGCATTCCAACAAGTTCCTCGACCCGGCCCATGACGGCGTGGTGCTGCCGATCCTCCACCTGAACGGCTACAAGATCGCCAACCCGACCGTGCTGGCCCGTATCCCCTCAGAGACGCTGGTCGCGCTCATGGAGGGCTACGGCTACCGGCCGCACATCGTCGGCCCCGACCACCAGGAGATGGCCGACACCCTCGACACCGTCTTCGACCAGATCGCCGAGTACAAACAGCGCCGATCCGACCGCCTCCCCATGATCATCCTGCGTACGCCGAAGGGCTGGACCGGGCCCCGCGTCGTGGACGGCCTGCCGGTGGAGGGCACCTGGCGCGCCCATCAGGTGCCGCTGGCCAAGGTACGGGAGAACCCCGAGCACCTGGCGATGCTGGAGGAGTGGATGCGCTCCTACCGGCCCGAGGAGCTGTTCGACGACGACGGCCGTCCGGTGGCCTCGATCCGGGAGACGGTGCCGCCGGGCGACCGCAGGATGAGCGCCAACCCGCACACCAACGGCGGCGAACTCCTCCAGCCGCTGCGGCTGCCCGACTTCCGCACCCACGCCGTCGAGGTCAAGACGCCCGCCACCCAGTCCAGCGAGCCGACCCGGGTGCTCGGCGCCCTGCTGCGCGACGTGATCGACGCCAACCCGCGTACCTTCCGGCTGATGGGCCCCGACGAGACCGACTCCAACCGGCTGTCGGCCGTGTTCGAGGTCACCGACCGGGCCTGGAACGCCCGCCTCGAACCGACCGACATGAACCTGGCGCCCGGCGGCCGGGTGATGGAGGTGCTCAGCGAGCACCTGTGCCAGGGCTGGCTGGAGGGCTACCTGCTGACCGGGCGGCACGGCCTGTTCAACTGCTACGAGGCGTTCATCCACATCATCGACGCCATGTTCAACCAGCACGCCAAGTGGCTGGAGTCCTCCCAGAAGATCTCCTGGCGGCGGCCCGTCGCCTCGCTCACCTACCTGCTGTCCTCGCACGTGTGGCGGCAGGACCACAACGGCTTCTCCCACCAAGATCCGGGCTTCCTGGACGTCGTGGTCAACAAGAAGGCCAGCGTCGTACGGGTCTACCTGCCACCCGACGCCAACACGCTGCTGTCGGTCGGCGACCACTGCCTGCGCTCGCGCGACTACGTCAACGTCATCGTGGCCGGCAAACAACCGATCCTCGACCTGTTCACCATGGACCAGGCCATCGCCCACTGCACCCGCGGCCTGGGCATCCTGCCGTGGGCCTCCACCGACGAGGGAAGCGACCCCGACGTCGTGCTGGCCTGCGCCGGCGACATCCCCACCCTGGAGACCCTGGCCGCCACCGCCCTGCTCCGCGAACACCTGCCTGAGCTGCGCGTACGCGTGATCAACGTGGTCGACCTGATGCGCCTGCAACCGCCGTCGGAGCACCCGCACGGCCTGCCGGACAACGAGTACGACGCCCTGTTCACCACCGACAAGCCGGTCATCTTCAACTTCCACGGCTATCCCTCACTCATCCACCGCCTCACCTACCGCCGCCACGGCCACGCCCACATGCACGTACGCGGCTACAAGGAGGAAGGCACCACCACCACGCCCTTCGATATGGTCATGCTCAACGACATCGACCGCTATCACCTGGTCACCGATGTCATCGACCGCTCCCCGGGGCTCGGTTCCTCCCAGGCCCACCTCCGTCAGCGGATGACCGACGCCCGACTGCGCGCCCGCGCCCACACCCGTGAGCACGGCGAGGACGCGCCCGAGATCCGGGAGTGGACATGGCCGGACAGATTCTCGTCCTGAACACCGGCTCCTCCTCCATCAAGTACGAGCTGGTGGACGTGGAGTCGCGCAAGCGGCCGGCCAGAGGGCTGGTGGAGCGGATCGGCGACAAGGAGGGCCGGTTGATCCACCACGCCGGGGACGACCCGCCGTACGAGCGGAAGGAGCGGTTCGGCGACCACGCGGCCGGGCTGGCCGCCATGCTGGCCGCCTTCGACGATGCGGGGACCGCGCTCGAACCGGTGGCGGTGGGGCATCGGGTGGTGCACGGCGGGACCCGCTTCCGGGAGGCAGTGCTGGTGGACGACGACGTGATCAGCGCCATCGGGGACCTCTCGGCGCTCGCGCCCCTGCACAACCCGGTGAACCTCACCGGCATCCGGGTGGCCCGCGAGGCCTTCCCCGGCGTGCCGCAGGTGGCCGTGTTCGACACCGCCTTCCACCGGACGCTGCCGCCCGAGGCGTACACCTACGCCGTGCCCCGCGACTGGCATGACCGGCTCGGCGTGCGGCGCTACGGCTTTCACGGCACGTCCTGCGCGTACGTGTCGGCGCGGGCGGCCGAGCTGCTGGATCGCGACCCGGCGCGGACGAACCTGATCGTGCTGCACCTCGGCAACGGCGCGAGCGCGACGGCGATCGAGGGCGGCCGCAGCGTCGACACCTCCATGGGGCTCACCCCGCTGGAGGGGCTGGTCATGGGCACCCGTTCCGGGGACGTGGACCCGGCGCTGACCGGCTACCTGGCCCGCGCGGGCGGCATGGACATCGTGCGGACGGAGAAGGAGCTGTCGTACCGCAGCGGCCTGCTCGCGCTCGCCGGCAGCGGCGACATGCGCGAGGTACGGCGACGGGCCCGCGAAGGCGACGAGCGGGCGCGGCTCGCGCTGGACATCTACGGCCGCCGGATCAGGAAGTACATCGGGGCCTACTACGCGCTGCTCGGCCGGGTGGACGCGATCGTCTTCACGGGCGGCGTCGGCGAGCACGACCCGGCCACCCGGGCCGCCGCGCTGACCGGGCTGGACCGCCTCGGCATCGCCTTCGACCCGACGCGCAACGAGGCCGACGAGACGGGCGAGCGCTGGGTGTCCACGCCGGAGTCGGAGGTGGCCGTGCTGGTGGTGCCCACCGACGAGGAGTGGGAGATCGCCCGGCAGACACTCGCGCTGATCCACGTGTGACCGGCGGCTCCGGGGCCGCCGGCCGGCCGCGATTCCCACCGGTGCGCCTCGACACGCTCGCCGAACTCCCGCAGAGCCGAACCTGTCATGGCCGCGGAGCGTATCCTCTGACCTCGACCGGTCCCATAGGTAGGGCCAGCCCTACCCCGAAGACGGGTGACAGCAGGACTTCGCGATCACTGTTATCCCGAAATGCTGATGGTGAACGATCGGGAATCGAGTCTGGAGCATCGGAGAATCTGTGACTGACGTGAGCACTACTCGCGCCGCCACGGCCTCGGCATCGGCATCGGAAGAGAGGGGGAGCGACTTCGCCCGCCTGTCACGCCGCGTGGCCCAGGCAGGCCTCATGGAACGGCGACCCGTCTACTACGCCACCCGGATCAGTGTGGTGACGGGCCTCTTCGCGGCGGGCTGGGTGGCGTTCGCCCTGGTCGGCGACTCGTGGTGGCAGATTCTGGTCGCGGTGTTCCAGGCGGCGACGTTCGGCCAGGTGGCCCTGCTCGCCCACGACCTGGCCCACGGGCAGGTGTTCCCGTCCCGGCGCAACAGCGCGATCGCGGGCCTGCTCGTCGGCAACCTCGGCATCGGGCTCAGCTACGGGTGGTGGCAGGACAAGCACACGCGCCACCACGCCAACCCCAACCACGAGGACCACGACCCCGACGTCGCGCCCGACGTCCTGCTCTGGTCGATCAAGCAGGCCGAGGCCAGCCGGGGACTGCCCAGGCTCATCGGCCGCTATCAGGCGTTCCTGTTCTTCCCGCTGCTGACGCTCGAGGGCCTCAACCTGCACATCTCCAGCGTCCGGGCGCTGCGCCGCGATTCCCTCAAGAACCGGATGGCCGAAGGACTGCTGCTGCTCGCGCACTTCGTCATCTACCTGGGTGGCGTGTTCGCGGTCCTGCCGGTGGGCAAGGCGGTGGTCTTCCTGCTGGTACACCAGGCGTGCTTCGGTGTCTACCTGGGGTGCACGTTCGCCCCCAACCACAAGGGCATGCCGGTCCTCACCGCCGAGGACGAGCTCGACTTCCTGCGCCGCCAGGTCCTCACCTCCCGGAACGTACGCGGCGGGCACGTGGTCAACACGGCGCTGGGCGGCCTCAACTACCAGATCGAGCACCACCTGTTCCCCGGCATGCCGACCCCCAACCTGCGCAAGGTGCAACCGCTGGTGCGGGAGCACTGTGAGTCGCTGGGGGTGGCGTACGTGGAGTGCGGGCTGCTGGCCTCCTGGGGCCAGGCGATGAAGCACCTGCACGAGGTGGGCGCGCCGCTGCGCGCTCGCGGGTAGGACCGCCGCCGGACGGTGTGGGTGACGTGGTGACGCGGGTCCGGGTGGCCAGGGAGATCGCGCGGCGGTGGGTGGCCGAGGTGGGCTCCGGGCTGCCCGGGTTCGGCGGGGCGTTCCTGACCGGCTCGGTGTTGTGGTCGCCGGCGGACGCGGTCCTGGCCACCAGCTCCGACGTGGACGTGATGGTGGTGCTGGACGTCCCGGAGCCACCGGTCAAGCCCGGCAAGCTACGGTACGACGGAGTTTTGCTGGAAATTTCGTATATGTCGGGCGAGCGGTTGGCGTCGGCGGAGGACGTCCTGGGCGACTACCACCTGGCGGGCAGCTTCCACCTGCCCGGGGTGCTGGCCGATCCGGGCGGCCGGCTGACCGCGCTGCACGAGGTGGTGGCCCGCGAGTTCGCCGACCGGCGGCGGGTGCTGCGGCGGTGCGGCGCGGCGATGGACGTGGTGCGCCGCGGGATCGCCGGTATGGACGAGGCGGCGCCGCCGGTCGACCAGGTGATGTCGTGGCTGTTCGGCACCGGGGTCACGACCCATGTGCCGCTGGTCGCCGGGCTGCGCAACCCCACCGTCCGCCGCCGCTACGAGGCCGTGCGGGAGCTGCTGGCCGTACACGGGATGCTGGATCGGCACGAGGCGCTGCTGGAGCTGCTCGGGTGCGCCGATCTGGGGGCGGCGCGCGTGGCGGGGCACCTGGATGTGCTGGAGCGGGTGTTCGACGCGGCCAAGGACGTCCAGGCCGCGTCGTACCCGTTCTCGTCGGACATCAGCGAGGCGGCCCGGCCGCTGTCGATCGACGGCAGCCGGGAGCTCATCGCGCGCGGCCTGCACAGGGAGGCGGTGTTCTGGCTGGTGGCGACGTACGCGCGCTGCCTGAAGAAGCTGTCGCTGGCGGGGGCGCCCACGGAGCCCTATGAGGAGGGGTTTCGCGCGTTGCTGGCCGACCTCGGCGCCGAGACGTCGGCGGACCGGCGGCGGCGCGGGCAGCGCGTACTGGACGCGCTACCCGACCTGTGGCACACCGCTGAAACCCTCGCCCCGGCCTGACACTTGTGTCCGGCCGAGCCGCGCCTGGGCCGCTCCGGCTCGCTCGCGTCCGGCCGACCTATCGCCTGACCCCACACCGTTCGCTCGTTCGCGTCCGGCCGAGCCGCGCCGGATTCCTCGCTCGCCGCTCGCCTGGGTCCGGCTGAGTTGCGCCTGATCGCCCGGCGACACGAGTCAGAGACCGTATCCCTCCTCCAAGAGGCGCAGCCAGATCTCGCTGACCGTGGGGAACGACGGGACGGCGTGCCAGAGCCGGTCGAGCGGCACCTCGGCGGTGACCGCGATGGTAGCCGCGTGCAGCAACTCGGCCGCCCCGGGACCGGCGAACGTGACACCCAGCAGCACCCGCCGCTCCTCGTCCACGACCGCCTTGGCCCAGCCGCGATAGCCGTCGCCGAGGAGGTAGGCCCCCGTGACATTGCCCAGGTCGTATTCGACCACCCGCACCGCGAATCCGGCCTTGCGGGCGGCCGCCTCGGTACGGCCCACCGCACAGATCTGCGGGTCGGTGAACACCACCTGCGGCGCCCCGTACCCGTCCGCGATGTCGCGCATCGCGGGGAGCGTCTCGTCACTGCCCTTGGCGCGCGCCGCGATGACGTCGCCGCAGACCCGCGCCTGGTACTTGCCCATGTGCGTGAGCAGGGCGCGGCCGTTGACGTCGCCGATCGCGTACAGCCAGCCGCCCTCGACGTCCGTCGCCCGCATGCTGTCGTCCACCTCGACCGAACGGCCACCTGCCAGGCCGACCGTCTCGAGCCCGAGACCGGCGGTGGCGGGCACCCGGCCGGTGGCCACCAGCAGCTCGTCGGCCTCCAGCGGCGGGCCGTCGGACAGGTGCACGGTCACCTTGCCACCGGGTTCCGGACGCTCGACGCGTATGACGTCCGTGTTGGTACGCACGTCGATCCCGGCTTCGGCGAACGACTCGGCCAGCAGCTCACCGGCGAACGGCTCCATCTTGGCCAGCAGCGACCCACCGCGTACGAGGACCGTGGTCTGCCGCGCGCCGAGCCCGTGCATGGCCTGCGCCATCTCACAGGCGACCACCCCGCCACCGATCACGGCCAGCCGCTCCGGCACCGCCTGGGCGGCCGTGACCTCATGACTCGTCCAGGGCTTCGCCTCGGCCAGCCCCGGCACCGGGGGGACCAGCGCGGTGCTTCCGGTGGCCAGCACGACGGCGTGCCTCGCGGTCAGCACGCGTTCGGTGGTCTCCTGCCCGTCTCGCGTGGTCACTCGCACCCGCTTGACCCCGTCCAGCCGCCCCCGGCCCCGGACGAACTCGACGGGCACGTTCTTGATCCACTCAACCTGCCCCGAGTCGTTGTAATTCGACACGGCCTCGTCGCGCCGGGCGAGCACCTTGCTCACCTCGAGCGGGCCGAGCGACATGCCGGGCACCCGGCTCACCTCGGCGGCCAGGTCTATCGGGCGCAGCAGCGCCTTGCTCGGGATACAGGCCCAGTAGGAGCATTCGCCACCGGCCAGGCGGTCCTCCACGATGGCGGCGGTCAGACCACCGCGCACGGCTCTGGCCGCGGCGTTCTCGCCGGCGGGGCCGGCGCCGATCACTATGACGTCGAACTCGTCGGTCATGCCTACCTCTCCCGTAACGCTCGCCCCGCTACCGCGGCTCTCACCAGCAGTCTCCCACCGGCCCTCTGCCCTCTCGTCAAGGGGAGGCACCGACTGACGGGTTTCGCCCGGCCGCCCAGGCTGAGCGCCCTTGGGGACGGCCGGTAGTTGAGCGGACCAGTAGTCAGGGCTACCGGTTCTGCCTGGGCGCAGCGCCCCGGGCGGGCACCACCCCGGGCGGGCACTGTCTGGACGGGCACCCTTTGGATCACAGGTCGCAGGTCACAGGGCGCAGGGCGCAGGGCGCAGGGCGCAGGGCGCAGGGCGCCGGACGCCGGACGCCGGACGCCGGACGCCGGGCGCGCTGGGTCAGTTCTGTTCCGGTGCCGGCTCACTTGTCCGGTTCCGGTCGGGTACCGGTCCGGGCGGCCAGTGGTTCTCGGGCGTCGTACTGAGGGGGTCGGCGATGACGAGCATCTCGTTGCCACCGAAGTCGCCGACGACCTGGAATCCGGCCTGCGCGAGGATCGTGCGCAAAGCGAGCTGTACGGCGGTGCGGATGGTCTCGTACTTCACCATGTCGGCCTTGGCGAGATCGGGAGACGCCTCCCACGAGACGACCACCCCGCGACCAGGCTCGCGCCGGAGGCTGAGACCGCCTTCACCCGAGGGCCCCGACGACCCGGATGGCCCGTTTGACCTGGGCGGCTTCGGGGATTCAACGGTGAACCCCGCGTTGGTTAACTCTTGACGGATGAGATGTTCCAGGTTCGCGGGGTCGTACCGTGCGGGGTTCACGTGATCCTGCTGCCCCAACACCGCCTTCTCATGCGGGTTTCCCGTCGTGCGGCGGGTCGGCTGGCGCGACCGGTCAGAGCGGTGAAAGTGAAAGGGCCTGGGAGAACGTGCGGCCGGACCCGCCAACCCGGCTCCATCGCCGCGGGCTCGGCCAGAAGGAGGTTGGAGGTCGGGTCCGCCCTACCTTCCAACCTCGCCGTCAGCTTTGGCCGGACAGAGACGCTGAGGGTTTCTGGAGCTTTGGCCGGACAGAGGCGCTGAGGGTTTCTGGGATCACCTCGGTGTTTCTGGGATCACCTCAGCGCGGACAGGCCCCACAGTTCGGCGATGCGTCCGTCCTGCACCCGGAAGATCTCCAGCATCGTCGGCGGAGACTGCTCGACGACATCGGCCGGGAGCCCGTGCAGGGTCGTGCGTACGGCGACCTTGTCCCCGTCGATGAGCATGTCCTCGACGATCACCTGAACCTCGGGGAACCTCTCGTGGAACCGCGTCCACGCTCGGACGACGCTCTCGGCTCCGGTGGTGCCCAACGGGTGGCTGACGAAATCCGGAGCGAAGATCGTCTCGGCGGCCCCGAAGTCATGGGCGTTGAACGCCTCGTACATGCGCTGTCCGATAGCTCGCACGTCGTCGCTCATCTGCCTGCTCTTTCCTGGGGTTATCAGGGTTCTTGTGGGTAGCACGGGCCATCAGCCGACCGGGTCGATGCGGGCCATGTTGGCGCGCAGGTGCTCCAGGGCGCGCAGCACGATCTCCCGCTCTTGTGCGCTGATCCCGTCGAGCAGTCGCACCTGGTAGGCCTGGTGAGACCGCTCGAGGTCGGCGGCCGCTCGTTCGCCGGTGGATGTCAGGCTGGCCAGGGTGTAGCGGTTGTCCGCCGGATCGATGCGACGGCTGACCAGTCCCTCGGCCTCGAACTCTTTGATCAGCCGGGTGACGCTCGCCCCATCGAGGGACAGGCCCTGACGCAGGTCGCTGTGGCTGGTCTCCCCGTTCCTCCACAGCCGCATCAGCAGCTGAAGCCTTGAGGCGCTCATCCCCACATGCCGGGCGAAGGCCTGGCGCGTCTCACCACAGGCACCACCCAACTCGCGGAAGAACCTGTCTTCGGGAGTCTCCACACGTGCTCTCTCCGCTGTCGGCGCCCCCGTCCCCGCTGGAAGAGCGATCACCTCTACTCTTTCTATCAACAACTCTTGATGCCATCAAGAGTATGAGGCGTCAAGAGGCCACCGAAACGACGTGGTGCACGGACGTGGGATCCGCGGCCAGCGCGAGCAGGCAGTGGGCCGTGTCGGCGCGGGTCGTACTGAGGCCGCCCTTGATGTTGGTGTCCCACGCCGTGCGGTAACGGCCCGTCAGCCCGCGGTCGGTCAGGCGGCTCGGCCGCACGATGGTCCAGTCGAGGTTCGTCGCGCGCAGCCGCCGCTCGGCCTCCCGGAGGTCGGCGTAGGAGTGCTTCAAGAGCCGCTGCACGAAGAGCGGCTTGAGCACGTAGCGGGTGAACACCCCGTCGCCCGCGTCGGCCACCAGACCGCTGGCGCTGGTCATGAGCAGGCGCCGCGTACGGCCTCGCGCCATCGCCGTGGCGATGGCACTGATGCTGTCGGAGTACACCGTGGTGGGCCCCCGGCTGCCGGAACCCATCGCCGACAGTACGGCGTCGCGGTCCCTGACGGCGGGCGCGATGGCGTCCGGGTCCATCAGGTCGGCCTGGACGATGTCGAGGCCGGACGGCAGATCGGCGGGCAGCCGCCGGGGATCGCGGACCACGGCGGTCACCTCATGCCCGGCGGCGAGCGCCTGGCGAAGCAACTCGATTCCAGTACCTCCGGTAGCTCCGAAGATCGTCAGCTTCATGGGCCCTCCTCAGCTCCCGCCCATAGTGAGTGAACGCCCACTCACCCGTCAAATCAGAGAAACGGCCGGTCGTCAGGATGCGTAGGACACTCGCGCACTCGTGTCAGCCGCGCCACTCGAGTGCTCGGACCGCTCGGACAGCTTGGGCCGCTCGGACAGCTTGGGCCGCTTGGGCCGCTCGGACAGCTGCGTCAGCCGATGGAGCTCTTCGACGAAGTCCAGCCGCGGCTGGCTGTGCGGGGCTCAGGTGGTCCCGGCCGTGAACGAAAGCCCTCGCTGTCGGTCCAACAGGCGCCAGGGCAGGGGATCTCCGCTGTATCGCTCACGCTGTGCAGAATCCACGCCTCACGATGGCAAACCGCATCTAGGCCACCCCGCAGGTCGCTTCTACGTTCAGCGGAATCTGGCGTGGAACCCCGGGCGTTTACGCCCGGGGGAAACGACAGCGCGGGAGGGCCCCCAGGCCCGGGCGGTGTCGTGGCGGCCGGTTCATGTGAGCGGATCAGTCCGGCCGTTTCTGGTTGTCGATGTAGTCCTTGATGATCGACGGTGGAGTGCCGCCGCAGGAGGCGGCGAGGTAGGACGGGGACCAGAGGTGTCCGCCCCACAGGTGTTGACGCATGTGCGGGGCGAACTCTTTGCGCAGGAGCCGGGCCGAGGCGCCCTTGAGGAGTTGGCCAGGACTGACAGGGCGACTTTGGGCGGGTGGTGGACCAGCAGGTGCACATGATCGTGCTCGCCGTTGAACGCGACCAGGACGGCGCCGAAGCTGTCGCACACCTCGATCATGATGGCTTCACAGCGGCGCAGCATCTCCTCGGTGAACACATTCCGCCCGGTATCTGGGCATGAAGACCACATGGGCGTGGAGGCTGCAGACGACGGTGCGTCCCCTGCGGATATCGGGATCGGTTTCCCAGCGCGGTGACCTGGACAGAGCGATAGTGTGTTCGATTGTGAGGCTGGTGGTGCAGGTGAAGCTGCTGCCGACGCGCGAGCAGGCGGCGGCGCTGGAGGCGACCCTGCGCGCGGTCAACGCGGCCGCCTGCCAGGTCTCCCGCCAAGCCCACGCCCTGCGCACGTTTCGCAACTATGACCTGCGTAAGCACACCTACACGCAGATCAAGGACGGCTACGGGCTGGCCGCCCAGGCCGCGCAGCACGTCATCAAGAAGGTCGCCGACGCCTACGCCACCCTGCATGCCAACATCCGAGCCGGGAACCTGGGCAAGGCAGGCTCTGCCCGCCGGGTACGGGCCGAATCCACGCCGATCGTCTTCCGCGCTGAGGCCGCCCAGCCGTTCGACGACCGCTGCCTGTCCTGGCAGATCGACGCGCGGACGGTGTCGATCTGGTCGGTGGCCGGGAGGCTGAAGAACCTTCAGTTCACCGCGTCCGCCGAACAGCTCAAGACCCTGTCGGCACACCGCAAGGGCGAGTCCGATCTGCTCTACCGGGACGGCATGTGGTTCCTGATCGCGACCTGCGACCTGCCCGAGCCCCGCATCAAGGACCCGGACGCCTTCCTGGGGGTGGATCTGGGCATCGTCAACATCGCCACCACCAGCGACGGAGCCCGTCATTGCGGCAAGGGGCTGAACGCGGTCCGGCACCGCCACCGCGAGCTGCGCCGCCGGTTGCAGGCCAAGCGCACCAAGTCCGCCAAGCGGTTGCTCAAGCGGCGCCGTCGTAAAGAAGCGCGGTTCGCCGCCAACACCAATCATGTCATCGCCAAGCAGATCGTGACCGAGGCAGAACGCACCGGCCGAGGGATCGCTCTGGAAGACCTCCAGGGCATCCGGGACCGGGTACGGCTTCGCAAGCCCCAGCGGGTCACGCTGCATTCCTGGAGCTTCCACCAGCTGGGAGCGTTCATCGGCTACAAGGCGGCCCGGGCCGGGGTCGCCGTCATCCACGTCGATCCGGCTTTCACCTCCCAGCAGTGCTCCTCGTGCGGGCATGTGGACCGCAACAACCGGCTCGATCAAGCCTGTTTCTCGTGTACGTCGTGCGGCTTCGCTGAGCACGCCGACGTCAACGCAGCCCGCAACATCGCCGCACGCGGTGAGGCGGGCTGGGCAGTCAGTCACGCTGCCTGACGCGGACCAGACCATCGAAGCCATCGACGGCGAGGAACTGCAAGCTCGGTCGCTTACGGCTGAGAAGCTGACAGCATGCCCCTCAAACGCCTCGCCGCCGCAACCGGCGCCGCTCTGCTGGTCGTGGCCCTGACCGCTGCCCCCGCCCGCGCGGACGGATCACACGAGTGCTTCTCCGGCACCCGCACGTCGAACGGCGACTCCTTCAAGTTGAGCGGCTGGGTGTGCGGCGGCTCCGGCTTCTACCAGGTCACCGTCGTCATCAGGTTCGGTGAAGCCAAGGGCACCTACTCCTGCCCCAGCGTCTTCTCGTGGAATGGGGACCTGTCCGGGGACAATTGCCGCTTGACCTAGGCGACATTTCACGTAATGGCGGTCAACGAGCTCCTCGGCGGGACAGAGCCTTCGCGCGGCGCACCGCGAAGGTGCCGCATGAACCCATGCGGCACGGGCGAGAATCCCCGGGAGCGCGTCAAGCGCGGACGTCGAAGCCCAGTGCGGTGGCCACGACGGTCGCCTGGAAGGAGTCGATGATCGCCTTCTTCAGTGTGACCGTCGACGGGTCCAGGTCGGACAAGTCGCTGCCCCGCAGATCGCAACCCGTGAGGTCCGCGCCGCTGAGCCAAGCCCCGGAAAGATCGCTCCGTAGCACCTCGGCCTTCTCCAGCCGGGCGCCCGTCAGGTCGGCCTCGCGCAGCCGCACCCCATGAAAGGCGCTCCCCCGCAGGTCGGCGCCGGGCAGGCCGGTGAACGACCAGTCGCCGCCCTCGACCTTCAGCAGCCCGTAGGAGCAGCCGTCGAACATGCTGCCCGTCAGCTTGCATCCCTTGAACGTCGTGTCGAAGAACGAGCACCGCGAGAACGTGCAGTTGAGGAACATCGCGTCCTCGTGCACGGACACGTTGAAACGGACGCTGCTGAACGTGCACTCCTCGAAGACGCACCCCGTGTTGGTCAGCTCCGTCATGTCCACGTCGACGAACAGGACCCGATGGTAGGTCTCCTGGGTCAGCTCGCGACCGTCCCAGTCGGCCGAGCGGACCGTCGTGGTGGTCGGGGGCGCTGACCGGCCGTGCTTGCGGCCGGCCGTCATCCGGCGGCCTCCGTCGGCTCGACGACGACCACGGGCGACTCCACACGTCTCTGGTCCGGCCCGACGAGAAGTCGCCGCCGACCTACCTCGGCCTGCTCGGCCATCCAGCCCATCGGACCATCTGCGCGGGTGTCCACGTAAGCCCTCCTTCCGCGTCCCCGCGAGCCTCCCACGCGTCACCGACAGAATCCGCCGCACCGGCCCGCGCAACAAGACACCGCCGACCCGCGTAGCAAGGGACCGCTGGCCCGGGGGTTTCTTCGCGCCCGGTCCGCCGTTGGTGTCGGTCGTGATGTGCCAGCATGAGTCGGTGAACGAGCCATTGCCGCGGCCTGGCGAGGTCGGTCTTCTGGAAGTCGGCCGGCTCCGCCTGATCGAGGACGCCGCGCCGTGGGTGCCGCCTGCTGAGCGGGCGGCCATGGATCGCCTGTGGGAGGAGGCGGTCCAGGCCAACCCCTGTCTCTTCGATGGGCCGGTGGTAGCGTGCGCGGGGCTGGATCGGGATGGGCCGCACAGCTTGGTTCTCACCTGGGCGAGGACGACTTACCGGCACCGCGCTCTGGGGCGGGTTCCGGGGGCCACCTCGTGGCTGCCGTCTCTTTTCGTCACTGTCGCGCAACCGGCGACTGATGATGGGAGGCTGCTGGTGGGGCGGATGTCGGCGTCGACGGCCACTCCTGGTCGCTGGCAGCTACCTGGTGGAGCGGTCGAACCGCCCGCCGAGGGTGCGGGCCTCGATACGGCGGCCCTCCGCTGGCACGCCGCTCGGGAACTGGCCGAGGAGACCGGCCTCGGCACAGCGCCGAGTGAGCTGTCCCTGTGGCTGGTCGCGCGCTGCGAGAACGGGAGCGTGGGTGTGGTGTTCCTGGCCCCGCACCGGCCGGCGTCGCTGCTGCGCGAGCGGTTCGCCGCTCTGACGTCCGCCGAGGCGGCGCAGGGGCGCGATCCGGAACTGGAGCAGATCGCTTTCGTCCGCTCCCCGGCCGAGGTGGCAGGCCTCAAAGGCACGTACGTGGACTACCTGGGGCCGCTCGTCCGCCACTACGTCAACTCGGGCTCCTAGAAGCGGACGAACCGGGAGGCCACGGGCCGTTGCCGGCGCATTCCGCCGGAGTCCGGGCCGCGCCCAAGCTCAGGTGAAGTTGACGTCGCTGCAGATGTAGTACGTCTGGTCCATGTGCGAAGCCTTCCAGATCGTGTAGATGACGTGGCGGCCGGTGCGTCCGCCCGCGGTCAGGTTATTGATCATGTACGTCTGGCTGGGCGCGTACTTGGGGGTCTCGCGGACCAGTTCCAGGTGGTTCCAGCCCAGGGCGGTGGTCGTGGCGTTGTAGCCCTGGCGGGTGATGTAGACCCTGATGTAGTCGGCGCCATGGCTGGCCTGGTCGTTCAGGCGGATGTTGAAGGTGCTGCCGAGGTTCGTCATGGTCCAGGCGCCTGGCGTGTCCATGGACCGGTAGCGGCCGTCCTGGGTGTGGCCCGCGCTGCACAGTTGGCCGTTGGGGATGACCGCCTGGTGGTTACCGCCGACGTTGTCGCGGTAGAGCCCGTTCCAGTTCCACATGGCGTTCGTGTTGTCCTGCCATGCCTGCCAGCACATGGGGTCTCGCTGCTGCATGGCGGGGTTCTGGAAGTCGCTGCCCCAGCGCAGCCAGCAACCGTAGTTGCGGGATGCCGGGTCGACGACGGATCCATGCGCTGAAGCGGTGCCAGCCGGCGAGATGGCGTAGAGCGTCGCCGCGAACAGCAGTAGGGCCAGGGCGCGGAGCGCCCAGCGCGGTGTACGGACTCGGGCGTGGGGCATGGTGCGGTCTCCGTTTTCCGGTGGGGGTCTCGGTTATTGGGAGCGCTCCTGCATGGCGGCGACGGTAGATGACTGCATAAGTGAAGACAATGAAAGGTGAGAGTCAACATGGTCGCCGTCGCAGGCGTGCCGCGGTCGATTCGGGGGGCGAGCAGCGGAAAGGCAGTTCCGTGGCCGAGCCGGTGATGTTACGAGTTTGAGTGAAAGTTTCAGCCGCCGATCGACGCCCTCTCGTCGCAGTCCTGGAAGAAAGCGTCATGAAAGCTTTATCGGCGTCTTCTGGTGAATATCTGCCGCAAGATTTTCTTTCACCAGAATTGGCCACATAGACACCGAAAACTGCTCGCTGGTGCTCGGGTGGGCCAGGGGAAAGCAACAGTGCCTGCGCCGCGCATCGGGCCGCCAAAAGTGTCACGTGAAAGTTTCACCCGATCTCGGCTGTTTCCGCTGGTGCAAGCAGGCGGGCCGGGATGGGGTGGCGAGCGGGCAGGGGAAATGGCGGAGCGCTGGCCTAGAGTCGATATTGGGAGCGCTCCCAATATCGATCTCCAAGACTCTACGCACTGACCAAGAATGGCGGGCCATGAGAAACGCGAGCATGAGATGGACGGCGCGGGCGGCCGTGACGCTGCTGGTCGCCGCCGTGCTGGGCGTTCCCGGGGGACCCGCCACGGGCGCCGGGCCGGCCGTTTTCGCGTCGGCAGCGTACCCGTACCAGGATCCGAGCCTGCCCGTGCCGACCCGGGTGGCCGACCTGATGGGCCGGATGTCGCTGGAGGAGAAGCTCGGCCAGATGACGCAGGCCGAGCGCGGCTCGGTCAGCGCCGCCGACGTCACGACGTACCGGCTCGGCTCGGTGCTGTCGGGCGGCGGCTCCGGGCCGTCCCCGAACACGGCCGCGGCCTGGGCGGACATGTACGACAATTTCCAGAACGCGGCCCTGGCCACGCCGCTGGGCATCCCCATCCTGTACGGCGCCGACGCCGTGCACGGCCACAACAACGTCGGCGGCGCCACGATCTTCCCGCACAACATCGGGCTCGGCGCGACCCGGGATCCCGCGCTGGCGCAGCGGGTCGGCCGGGCCGTGGCCGAGGAGGTCTCCGGCACCGGCGTGGACTGGGATTTCGCGCCCTGCCTGTGCGTGGCACGCAACGACCGGTGGGGCCGCACGTACGAGTCCTTCGGCGAGACGCCCGAGCTGGCCTCGTCCATGGCCACGATCGTGACCGGCCTGCAGGGCACCGTCCTGAACGGTCCCGCCTCCGTGCTGGCCACGGCCAAGCACTACCTCGGCGACGGCGGCACCACGGGCGGCGTGGACCAGGGCGACACCCAGCTGTCCGAGGCCGGCCTGCGGGCGATCCACCTGCCGCCGTTCAAGGCCGCGGTGGAGCGCGGGGTGGGCTCGGTGATGATCTCGTTCAGCAGCTGGAACGGCGCCAAGCTGCACGGTAACCAGTACCTGATCACCACGGTGCTCAAGGGCGAGCTGGGCTTCTCCGGCCTTGTGGTCTCCGACTGGGACGGCATCGACCAGATCGACGGCGCCGCCGGCACCTCCGCGCTCGACGTGCGCACGGCCGTGAACGCCGGCATCGACATGGTGATGGTTCCGACGGCCTGGCGGCAGTTCATCGACCTGCTGCGGGCCGAGGTGCAGGCGGGCCGGGTGAGCACGGCCCGGGTCGACGACGCGGTCCGGCGCATTCTGACAAAGAAGTTCGAGCTCGGCCTGTTCGAGAAACCGCTGACCGACCGGTCCTACACCGCGACCGTCGGCAGCTCGGCGCACCGCGCCCTGGCCCGCGAGGCGGTGGCCAAGTCGCAGGTCGTGCTGAAGAACGGCGGGAACATCCTGCCGCTCGCCCGGGGCGGCAAGATCTTCGTGGCGGGCAAGAGCGCGGACGACATCGGCAACCAGAGCGGCGGCTGGACGATCTCCTGGCAGGGCTCGTCCGGCGCCATCACCCCCGGCACCACCATCCTGCAAGGCATCAGGAACAGCGCGGGCTCGGCCACCACCGTCACCTACAGCCGCGACGGCAGCGGCATCGACGGCTCCTACCGCGTGGCGATCGCCGTAGTCGGTGAGACGCCGTACGCCGAAGGCCAAGGCGACCGACCGGGCGGCCTGGGCCTGGACACCACCGACCTGAACACCCTCGCCACCCTGCGCGCGGCCGGGGTGCCCGTCGTGGTCGTACTGGTCTCGGGGCGCCCCCTCGACATCGCGGCCCAGCTGCCCAACTGGAATGCCCTGGTGGCCGCCTGGCTGCCGGGCACCGAGGGCCAGGGCGTGGCCGACGTCCTGTTCGGCACGGCGCAGCCCACCGGCAAGCTGCCCGTGACCTGGATGAGCGGCGCCGCCCAGCAGCCGATCAACACGGGCGACGGCAAGACGCCGCTGTTTCCGTACGGCTTCGGCCTGACATACGGGCAGCCGCAGGACGACACCAGCCCGCCCACCGCGCCCGGCACCCCGGTCGCGTCCGAGATCACCTCCTCGTCCACGAGCCTGTCGTGGTCCGCCTCGTCCGACAACGTGGGCGTGACCGGCTACGACGTGGTCCGAGTGCAGCCGACGGGCGAGACGACGGTGGCCACGGCCGCGACCGCCACGGCCACCGTCACCGGCCTGGCCGCGAACACGTCCCACACCTTCGCCGTCTACGCCAAGGACGCCGCCGGCAACCGCTCGCCGCGCTCGGGGACGGTCACCGTGACCACGCGCGCCGACGGCGGGACGGGCGGCTGCACGGTCACCGCGACGGCGCAGAGCCAGTGGAGCACCGGGTACGTCATCCAGGCGGCGGTGACCAACACCGGCACGAGCGCCGCGAACGGCTGGGGCGTCACCTTCACCTTGCCGTCCGGCCACCAGATCACCGGGTCGTGGAACGCCGCCCTGACGGTGAGCGGCCAGGCCGTCACGGCGGGCAACGCCGCGCACAACGGGACGCTGGCGCCCGGCGCGAGCACGTCCTTCGGCTTCCAGGCCAGTCGCCCGGCCGGCGACACTCACCTGCCATCCGGCTACGCCTGCGCGTTGAAAATTACATCGTAGGAGGCGACGAACGCGCAGCTCGCGGGGCAGGCACCGCGACAGGTGGTGGATCAGATCATTGTTGACGCGTCGAAAACTGCGTAGCGTACGAGTCCCCCGTCATTGACGATGATCTCGACAGATCGGTCAAGGAGCCCGCCATGCGCGCGCGAACGACCCCGTCCCTGATCATGATTCTCTTGGCCGCCGTGGGACTCGTGGTCACGAGCCCCACCGCCGCGCAGGCGATCGGCGGCTTCGACTACTCCCGGGCGCAGGCGTCCGCCACCGGCCTGCAGGTGCCGTGGGGGCTGGCCTTCCTGCCCGACGGCAGCGCGCTGGTCTCCGAGCGCGGCACCGCCCGGATTCTCCAGGTACGCCCGGGACAGACCCCGGTTCGGGTGGCCACCGTCAACGGGGTCGCCGCCTCCGGCGAGGGCGGGCTGCTCGGCATCGCCGTGTCGCCGACGTACGCCCAGGACCAGTGGGTCTACGCCTACTTCAGCACGAGCAGCGACAACCGGCTGGTACGGTTCCGGCTGACCGCGCCGCAGACCCAGAACGTCCTGTTCTCCGGCGTGCCGCGGGCCTCCATCCACAACGGTGGCCGCCTCGCCTTCGGCCCCGACGGCCAGCTCTACGTGTCCACCGGCGACGCCGGCAACACCGCCAACGCACAGAACCTGAACACCCCGGCGGGCAAGATCCTGCGCATGACGCCGAGCGGCGGCGTCCCGGCGGACAATCCCTTCGCCGGCTCCCGGGTCTACAGCTACGGCCACCGCAACGTGCAGGGGCTGGCCTGGGACGCGCAGGGCAGGATGTACGCCAGTGAGTTCGGCCAGAACACCCGGGACGAGATCAACCGGATCGTCGCGGGCGGCAACTACGGCTGGCCCACCTGCGAGGGCGTCTGCGGCAACCCGTCCTTCCGCGACCCGATCGTCACGTGGTCGACGGCCGAGGCGTCGCCGAGCGGGCTCGCGTACGCCAACGGCACGCTGTTCGCCGCCGCCTTGGGCGGGACCCGGCTGTGGACCGTCCCGCTGACGAGCGCCGGCGGGGCCGGGACGCCGGTCGCCGAACTGCGGGGCACCTACGGGCGGCTGCGCGCGGCCGCGGTGGGTCCGGACGGATGGCTGTGGGTGACGACGAGCAACCGCGACGGGCGCGGCGCCCCGGTGGCCCAGGACGACCGCATCATCCGCATTCCCCCCACTGGCACGCCCTGAGCGTCAGTGTCCGGCGTGCTCCTGGGGCTTGGCCACCACCCAGGCCCGCGCGGAGCCCACCTGGCGCTCCAGATCGGAGAGGAGGGCGGCCAGGTTCTCGTGGTCCATGTACGCGGTCTGCTCGATGCTCGATCGGTGTGTCTCCACCTGCCCCGCCAGGCTGTTGATCTTGCTCAGGGTGTCGCTGAGGTCCCGGCTTTCCTGCTGACTCAGATCGCACATGCCCTCACAGTAAAGACGGCCCCTCCCGCCGTACATATATCTGGCAAGTAGGTTGTGCGTGCCCCGAGGCTGGAAGGATGGGCGCATGCGCTTCGCCCGGGCTCTGGTCTTCGCGGTGGTGTGTGCCGCCGTGACGGCGGCCGGGCATGCCTTCGCGGGTGGCGCGGCGGTCGCGCCCGGCGTCATGGTCCTGGGCGGGCTGGGCGCACTCGGCCTGGCGTACGGCCTGGGCGGGCACGAGCGCGGCCCCGAGGTCGTGTTCGGCGCCACGGTGGGCACGCAGGTGGCGCTGCATCAGCTGTTCGGGGTGACCACGCCCAGCAGCGGGCACGCGCATCTGACCGTGGGCATGCCGCTGGTGCACCTGACGATCGCGGTGCTGACGGGCTGGTGGCTGCATCGGGGTGAGAGCGCGTTCTGGCTCATGCTGCGCCTGGCGGGCCGCCCCCGGCTCGCCCTGCCGCGCCCGCTTCGCCCGGTTCCCGCCCTCGCTCCGATACGCCGGGCTCCGGCGCGGGCGCCGCTGCGGCCGTCGATCACGGTCCAGATCGCGACCGCGGAGCCACGCAGAGGGCCTCCCACGAGGGGAGTCACCGAATCGCCAACACTTCCCTCGTCATGGAGTCCACCTTGCCTATCCTTCTTCCCAGAACCCTGGTGCTTCGCAGAACCCTCGTGGCGGTGATCGGGTGCGGGCTGTTCCTTGCCGCCACCGCGCCCGCCGCCCTCGCCCACGACAGCCTCAAGAGCAGCTCACCCGCCAAGGGCGCCACCGTGTCCGGCGTCGAGACGATCGAGCTGGAGTACTCCTCCCGCGTCCGCTTCCCGCTAGTGGTGCTGCGCACCGCCGCCGGCAAGACGATCCAGCTCGGCGAGCCGCAGGCCGACGGCCCCAAGGTGCGGACCGCCGTGCCCACCCAACTGGCGGGCGGCCCGTACGTCATCGCCTGGCGGGTGGTCTCGTCCGACGGCCACCCGATCGAGGGCGAGATCCCCTTCACCGTGAAGGGCGCCGCGGCCGGCACGACGGCGTCCGCCACCGAAGCCGCCCCGGCCGCACCCGCCACCTCGGCGGAGAGCACCCGACCTGCCGCTGCGGCGCAGGACGGGGGCGGCATCCCCGGGTGGCTCTGGGGCGGACTCGCCGCGCTGGTGGTGGCCGGCCTGGCGGTCTGGCTGCTGTCCAGACGAACCAGCGGCCCAAGCGGGCCCAGCGACCCTGACAGCCCCGTCGGCCCGGCCGGTCAGCCGACCGCACCGACGGAGCAACCGGACGTACCGGCGGGACCGTAGACGTACCGGCCGGACTACCGGGACGTACAGGCCGTAGCCGACCCACCCGGTGTCAGGGCACCATCCACCCCAGCACCGGCGTCGACTGCAGGAACACCAGCACGCAGAGGATGAGCAGCAGCACGGCGCTCCAGCCGATCACCCGGCGGAACAGGTTGCCCTCCTCCCCCACCAGGCCGACCGCGGCCGTGCCGATGGCCAGGTTCTGGGGCGAGATCATCTTGCCCATGACGCCGCCGGCGCTGTTGGCCGCGCCGAACAGCTCCGGCGGGATGTTCAGCTGGCCCGCCGCGGTGGTCTGGAGCTTGGCGAACAGGGCGTTGGCGCCCGCGTCCGTACCGGTGATCGCGACGCCGAACCAGCCGACGAGCGGTGACAGGAACGCGAAGAACGCGCCCGCGCCCGCCAGGAACAGCCCGAGCGTCTGGATCTGCCCCGAGAACTGCATGACGAAGGCCAGCGCGAAGACCGACAGGATGGTGACGATGGCCCAGCCGAACTGCCGGATCGTGGCCCCGTAGGTGGCCAGCGCCGAGGCCGGGCTGATCCGCAGCACGAGGAGCGTGAGCAGCCCGGAGACGAACAGCAGTGTCCCCGGGTGCGAGGCCCACGGCAGTTCGTAGACCACGGGCACGGCCTTGCCCGCCGGGTTCACCATGTCGAACCCGGGCCAGGCGGGCTTGACGGTGAAGCCGGCGAGGTAGGTCTTGATCGCGGGGATCTGCGCGATGGAGAACAGCGCGATGATGATCGCGTACGGGGCGAATGCCGCGATCTTGTCGCCGGTGGTGTCGCCGCCGGGGCGGCCGTGGGTGCGGACGAACGCCGGGTCGTCCACGGACCCGCCCGCGATCGGGGTGGGGGTCGGGGTGAACCCGACCGTCTCGGCCGGCTTCCAGATCTTGCCGAACGCGACCAGCACGATCGCCGAGACCAGGGCCGCCGCGATGTCGGTGAGCAGGTAGTTCACCTGGGACATCAGGATCTGCGTGACGCCGAAGCTGAGCCCGGCGACGAGCGCGGCGGGCCACGCCTGGCGCAGGCCGCGCCGCCCGTCGGCGACGAAGATCAGGATGAACGGCACGAGCAGCGCGATGAACGCGGTCTGCCGGCCCGCCATCGCGCCGAACGGCTCGGGCGGCAGCTCGGTGACGCTGCCCAGGATGGTGATCGGGTTGCCCATGCCGCCGAAGGCGACGGGCGCGGTGTTGGCGATGAGCGCGATGACCGCGGCGCGCATCGGCTCGAAGCCGAGCGCGATGAGCATGACGGCGCAGATGGCGATCGGTGAGCCGCCGCCGGCCAGGGCCTCGATGAGCGCGCCGAAGGAGAACGCGATGACGATGGCGGTGATCCGCTTGTCGTCGCTGATGCCCTGGAAGGCCCGGCGCAGCACCGCGAAGTGGCCGCTGCGCTCGGTCATCTTGTAGATCCAGATGGCGTTGAACGTGATCCACAGGATCAGCAGCACCGCCCTGGCCGCGCCGTACAGGGCGGAGTCGAGCGCCTGTGCGACCGGCATGCCGTACGCGAAGGGCAGGATCGCGATCAGGAAGCCGACGACCAGGCCGGAGATGCCCGCCCAGTGCGCCTTCCACTTGAAGACGCCCAGCAGCACCAGCACCGCGAGCAGGGGCAGGGCGGCCAAAAGGGCGGACAACCATAGGGAGCCGGTGGGGTTGAAGTTCTGCTGGTACACCGCGCGCCTCCGGGGGGTGGGCGTTCCATTGGATAGAACAGTGTTCCGTGTCTAGGATCGTAGGACGCCGAACAACCGGAGGGAAGAGATGGAAATACGGCATCCCACCGCACCCGACCAGATCCGCCATTTCGGCACCGCGGAACTCCGCGCCCGTTACCTCGTCGAGGGCCTGTTCGGGCCGGAGGTGGACGGTGTCTACACCCACCAGGACCGGATGGTCGTCGCCGGGGTCAGGCCGAGCGGGAAGGCCCGGCTGGCGGCGTTCGACCCGCTGCGGTCGGCGCACTTCCTGGAGCGCCGCGAGCTGGGCGTGATCAACATCGGGGAGACGGGCACCGTGGAGGTCGACGGCGTGCCGTACGAGCTGGACCCCAAGGACTGCCTGTACGTCGGCCGGGGCGCGCGCGAGGTGACGTTCGAGCGCGGCACGTTCTACCTGGTCTCCGCCCCGGCGCACGAGACGTTCCCGACCACGCACGCGCGGCTGAAGGACGTGGATCCGGTACGGCTGGGCAGCGCCGACGGCTCCAACGACCGGACCATCTACAAGTACATCCACCTCGACGGCATCCGCAGCTGCCAGCTCGTCATGGGCGTGACCGTGCTGGAGCCCGGCAGCATGTGGAACACCATGCCGTGCCACACCCACGACCGCCGTACCGAGGTCTACCTGTACTTCGACCTGCCGAGCGACGAGCGGATCGTGCACCTGATGGGCCGCCCCGACGAGACCCGCAACCTGATCGTGGCCAACGAGCAGGCGGTGATCTCGCCGAGCTGGTCGGTGCACTGCGGGTTCGGCACGCGCAGCTACGCGTTCGTGTGGGCGATGGCCGGGGAGAACCAGGCGTTCGACGACATGGACCAGGTCGCGATCACGGAGATGCGGTGACGGATGGAGCTGTTCTCGCTCACCGGCCGCACGGCGCTGGTCACCGGGGCGCGGTCGGGGATCGGCCGGGCGATCGCGGTCGGCCTCGCGCGGGCCGGGGCCGACCTGATCCTGCACGGCCATCGCGACGACCTCGACGAGACCGAGCGCCAGGTCAAGCCGCTCGGCGCAGACGTACGCAAGCTCGTCCTCGACCTGGGCGACCCGGCCGCGATCAGGCCCGCGCTGGAGCCGGTCCTGGCCCAGGGCGAGGTGGACATCCTGGTCAACAACGCGGGCACGATCAGCCGGGGCTCGACCAGCCTGGACGACTGGCGGCGGGTGATGGCCGTCGACGTGGACGCCGTGTACGTGCTCAGCCAGGCGCTGCTGGAGCACGGCACCACGAAGGTCATCTCGATCGCGTCGCTGCTGTCGTTCCAGGGCGGGATCAACGTGGCGTCCTACGCGGCGGCCAAGCACGCGGTGGCCGGGCTGACCAAGGCGCTGTCCAACGAGTGGGCGCCACGGGGCGCGCAGGTCAACGCCATCGCCCCCGGCTACATCGCCACCGACGTCACCACGGCCCTGCGGGAGGATTCAGGGCGCGAGCGGGAGATCCGGTCGCGGATCCCGGCCGGGCGCTGGGGCGAGCCCGCGGACCTGGAGGGGGCGGCCGTGTTCCTCGCCTCGCGCGCCTCCGACTACGTCACCGGCCACGTGCTCGTCGTGGACGGCGGCTGGCTGGCCCGCTGAGTATGCTTGATCGGGTGGACCCCAGGCCGAGCACCGCCATCGACAAGGCGCTTTGGGTGCTGGAGGCCCTCGCCGAGCACGAGAGCGTCACCAAGATCGCGACAGCGACGGGCCTGCCCAAGTCGACGACCCACCGCATCCTGCAGTCGCTGGCCGAGCACGGCTTCGCCCGGCCCGACGGCGCCGGCGGCTACCTGCCGGGTCCCAAGATCCTCACGCTGGCCGGCCGGATGCTGGCCCGCTTCGATCCCGTACGCCAGGCCTCGCCGGTGCTGCAGCGCCTGCACGACCAGACCGGCTACACCGTGCACCTGGCCGTGCTCAACGGCGACGAGGCCGTCTACGCCGCCAAGCTGGAGGGCCGCAAGCCCTACCAGATGCCCTCGCGCGTCGGCATGTCGCTGTGGCTGCACTCCAGCGGGATCGGCAAGGCGATGCTCGCGGCCATGTCCGACGACGAGGTGGCCGGCATCGCCAGCCGCACCGGGCTGACCCGGCGCACGCCCGCCACGATCACCACGCAGGCCGCGCTCCGCCGCCACCTGGCCCGGATACGGGAGTGCGGCTTCGCGATCGACGACGAGGAGAACGAGGCGGGCATCCGCTGCGTCGCCGCGGCCGTCTTCGACCACATGGGGCACGTGGTGGCCGGCGTGAGCATCTCGACGCTGACCCACGAGCTGTCGGTGGCGGACGCCCAGGAGCTCGGCCCGCTGGTCGCGGCCACCGCCCACGAGGTCTCCCGCACCCTGGGCGCCCCGATGGAGCTGTTCACCGGCTAGGCGGCCCGGTGGATATTCAGTCATAGCTGAGCACCAGGCTGGTGTGCCGCTTGGCGATGACGGCCGCGCCCTCCGGGGCCGGGCCGAGGTAGGCGTCGATGCGCAGGTCGCAGGCTTCCGGGCGGCCCGCCGCGTCCCACGCCCGGACGTGCGCGATCAGCTCCGCCGCCAGCGCCGCACCGCCGGGCCCGTACCCGCGGGCGCGCAGCTCCCCTTCGGCCGCCAGTACGGCCAGACCGTCCCGGCCGACGATGCCCACCGTCATGCCGTAGCCCCGGCTGGTCACCGGTGCCCACCGCAGCCGCCCGGCCAAGGATCCCCAGCGGGGCTCGTGCAGCGCCAGCCACAGGCCCACCCCGCCGCCCATCAGCGACAGGCGGGGCAGCGGCGCCACACCGTCGGCGGCCACCTCGGCGACGGGCTCGTCCAGCATCGCCAGGACGTCGCCCACCTCGCGCGGCTCGGGCAGCGTGAGCGCCAGGTCGGCATCGCCGTCCAGCATCAGCGTGACCTCGGGCCCGGCGGAGGGGCCGCGCATCCGCATGAAGCCGCAGGGCTCCACCGACCGGCTGGACCAGTGGTCGCCGGCGTCCTCCATGGCCACGGACACCTGCACGCCGCGCAGGTCCAGCGGCACCACGAGCCGGCCGCCGGGCGCCAGCTGCTCCAGCCAGGCCGGGGCCAGGTCCCACACGCCGACGGTGGCGATCACCCGGTCGTACGGCGCCGCCTCCGGGAAGCCGGCCGCGCCGTCGGCGCACTCGACGCTCACCTCGGGATAGGCGGCGGCGTCGAGATGCCGCCGCGCCGCCGCGACCACGTCGGCGTCGATGTCGACGCTGACCACCCGGCCCTCCGGCCCGGCCAGGTGGGCGAGCAGGGCGGCGTTGTAGCCGGTGCCCGCGCCGATCTCCAGCACCCGGTGGCCGGGCCGGACGTCGAGCTGGTCGAGCATGATGCCCATGATCGCGGGCTGTGAGGAGGAACTGATCGGCCGGCCCTCCGCGTCGCGTTTGGTGACGATGGGCTCGTCCCGGTAGGCCGCCTCCGGGTCGAAGTCCGGCAGGAACCGATGCCTCGGGACCAGCCGGAACGCCTCCGCGACCCGCTCGCTCACCTCCCCGCGTTCGAGCAGCTGGGCGACCATGGCCTCGCGGTACTCGTCGAACTCCATACCCGAGATGATTCCCGCGAGCGGGCAAGAATGCCTGGCAAAGAATTCGAGTCAGGAGGTTTGACCGGCCCAATGAGGGAAGGGCAGGCAGTTCATGTACGTCGATCGTGAGGAGGAGCCGTAGTGCTCACCCTGACAAACAACGCAGCCCAGGCGATTCGCGACTTGACCGCGGCCGCGCCCGAGCCTGCGCAGAGCGGTATCCGCATCTCGTCCCAGGGCGAGGGCTCGAGCTCGCTGACCCTTTCCCTGGCCACCGCGCCGGAGCCGGCCGACGAAGTCGTCGAGGCCGAGGGCGCGCGGGTGTACCTCGACCCGGTGGCCGCGACCGTCCTGGAGGACAAGTCTCTGGACGCGGGAGCGGACGACCAGGGCTCCGTGTCCTTCCTGGTGACCGACCAGCCCGTCTAGACGGGCCATATCGGCCTGGCGAGCGGCCAGGCCGGCTGAAACGGACCACCACCGGTCCGGTACGCACCTTTCGTCGGGCCGTACCGGACCAGTGGTTCGTCAGGCTGTACCGGTCAGGCGCCGGCGAACAGCTTGTGCAGGTAGCGGATCTGCTCCTCGTTCTGGAAGCCGCCGCCGCCCTCGTGGCCGTTCCACGGCCAGACGCTGATCTCCTTCGGCCCGCGCCAGTGGTTGTAGGCGGCGAAGACCGTGGACGGCGGGCAGATCTGGTCCATGAGCGCCACCGAGTAGAGCGCGGGCACCTGCCCGCGGGCGGCGAAGTTCACGCCGTCGAAGTACGACAGCGTGCGGAACACCTGGTCGGCACTCTCCCGCCGGGTGGACAGGAACCGGACGATCTCCTGGTACGGGTCCCGGTCGGTGATCTCCACGGCCCGGCGGAAGTGTGTCAGGAACGGCACGTCGATCAGCGCCGCCTTGATCGCCGGGTGCAGTGCGGCGGTCGCCTGCGCGATGCCGCCACCCTGGCTGCCGCCCGAGGCGACGATCCGCGAGGCGTCCACGGCCGGGTGCGCGGCGGCCACGTCGACCGCGCGGACCGCGTCGGTGAAGACCCGCCGGTAGTAGTACTGGTCGGGGTTGAGGATGCCGCGGGTCATCATGCCGGGGGCCTGGGCATGGTCGCCACCGTACGGGTCGCCGGTCACGCCGGGGCTGCCCGGGCTGGCGCCGCCGTGACCCCGGGTCTCCATCACGAACACCGCGTAACCCGCGGCGGGCCAGGTCAGGTGGTGGTGCGGGAAGCCGCGGCCGCCGCTGTAGCCGATGTAGTGCAGCACACACGGCACCGGCCCCTCCGCATCGCGCGGCACGAGGAACCAGCCGTTGATCCGATGGCCGCCCCAGCCCGCGAACGAGACGTCGTACACCTCGACCGAGTCGAGCGGCAGGTCGTACGGAGTGAACTCCGCCGCCGCGTCGAACTCGCGTGCCTCCGCGAGCGTGCGCGTCCAGAAGTCGTCGAAGTCGGCGGGCTCGTCGCGGTCAGGGAGGTAGGAACGGAGCTGCTCAAGCGGCAGGTCGAACAGGGCCACGTAGGTCTCCAACCTTCGTAGAGGGTGGAGCCATTTCATCGCATCTGTTGGTGTTCGCGCTATTTGGGCCCCTCTACGGGGTTGACTGGGCTTTGACGGAGTGGTCCCATCTCCAGTTGTTAGGAAGCCTTCCTAACGAATTCGGCAGAAGGGCCAGCCGTGCACTCTCCAGCTCGGGCTCGCTTGCGCTTACGCCCGCTGATCCTGCTCCCCCTCCTCACTCTCCTGGCCGCCACCCTGACCGCTCTGCCCGCGCGGGCGGCCACGGTCCGCTACGAGGCCGAGAACGCCACCGTCGTCCAGGGCGTCGTCGAGGCCAACCACACCGGCTTCTCCGGCACCGGCTTCGTCAACGGCGACAACGTCGTGGGCCCGTACACCGAGTGGACGGTCAACGCCCCCGCGGCCGGCACCGCGACGCTGGCCATCCGCTACTCCAACGGCACCACTTCGGCCCGCACCGCCGACGTCTCGGTGAACGGCACCGTCGTCTCGGCCGGCCGCTCCTTCGGCACCACCGCCAACTGGAACACCTGGGCCACCTCCACGCTCACCGCGACGCTGAACGCGGGTGACAACACGATCCGCGTCACCTCGACGAACGCGGGCGGCAACCCGAACCTCGACTACCTGGAGGCCACGGTCGCCGACGCCCCCGCCAACGAGTACCAGGCGGAGGCGGCCACCCTGTCGGAGGCCAGCGTGGCGACCAACCACACCGGCTACACCGGCACCGGCTTCGTCGACTACGTCAACGCCGTCGGCGGGTACATCGAGTGGAGCGTCAGCGTGGCCGACGCGGGCACCCACACCCTGACCTTCCGCTACGCCAACGGCACCACGGCGACGAGGCCGATGGACATCGCGGTCAACGGCTCCGTGGCCGCCGCCGGAGTGAACTTCGCCAGCACCGGCAACTGGGACACCTGGGCCGACGGCCAGGTCACCGTCACCCTGAACGCCGGCGTCAACACCATCCGCGCGACCGGCACCTCCGCCAACGGCGGCCCGAACGTGGACCGGCTGTCCGTCAGCGGCTCCGGCGGCCCGGACGGCCAGGCGCCGAGCGTGCCCGCCAGCCCCCGCGTGACCGGCACCTCGGCCAGCAGCATCTCGCTGGCCTGGAACGACTCCACGGACAACGTCGGCGTGACCGGCTACAAGGTCTACGAGGGCACCACCGTCGTGGCCACCTCGCCTACGGCCAGCGCCACGATCAGCGGCCTGACCTCCGGCTCCACCCACAGCTACACGGTCACCGCCGTCGACTCGGCGGGCAACGAGTCCGGCCACAGCGCCACGGTCACCGGCACCGCCACCGGCGGCACCACCGGGCCCACGGCCGACCAGCTGCTGGCCAAGGTCACGGCGTGCAGCCAGATCTCCAACGGCAAGTACAAGACCGACTCCGACGTCAGCACTTCGACGGTGGCGGTGTGCGAGAAGACCGGCGCGGTGTTCTGGAAGGGAGACATGGACATCGACTGCGACGGCGTACGCACGACGCAGTGCAACGAGGACACCGACTGCTGCTTCCAGAACGAGACGTTCTGCCAGACCAGCTCCGGCGGGCCGCTCAACGCGGCGCAGCTCGCCTACATGGTGGTGCCCAGCGCCAGCAGCATCTGGGACTACCGGACCAAGGGCATCGGCTGCGGGACGGTGGTGGCGATCGTCTACAACGGCCAAGTGGAGTACGCCGTCATGGGTGACACCGGGCCGACGGGCATCATCGGTGAGGCGTCCTACCGTACGGCCGCCGACCTCGGCATCAACCCGGACCCGAGCAACGGCGGCACCGACAGCGGCGTGACGTACATCGTGTTCACCGGCTCGGGCACCAAGGTCTCGACCATCGAGAACCACACCCAGGCCACCACCCTGGGCAGGACGCTCGCCCAGCAGTTCCTCAACAACAACTGAAACCGCGCGGCCGGGGTAGAGGCATCCGGGTGAACTATCACGTGATCAGGATCCCGGAAACCCACCTCTCCCCCGGCCTCATCCTCGACGCGCCGGCCGATCCGGTCGACTTCCTGCTGGTGTTCGGCGACGACGACGCGGAGTCGCGGGCGCGGCTCCTGACCGACGACACCGGGCGTCCGGTGCTCCGGGTGGGCGGATACGTGACCGGCCGGGGCACCGTCGTGCAGGAGCGGCTGTGGGCGGTGCGGGAGATGGCGCCACGCGACGGCCACCTCCGGCTCCGGCTGGGCCACTCGCTCTCCTGATCTGGGGTGCCGTTAGCGGTTTCGGCTGCCCGTACGGGCGGTTTGGGATAGTTTCGCCCTGTGCGTGCTCTCGCCAGACGGGCCGGTCGGCTGCTGACAGGACTCGCGATCCTGGCGCTGTCGCCGATCGCGGGCCTGGCGGCGCTGGCCGGCATGGCGACGATCGGCGCCCCGCCGGACGTCTTCGCCGTCACGGGGCTCGCGGTGTTCGCGTCGGTGCTCTTCCTCGGCCTGCTGCTGTGCGTGCCGAGACCGCGCCCGGTCTGGGGGCGCTGGCTGCGGGCCCTGGTCATCCTGTCGGTGGAGGCCGCCGTGGTCTGGCAGGTCACGGCCGCCACCCTGCACGCCCCGCCGGACGCCTCCGCCCCGCTGCCCGCCGTGGCCGGGCAGCGGGAGTGGCGGCTGGCGACGGGTTCCGAGCTGGCCTACGTACGGGTGGCCCCCAAGCGGGCCACGCGGCCGGATCCGGTGGTGTTCCTGCACGGCGGGCCGGGCGCGGCCGACCTGGCGGGCGACTCGGCGTTCCTGGCCGGGCTGAGCGCCGACGGCTACACCGTGTACGCCTACGACCAGCTGGGCGCGGGCCGGTCGGCGCGGCTGGCGGACCCGCGAGGGTACGGCCTGCCCCGCGACGTGGCCGACCTGGAGGCGGTACGGCAGGAGATCGGCGCCCGGCGGCTGATCCTGATCGGCCAGGACTACGGTGCCCGGCTGGCCGCCGCCTACCTGGCGGAGCACCCGGATCAGGTGGCCAAGGCCGTCCTCACCTCCCCGGCCCCGCTCGACGGCCAGGAGGCCGCCTCCCCCTTGCCGCTCAACCCCTCGGCGGCACCCGTCGGCCCTCCGGCGACGGCCTCCCCGTTGGCCTCGCAGGCGGCCTCCCTCCTCGGCCTCACCCCCCCGCCGTCGCCGCGGCTCCTCGCGGTCTACACGCTCCTGCGGGCCGACCCCCAGGCCGCGCACGCCTTCGCCGGAGACCGCGAGGTGGAGGCCGCCTACGGCAGCGGCTACGCCGGCCTGGCCCAGCGCGCCGCCCCGGACGGCCTGCGCCAGAGCCTGGCGGCATCGGCCGTGCCCGCCCTGATCGTCAAGGGCGTCCACGACCGCCGGACCTGGTCGGCCGCCGCCGACTACCGCGCCGCCCTCCCCCGGGCCGAGCTCGCCTACGTGGCGGCCGGCTCGTACCGGGGCAAGCCCTACCTGAACGTCCTGCGCGCCTTCCTGGCGGGCCGCCCGGTGCGGACCTACGACGGCGAGGGCCCGCCACCCGGCTACCTGGGCCCCCGCTGACGGCTCAGGCCTTGGGGCTGCCCGTGGCGCAATGTCCGACCCTGGTCCCCGCCACCTTCCACTCGGCGCCGGGGAACGGCGACATGAAGTGCGTCAGCAGGTCCACCGCGTAGTCGGGCACCTGGCCGCCGGGGTCGAGCAGCGACACCATCTGCGGACCGTCCGCGCCGCGCAGCGTGATCGAGTTCGTGCCGTTGGCGGCGAAGCCCGGTTTGGCGTCGACGGTCAGGCAGGCCAGCTGCACGCCCACCGCGCTGATCGCCTGCTTGGCGCCGATGCGGCGCATCCGCTGGTCGTAGCGGCGCAGGGCGAGGGAGGTCACCGGGCCGATGCGGACCGTGTCGTGGAAGATGTCGTTGCCGAGCTTGCGGCTCAGCTTGACGTTCACGTTGACGTCGGGGCGCAGGCTGACCCCGCTCGCGGCGAGGGCGAGGCGGCCGTAGTTCCCCTCGAAGCCGGGGGCGATGTAGCCCAGCGCGGGCGGCGCCTTCATCCCGAACGGGATCTTGCCCGGTCTGATCCGCAGCCACGCCATGCGGCGGATGTCCAGCGACAGGTCCTTGATCGTGCTCTTGCCGAGCCCGAACTCGCCGCCGACCTGGTAGGAGAGGAAGCCGGTGGTGTACGGGATCTCCTTGCTGACCGCGATGCGCTGCCGGGCGACCGGGTCGACGGTCAGCCCGCCGCGCACCTGCACCCGTCCTGTCGGCACCGGCCGGGACACCAGGTCGAGCGACTGGTCCGGGTTCAGCCGCACGGTGGTGTCGGCGGCCAGGTCGGTGACGTCGAGCGACACGTCGCCGAGCCGCCCCGTCCGGTCGATCAGCCCGCCTTCCACGCCGAGGTGGCCGTCGAGCGTGTTGACGCCGCCCAGCGCCTTGTAGGTGAGCGTGGGCATCCGCAGGTTCGCGCCGGAGGCGTCCGCGTCCACGCCGAATCGGGCCGGCACGTCGCCGAAGCGCAGCTCGCCGGTGCCCGTCCCGTCCACGGTGACCTTCGCGCTGAGGCGCTTGACGGCCGCGGAGTTCGTCACGCGGATGCGGGTCTGCGCGCCATAGCTGCCCTGTACGGCGACAGCCGCCGGGACCGGGTCGATGGCCACGTGACCCCGCAGGTTCCCCGCCTCGGCCAGCAGGTCGAGCGAGCCCAGCGTCGCGGCGGGCTCGATCCGGTAGTTCGCCTGTACGGCGTTGCCCTGCGTCACGTCGAACGGGCCGACGGACATGCTGGTGATCTTGGAGGGCAGTCCGGTGAGCGTGGCTCGCGCCTTGATCGGCACCGGCGCCAGGATCGTACTGGCCAGGTAGATGCCCAGCGAGCGGCGCTTGGGCGCGAATCCGGCGAAGGTGAACGCCTTCTTGGCCAGATCCACCGTGACCTGGTCCGGCAGGCCCGACACGTCGAGGTAGCCCTGGACGCCGAAGCAGCCGCGCTCCGTACAGAAGGCGCCCTGCCCGCAACCGGCGGACCCGGCGACGCAGCCGCCGTCCACCAGCGAGATGCCGCCGGGCACGGCCGGTGCGGCCGCCATGTTCTTGAGCGCGCCCGCCTTGCCGAGCCAGGCGCGGGCCGTCACGTCGAGCCGGGACCCTGAGTACGTGAGCGCGCCCCCGGCCGACGTGACCGCCAGACGGCCGGGCAGCGGGCCGAGCCTGCCGAGCAGGCCGAAGCGCAGGTCGCCCCGGGTGACGTCGGTGTCCAGGGCGAGGGTCTGCCGGGCCGCCTTGAAGTCGGCGGTGAAGCCCTGGTCCCCCGGGCTGAACTCGACCGTGCGCAGGCCCTTGACCCGCACACTCGCGTCGAGGTCGCCGGTGGCCTCGTCGTAGTGGGCCGACAGGTGCGGCCCGGTGGGCGCCTTGGCGCCGTCGTGGTTGGCGAACGCCACGGCCGCCGAGCCGACCGGGCCCGACAGCCCGCGGAAGCGGTAGCCCGCGCCGCTCCAGGCCGCGTCGAAGCGGGCGGGCACGCCGGTCACCTCGGCGGCGGCGGTGATGTAGCGGCCCGCCACGTTCGCGCGGGCCAGCGCGGAGACCGAGCGCACCGGGCCGTCCGAGGTCCAGGTCAGCGTCTTGGCGGCGGTGTCGGCCACCAGCTGGACGTGCTTGCGCACCCCCGCCACCTCGGCCTGGATGTCCTCGCCCTGGGGCTTGGTGACGTACGCCTTGTTGGCGTAGATCCGTACCTTGCCCAGCGTGGAGGAGGAGGCGATGTCGACCGTCGAGCGCTCCCCCAGCTCCCAACTGGCCTTGACGTCGTCGTGCACGCCCTGGATGGTGCCGTCGACCGTGGGCCCCGACCGGGTGTCGGTGTAGGCGGCCCTGATCTTGTCGATCACGCCGCTGGCCTGGTAGACGACCTTGCGCGCGGCCGGGTCGAGGGTCACGTCTATCTTGGCGGGCGTGTTGGAGATCTCCAGCCTGGCCAGGCGGGTGCCGTCGATGCTGGCCGCGCCGAGGAAGGACCGGCCGCTGGCGCCGACCTCCAGCTGGGCGTGGGGCGCGGCGCCGTACGTGACGTCGAATCCGGACAGACCGGTCAGCAGCCCGGACACGCCGACGGCGTCACCGTTTTTGATCATCGTGACGTGGCTGCCGCGCGGGCTGGAGACGGCGCCTCCGTCGCGCTGCAGCACGACCGCGAACCTGCCGATCTTCGAGCTGGTGGTGTGCGTCACGCGGTGCTCGGCCAGGTCGTTGACCAGGCGTACCTTGGCGGGCAGCCCGCTGAGCTCGGCCCGCAGGACGGTCTTGGCGGCGGCCCGGTCGAAGTAGAGCAGCTTGGCCGACCCGGCCCGCGGGTGGCCCGAGTCGACGGTCAGGATCTGCTTGCCGTTCGTGGCGGTGTAGGCGGCCGTCATGGACGGCGGGGCGCCGCGCACCTCGACGCTCGCCGCCCTGGCGAGGGCGCCGTCGGCGTAGACGTAGTTGTGCAGCTCGGCCCGGCGGATCGAGGTCGTGCTGCTGAAGCGGATCCGGGCGCCGTCCTTGCCCCGGATCAGCCCGATCTTGGCCTTGGTCGGCATCTTGTCCAGCGTCGCCTGGGTGTAGCGACTTCCGCTGACGGCCAGCGCGTCCAGCCTGGCGGCGGCCGAGCTGGTCACGTCCAGGGTGGTCGAGTCGAGGTCCACGTCGACCGCGAGCTTCTCGGTGGCGGGCGTCTGGCGCAGGCTCACCACGCTGCGGCCGGTCAGCCCGGCCACGATCGCGGCCGACGCGCCGGGATCGGTTCGCTCGACGCTCGCCTTCACCCGCTTGCCCGTGAGGTCGACGGTGAAGGTGCCCCAGTCGGAGCCGGACAGCGACGCGCCCCGGTGCAGCCCGTCGAAACCGACCGACACCCGGCCGTCGTACTCCGCCCAGACCTGCGCCTTGAGGTTCGTCTCGGCGCCGGGCAGCCGCCTGACCGCGAAGCCGAGCCCGACGGAGGAGTCCTTGGGACTGGCCGTGGGCACCAGGTCGGCGGCCAGGTCGGGCATGCTGTCCCCGGTCACGTCGGCGGCGGCGGGCACGCCCACCGGGCGGGTGACCGAGCAGGACACCGGTACGTCCTCGCTCTCCACGCAGAGCCGGTAGGTCAGCGCGGACACGACCTTCTGGGCCCCGAGCCGGTCGAACAGCCCGGCGACCGGGTTCTTCACCGCCAGCGTGGCCGCCTGACCGGTGTCGGGCAGCAACCGCTTGGGATCGGGCCGGCGCGCGCCGACGCGCTTGGCCGCCTCGGCGGTGATCTCGTTGACCAGCGTGGGTCCGGCGGGCGTCGTCACCTCCGGCGCCTGCGGGCCGACGGCCTCCGAGCCCGCGTCCCTGCGGGCCAGCGACGCCTCCATCGGCACGTTCACGGCCGCGGGCGCCGGCTGTCGTACGGCGGGCACCGGGCGGATCTTGGGCTCGGCCACCTGTTTGCCGTACGGCCGCTCGTACGACGGCGCTGCCGCGTGCGCGGTGACAGGCACGACCACCAGGGTCGCGCTGATCATGGAAGCGGAAACGAGCACGCGCCCCAAGGCGTGCCATGGATACCGCACGGAACAGTTACCCCCGAAGCGGTCTCAATCAACCCATCAGAAACATAAGTCACGAGACGACCACACTTCATCACTCACCGTCAAATCGGATCCGACATGGGACCCCAACCTCGGCAAATGTCCGGACTTATGTTCTGGCACAACCGGAAAACGTGCGCTGTCGGCTTTCGGGCACGCTGCCGTCGGTTTTCGGGCACGCTGACGAACAACGCGAGCGGCGGCCAGGGCCAGGACGGCAGCTCACGCTGTATTCGGGACGACACGCTCACGCTCTATCCGGACGGCGCGCTCTCTTCGGCGAGCCGGCCAGGAAAGACCTCTCCGAACTCGTAGGCGATGCCGTCACAGCCCGCGAACGGGCGGTCGAGGTCCTCGTCCGAAGGCACGACCATGGAGACCCAGGCGAGTCCGGCGGCCCGCTTGGGAAGCCCTGCTCGGACGGCGCGGTAGCCGGAAAAAATCGGTCGAGGAGCCGCGGCCCCGGTGGCTAGCGTGTGCGCGTGCACATCTACCTGGAGACCGACCGCCTGACCCTGCGCCGCTTCACCGCGGCCGACGCCGACGACCTCGTCGAGCTGCACAACGACCCCGACGTGATGCGCTACCTCAACGGCGGCAAGGCCACCCCGCGCGAGGTGATCGTCGGCGAGTCGCTGCCCATCTTCATCAGCAGCGGCCACTTCTTCGCCGCCGTCGAGCGGGAGACAGGCGGGTTCCTGGGCTGGTTCCTCCTGCGGCCGCCGAAGGGCGGCCCCGAAGACGAGCTCGAGCTGGGCTACCGGCTGCGCAAGTCGTGCTGGGGCAAGGGCTACGCCACGGAGGGCTCACTGGCCCTCATCGACAAGGCGTTCGCCGAGCTGGGCGTCCGCCGGGTCTTCGCCCTGGCGATGTCGGTGCACCGCGGCTCCCGGCGGGTGATGGAGAAGTGCGGGCTGCGCTTCGTACGGACGTTCTTCCAGGACTGGCCGGACGTCATCGACGGATCCGATCAGGGCGAGGTGGAGTACGAACTGCTCAGATCAGACTGGGTGGCCCGCCCGAAGCGCTAGGCCGTGATGGGGGCATCTCCAGCGTGGCGTCGCCGGCTCCGCCGTGGGCCGGAGTATCCGCGGGCCGGGTGGGGTACGTGATCACCTACTACAGCGGCCGCACGATAAGGAATCCCCCTGTGGCACATACCAGTCCACCCGGCCATCTCGCGACGAACAGCGGCGAGCAGCCCAGCCTGAAGCAGGTGATGGGCCCGGGGCTGTTGCTGCTGTTCATCATCGGCGACATTCTCGGAACCGGCATCTACGCGCTGACCGGCCAGGTCGCGGGCGAGGTGGGTGGCGCCGCCTGGCTGCCCTTCGCCATCGCCTTCTTCGTCGCGTTGATCACTGCGTGCTCGTACCTGGAGCTGGTCACCAAATATCCGCAGGCCGCCGGAGCCGCGCTCTACGTGCACAAGGCGTTCGGCACGCACATCCTGACCTTCATGGTGTGCTTCGCCGTGATGTGCTCCGGCATCACCTCGGCCTCCGCCGCCTCGCGGGCCTTCGCCGCGAACCTCAGCACCGGATTCGGGCTCGACGCCGGCAACGGCGTCATCCTTATGATCGCTCTGGCTTTCATGCTCCTGGTCCTGGCGGTCAACCTGCGCGGCGTCGGCGAGAGCGTCAAGATCAACGTTGTGCTCACCGCGATCGAGCTCTCGGGACTGCTGCTCGTCATCGTGATCAGCCTGTACTTCATCTCCGGCGGGCACGCGGACTTCTCCCGCGTCGTCGCCTTCGAGACCCCCGAGGACAAGAGTGTGTTCCTGGCGGTCAGCGCCGCCACGTCGCTGGCGTTCTTCGCGATGGTCGGGTTCGAGGACTCGGTCAACATGGCGGAGGAGACGAAGAACCCGGCCCGGATCTTCCCCCGCATGATGCTCACCGGTCTCGGGATCACGGGTCTGATCTACGTGCTCGTCTCCATCTGCGCCGTCGCCGTGGTCCCCGTCGGAAAGCTCGCCGACAGCGAGACGCCGCTGTCGCTGGTGGTGCAGACCGCGGCCCCCGGCTTCCCGATCGCCGACCTGCTGCCGTTCATCTCGATGTTCGCCGTCGCCAACTCGGCGCTGATCAACATGCTGATGGCCAGCCGGCTGCTCTACGGGATGGGCAGGCAGGGCGTGCTGCCGGCCTTCCTGTCGAAGGTGCACTCCACGCGCCGCACGCCGCAGGCGGCGATCCTTTTCACCACCGCCATCGCGGGCGGTCTCATCACCTTCGTCTCGCTGGACCCGGAGAGCCCGGTCGTGGCCCTGCTGGGCGGGACGACGTCACTGCTCCTGCTCGCGGTGTTCGCGCTCGTCAACCTGTCCGTGCTCGTCCTGCGCAAGGACCGGGTGCCCGAGAAGCACTTCAAGGCGGGCCGAATCCTGCCCGTGGTGGGCGCGTTCACGTGCCTCTACCTGGTGCTGCCATGGTCCTCCGGGCGTCCGGCCGGCCAGTACCAGATCGCGGGTGTACTGCTGGCGATCGGCCTGGTCCTGTGGATCGTCACCTGGTACGTCCGGCAAAAGGAAAGCGTGAACCGGTCCGCGTGATCTGAACCGGTCGGACAACTCATGCTGAGAGATCGAAGGCCCGTCCGTCCCCGGCGCCGACCCTCGAGACCTCCGCTGACGATCACACACCTGCGGAAAACGGAGCTAGAAGACCACTGAGGATCTTGTCCCAGCTCCAGTCGACGACCACGAACTCCGCCGAGCCGGAGTCCACGGTTGAACGGCTCGCGCGCGACCACTGCCCGCCGTCACCGCGCACCATCACAACGGGCCGCCCGGTCGCGGCCGTGACACGACCATGACGCGGCGCGCACGAGGTGAGGACACCGATGGCCGACAGTGGAGGGCGTTCCGGCGATGTGATCACGAAAGGGAGACGGCGTTGGCTGACGACGGAGGATGGGACAGGCGTTCGGTGTTGCGGGGCGCCGCGGTGCTGGCCGGCGCGGCAGCGACGGCCCCGCTGCTGGGCGGGGCGGCCACGGCGCTGGCCGCCGGCGGTGACGCGGACGCGCTGTTCAAGGCCGGGAAGTTCGAGCAGGCCGCCCGCGCGTACGAGGAGATTCTGAAAGCGGACCCGAAGAACCTGCACGCGGCCCGGCAGCGCGGCTACGTGGCGCTGCTGTCCAACCGGTTCCCCGAGGCCGAGAAGTACTTCAAGCTGGCCCTCACGCTGGCCCCCGACGACAAGGAGACCAACTCCTACCTGGGCGACTGCTACATCCGGCAGGACAAACTAGCCCTCTCCGCACCGCACTGGAAGGCGGCCGGCGAGGACAGCTCCGCCAAGTGGTTCGCGGCGGTCAGCGGCGAGGCGTACCAGATCCACGGCGACTCCGCGCGGCTGCCGATCCAGCAGATGGACCCGATCCCGCTGGTGGAGGGCTCGGTCAACGGCGGGCCGGCCAAACGCTTCATGTTCTATACCGGCGCCCCGAGTCTGAGCCTGCGGGGGTCGGTGGCCAAGGAGGCCGGGCTGAACCCCGTCGCCAGCCAGCAGATCGAGTACGAGAACGGCACCGTCTGGGCGTACTACGGCGTGCTGGAATCCCTCAAGCTGGGCGGCATCGAGCTGCGCAACGTGCCCGTGGGCTGGTCGACGACGGAGTCGGGCGAGGACGTCGACACCGACAACGACGGGCTGATCGGCACGTGGGTCTTCTACCACCTGCTGACCACCTTCGACTACGCGGGCCGGTCGCTGATCCTGCGCCGCAGAACCGCCGAAGCGGCCAGGAAGGCGCGCGCGGGCGCCAAGGCCCTGCCGCTGTGGCTGGCCCGCGAGCAGTACCTGCACAGCGTGGGCAGCTTCACCGGCAGCGCCGGCTCCCGCACCGGGGTGGTGGGCGTGAACTTCGGCGGGACCAGCGAGATCGCCGCCGGCCTGCGCGGGAAGACAGGCGAGGAGCTGGGGATCCGCGCCGACTACGACCGCGAGATCGGCACCTTCGGCAGCAGCCACCCGGCCGTCGTCTACCCCTGCTACCCGAAGGAGATCCGCCTCGGCGACGCCGTCGCCAAGGAGGTCTACTGCTACACGAACCCGAACTCGGCGATGAACGTGCCGTGGCCGTTCGGGACGGGGTTCGACGCGATGGGCTGGTTCTCCCACTGCTTCTGGAAGCCCTACAACATCACCGTCGACTTCACCGACATGAAGCTCTACCTCGCCCGCGGCAAGGCCACCTGATCACCGCTCCGGGCCGAGCCAGGTCGTGAGGGCCGCCCGGAGCGCGTCAGATCCGTCCGACCGCTCCGGGCGACCCAGGCGACGTACCCGTCGGGGCGGATGAGGACGGCCGCGTCCACGCGCTCCGCGCCCTGGTCCTTGGCCCACAAGATCTTCAGTGGTCTTCTAGGCGCTGAGCGCCGGTGTGCCGGGTCCGCGGCCGAGCAGCAGCGCCCCCAGCCACAGCACGGCCATCCCCACCGCGACCAGCGCCGAGTCACGGCCGACACCGAGCATCGCCACGGCCAGCACCACGACCCCGGCCGCGACGACCACGGCGCTGAGCGAGGTGACCCGGTGCAGCACCGCCATGATCCCGGCCAGCACCAGCAGGGCCACGAAGAACAGCTGGGCGCCCACCGAGTACACGACCAGCTCCACCCCGGGATACCCCTGCACCTGGTCGAACACCGCCCGCATCGCCGCCCCGTCCGCCGAGGTGAACCCGGCCACCAGGTCGATGACGAGCTGCGCCACGTTGGCCACGACGCTGAACAGCGCCACCCCCGTCGCCGCCCACACGGCCGCCTTCTGCCCGCCGGTCGTGGGCGCCGCCATCCGCCGCAGCTCCAGCACCATGACGCCGAACAGCAGGAACCCGAGCAACCACACGGCATGCGCGGCCGTCCACCACGGACCGGGCACGAGATCGCCGCCGATGGGACGCATGAGGAGCCAGCCACCGAGGAAGGCGGCGGGTCCGGCGGTGAAGGAGGCCCTGGCGACGCTGCTCATGAGGCTGTGCGTGGGGCTGTGCGCAGGGGTGTCGGTGGAGATCATGCCACCACGATGCCGCGCCGCCCCGGCCCGCATCATCGGTGATCACCCCTGACCTGTCCCTGGGAATCGCCGACACCATCTCAGGGGCAGACCTGGTGCACTGGTCAGACCAGTCGCTAGGCTGGCCGCCATGACGGCATACGAAGCGTTGTTCCGCCTGGATGGGCGGCGCGCCGTGGTGATCGGGTCGGGAAGCGGGATCGGGCGGGAGTCGGCGCTGGCGCTGGCCGCGCACGGCGCCGAGGTGGTCTGCGCGGACCTGGACCCCGCCGCCGCCGAGGAGACCGCTAAACGGTGCGGCGGGGCGGCCTCGCGCGGGGTCGATGTCCTCGACGCGGCGGCCGTACGGGCCCTCGCCGCCGAAGCGCCCGCCGACGTGCTGGTGTTCACCGCCGCCACGAACGTGCGCAAGCGACTGCTCGACTACTCCGGCGAGGAGTTCGAGCGGGTCGTACGCCTCAACCTGCGATCCTCCTTCGACGTGGTCCGCGCGTTCGGCGCGGGGATGGTGGAGCGCGGGCGCGGGTCGATCATCGGGTTCGCGTCGATCAGGGCGTCGGTGACCGAACCCGGCCAGGGCGTCTACTCCGCCACCAAGGCGGGGCTGGTGCAGTTGCTGCGCACCGCCGCCGCCGAGTTCGGCCCGTCCGGCGTGCGGGTCAACGCGGTCGCGCCGGGCGTGGTCGAGACGCCGCTGACCCGGCAGATCAAGGACAATCCCTCCTGGTACGACGCGTACGCCGCCAAGAGCGCGCTCGGCCGGTGGGCGCAGGCGGAGGAGATGGCGGGCGCCGTGGTCTACCTGGCGAGCGACGCGGCGAGCTTCGTCACCGGCTCCGTCCTGTACGTGGACGGCGGCTGGACCGCTGTAGACGGACGCTTCGACCCACCCAACTGAGCGGCCAGCGCCCTGGGGTCGGCATCACCAGGGCGGGGCCCGCATCACCCGGCCAGGACCGGCACCACCAAGTCAGGGCCGTCCGTCGCCAGGTCAGGGCTGGCAGAGTCGGCTGCGCAAGGTCTCGCCGATCCAGCTCTCCCAGCGCTCACGTGACCAGCCGCGCTCCTGGACGAACAGCAGGTACAGCTCCGGGCTGAGCAGCCCGTACAGCACATCGGCGATCTCCTCCACCGGCAGGTCCGCCCGTGCGCCCGGCTTGCCGGTCAGCGCCTTGGCCGCCCCTTGCTGGACGACGTACCGCGGGTCGACGTCGTGCGGCCACAGGGCCGCGACCTCGGGGTCGCTCGCGACCGCCGCCTCCAGCACCTTGCCGATCGGCGCGATCCGCTCCAGGACCGCGGTCGCGCCCGCGACGTAGGCGCGCAGCGTGTCCTGGGCCGTGTCGGCGGCCAACGCCGCTGTGTACCAGGGCCGGTCCATCGTGGCCACCGGCTCGTCATCACCCGCGATCGTCACGTCGACAAGTTCCTTCAGCAGGGCGCGTTTGTTGCCGAAGACGAAGTAGATCGTCTGCACCGCGACCCCGGCCCTGTCGGCGACGTCCTGCAGATTCGTCGCACCGTATCCGTCCTGCACGAACAGCTCCAACGCCGCCGTGCGGATGCGCTGGCGCGTCTCCTTCGCCTTCTCCGCCCGTTTGTTCGGCCGCTTGACATCGCTCATGGCTAGAGTCTATCTCTAGATTCAGTCGCTAGAAGTCAACTCTAGAGAAATGGTCCAGCCATGTCAGTCATCAGCGTCACCCGTTTCCAGGCCGATCCCGCCGAGGCCGACCAGGTTCGAGCTCGGCACGCGACCCTGGTCTCCGCAGTCAGGGATACTCTCCCCGGCCTCACCGAGGCACGCCTCGGCCGCCTCGACGACGAGACGTGGGTCGGCGTCTGGCGTTGGGACTCGGCCGCCAGCCTGCGAGCGGCCCGCCAGGCACTACCCGGCACCGCCGCGGCCACAGCGGCGTTCGGGGTGGCCCGCGAGGTCACCGCGGACGACATCGAGATCCTCGACGAACTCTGACCCCTGTCCCGACATCGCGATGCCGAGGATCTCTACGTCCCTCAAGGGCGAATGATCGCCATCCGGGTGACCGTGAGCTCCTCGATCGCGAACCGGGGACCCTCTCTCCCGGCGCCCGAGTCCTTGACGCCGCCATAGGGCATGTTGTCCGCCCGGAAGCCCGGCACCTCGTTGACCACCACGCCACCCGCCTCGATCCGGTCGATCGCGGCGAAGGCCGTGGCCAGCGAGCGGGTGAACACCGCGGCGTGCAGGCCGTACCTCGAGGCGTTGACGGCGGTGAACGCGGCGTCCAGGCCGGGCACCGAGCGTACGCACACCACCGGGCCGAAGATCTCCTCGTCCCAGGCGGCGGCCCCGTCGGGCACGTCGGCGAGCACGGTGGGCGCGATGGCCCGCCCGTCGAGCCCGCCGCCGGTGACGAGCGTCGCGCCCGAGTCGTGTACCCAGCCCAGCACCCGTTCGGTCGCGGCTGGGTCGATCAGTGGCGCCACCCGGGTCCGCGGGTCGCGGGGGTCGCCCACGACCACGTCCTTCATGCGTCCGGCCAGCAGCGACAGGAACTCCTCGCGCGCCGGCTCCTCCACCAGCACCCGCTGCACCGAGATGCACGCCTGCCCGGAGGCGTAGTAGCCGCCCCGCACCACCGCCGCGGCGGCGGCCTCCAGGTCGGCGTCGGCCGCCACCACGAGGGCGGCGTTCGAGCCCAGCTCCAGCAGTACCTTGGTGGGCGCCGCGCTCTTCGCGATGGCGTGCCCGGCCGCCGCCGAGCCGGTGAACGACACGGCCCCGATCCGCCGGTCCTCGACCAGCGTCCGGCCCACCTGGACGTCGCCGGTGACGAGCTGTACCCCGGCGGGAGGCAGCGCGCCCGACTCGCGAAGGAGATGAACGAGCCAGAGCGTCGCCAACGGCGTCGCGGGCGCGGGCTTGACGATCACCGGGCAGCCCGCCGCCACCGCCGGGGCGATCTTGTGCGCGGCCAGCAGCAGCGGGTAGTTGAAGCCGGTGATCCCGACCACCACCCCGATCGGCCGCCGCGTCCAGAACCCGATCAGCCCCTCCCCCGACGGCAGCAGGTCCAGCGGCACGGTCTCGCCGTGCAGCCGGGCCACCTCCTCGGCGGCGGTGAGGAGCGTGACGAGCGTCCGCGCCACCTCGACCTGGCAGTCGACCAGCGGCTTCCCGGTCTCGAGTACGAGCAGGCGCTCGAACTCCGTACGCCGTGCGGCGAGGGCGTCATGGGCGGCCATGAGCGCGGCGCGGCGGGCGTGCGAGGGGAGCGCGGCCATGGCGGGGGCGGCCGCCAGCGCGGCCTCGACGGCCTGCCGGGCCAGCGCGGCGGTGCCGACGGGGGCGGCCGTCACCACCGAGCCGTCGTACGGGAAGACCACGTCGGCGGTGTCCTCGACCTCGACCCACCCGTCACCCACGGGCAGCCCGCCAGGCCAGTCTCTGGACCAGTTCCCCGGCCAGTCCTGAAATGTCACGCTACTTCCCCCAAGCGCTTGGAAACACGTCTCGATACGCGGGCGCGCCGTCACGGCCGGTGGCGGCGAGCATGGCGTGCGCTACGGCCCGGCTGAAGACATCAGCCCCGGCGGCCAGCACGTCATGCAGCCCCGCGGCACCGGGCGCGTTCCGCCCGGCACCCACAGGCACCGGCCCGGCAGCGCCTTCAGGACCCCGGCTGCTTCCAGCGGCGCCTTCGAAACCCCGGCTGCTCCCGGCCGCGCCCTCGGAACCCCGGCTGCTCCCGGCCGCGCCCTCAATGCCCCGGGAGCTCCCGGGAGCGCCTTCGAAGCCCACGGTGCCGGGTTCGGGGTTGCCCGGCGTCGTGGTCCCGAGGAAGGGGAAGGGGAGGGCGCAGGTGGAGAGGCCGAAGATGGTGTCGCCGTCGACCATGGTGTGGGCGGGTCTGATCGCCCGGGCCAGCCCGTCGTGCGCCACACCGGCCAGTTTGCCGCACTGTGCCTTGGTGAGCGTCAGATCGGTGGCCACCACGCCGATCGTCGTGTTGAACGACGTCACCGTGGCGCCCGGCCAGGCCGCCACCTCGTCCTCGACCGGCTCGCGGAGGTGGTCGAACTCGCCGGGCAGCCCGTAACGGGTGCCGGACAGCCGTCCGCCGGTGGGGTCCAGGACGGACCCGACGGCGTTGACGACCGCCATCGCGGCCACGGTGACCCCGGAGGGCAGGACGACGCTGGCCGTGCCGATGCCGCCGGCCAGCCCGCCCGCCACGGCGCCGGTGCCCGCTCCGACCGACCCGCACGTCCATGGGTCCGGGCCGTGGGAGTGGGCGGCGGCGTCGTACGCCTCGGCGCCCAGTGAGCCGTCCGGGACGGCTCGGAACGCGCCGCCACGGCCCAGGTCGTAGATGACGGCGGCGGGCACGATCGGCACCACACCGCCCTCCACCGGGAAGCCGATCCCCGCGTCCGCCAGCCGGTCCATGACCCCGCAGGCCGCGCTGAGCCCGTACGCGCTGCCGCCCGTCAGGACGATGGCGTGCACCCGCTCGACCAGGTTGCGCGGGTCGAGGAGTTCGGTCTCCCGGGTGCCCGGCGCGGCTCCCCGCACGTCCACCCCGGCCACCATGCCGCCGGGCGGCGCGAGCACGACGGTGGTCCCCGTGCGATAACCGCCGCCCACCCGCTGCGCGTGCCCGACCCGCAGCCCGGCGACGTCCACCAGCGAGTTCGTCGCCCCGGCCGTCATGACAACGCTCGGCTGAGCCCCGGCAGCCACACGAACCGGGCCCGACTCGGCCGTCATGACAAGGACCGGGTCAGGAAGCGCCGGGCCGCCTCGGCGAACACGCGAGTGCACCGCACGATCTCCGCCACCTCGACATACTCGTCCGCCTGGTGCGCGATCCACTTGCCGCCCGGCCCGTACACCACCGACGGGATCCCGCCCCAGTGCGTCAGCACAGTGCCGTCCGTGGACCCGGGCACGCCGCCGTACACGGGCGCGGCGCCCGTCACGTGCTGGTGCGCAAGGGCCAAAGCGACCACCACGGGGTCGGAGACGGGTACGTCCACCGGCGGCCGGTCCACCAGGATGGACACCTCCGCCGCGATCCCCTCGAAGGCCGCCAGCGCGGCCACCCGCTCGGCCACCGGCTTGTGCTCCACACCGGGGATCGTCCGCACGTCGATGAAGACCGACGCGGTCGCCGGGATGACGTTCACCTGCTCCTCGGTCCCGGCCCGCACCACGGTCGGCGTCACGTACACCTCCCCGAGGTGCTCGTGCGCGGGGTACCGCCCCTGCAGCTCGGTCTCCAGCGCCCGCAGCGCCACCAGCAGCGCCCCGACCGCCTGTACGGGGTTGCGGCCGTGCTGCGGCATCGCGCCGTGCGCCATCTTGCCGGTGAAGTCGACCCGCAGCCGCAGCGCGCCCTTGGCCACCGCGCAGATCTCCCCGGCCTCGGGCTCGGCCACGATGGCGCCGTCCACGTCGGCGGCCAGGCCGGAGGCGACGAAGTGGTGGGCGCCGAGCATCAGGCCCTCCTCGTCGGCCAGCGCGCACACCTTGATCCGGCCGGGGAACGGCCCGGCCAGCTGCAGGGCACGCGTGGCGTAGAGGGTGGCGGCCAGGCCCGACTTCATGTCCGCGCTGCCGCGCCCCCACAGCCGCCCGTCGCGGATCTCCCCGCCGAACGGGTCCACGGTCCACGTCGACAGGTCGCCCTCGGTGACCACGTCGGTGTGTCCCTCGAACATCAGCGTCGGCCCGTCACCACCGCCGCCCTCGATCACGGCTACGACGTTGGGCCGGCCGGGCGCGGCCTCGTCCACGACCGGCTCCCACCCCCACTCGCGCATCTTGGCGGCGACCAGCTCGGCGGCGGGCCGCTCGTCGCGGCCGAGCGCCGGGTCGTTGGTGCTCGGGATGCGGACCAACGCCTGGGTGAACTCCACGACCCCGACCTCATCCACCTCGATCACAGCAATCCCTCCAATGTCGGTACGGCCCGCAGCAGCGTCCGCGTGTAAGCGTGCTGCGGCGCGGCCCAGACCTCGTCGACGGGCCCGGTCTCCACGATCGAGCCGTCGTTCATGACCGCGACGCTCTCGCAGACGTGCCGGACCACGGACAGGTCGTGCGAGACGAAGACCAGGGTGAGGCCGAGCTCGTCGACCAGGTCGGCCAGCAGGTTGAGGATCTGGCCGCGTACCGACACGTCGAGGGCGCTGACCGGCTCGTCGGCGACCAGCACCTGGGGCCGGGGCGCGAGCGCGCGGGCGATGGCGATGCGCTGCCGCTGCCCGCCGGAGAACTGGTGGGGGTAGCGGTCGGCGGCCGAGGCGGGCAGCCCGACCGCGTCGAGCAGTTCGCCCACCCGGCCGCCGACCGGCTCGCCGAGCGCGACCAGGGGCTCGGCGACGAGGTCGCGCACCCGCATCCGGGGGTCGAGCGAGCTCATCGGGTCCTGGAAGACGATCTGGAGGCTGTGCCGCAGGAACTTCAGCGCCCGCTCCGGCCGCCCGGTGATCTCCTGCCCGTCGAAGTGGATCGACCCGCTGGTGGGCTGGTCGAGCGCGCACAGCAGGCGCAGCAGCGTCGACTTTCCGGAGCCCGACTCGCCGACGATGCCGAACCGCTCGCCCCGCCGTACGGTGAGCGACACCTGGCGCAGCGCGTGCACGGCCTCGCCCTGCCTGGTGAGCGAGCTGCGGGGACGGCGGTAGACGCGCGTGAGGTCGCGGGCCTCAATCAGCGGGGTGCCAGCATGCGTGGGCATGGCCCTCTCCTGTCTGGCCCTCTCCTGTCTGGGCCGGTTCTGTCTGGGCCGGTCCCGTCTGGGCCGGTCCCGTCTGGGCCGGTCCCGTCTGGGCCGGGTCGGCCAAGGCCGGTTCGGTCTCGCACCGCTGGGTGGCGTGCGGGCAGCGGTTGCTGAACACGCAGCCCTCCGGGAAGCTCCCGGCGGCGGGGACGCTGCCCTTGATGGTGGGCAGCCGGGTGCCGCGCGGCGTCAGCTTGGAGGCGGCCAGCAGGCCCTCGGTGTAGCGGTGGCGGGGCCGGGTGAAGACCTCGCGGATCGGGCCGCTCTCGACGACCCGCCCGCCGTACATGACCAGGACCCGCTCGCACACCGAGGCGACCACCGCGAGGTCGTGGGTGATGAACAGCAGCGCGGGGGCGACCTCGGCGATGAGCTCCAGCATCTGCTTCTGTACGGTGACGTCGAGCGCGGTGGTGGGCTCGTCGCAGATGAGCAGGCCGGGCTCGTTGGCCAGGGCGATGGCGAGCATGACGCGCTGCCGCTGGCCGCCGGAGAGCTGGTGGGGATAGGAGCGGGCGAGCTGGTCGGGGCGCGGGAGGCGTACCCGGTCGAGGAGTTCGACCGCGCGGGTCCTGGCCTCGGCGCGTGGGCGGCCGTGCAGGGTCATGACCTCGGCGACCTGTGCGCCGACGCGCATGAGCGGGTTGAGCGCGGTCATCGGCTCCTGGAAGACCATCGAGACCTCGCGCCCGCGCAGGTCCTTGATCCGCCTTTCCGGCACGCCGACCAGGTCGCGCCCGCCCAGCCGGGCCGTGCCGGAGGCGCGCACGCCTTCGGGCAGCAGGCCCATCAGCGACAGCGCGGTCAGCGACTTGCCCGAGCCGGACTCGCCGATCAGGCCGACCCGCTCGCCGGGCGCGATGTCGAAGGACACCTCGCGGACCAGCTCCACCGCGTCGGCGCGGACCGTGAGCCCGTCAACGCTCAGCACGGATCCTCCTGAGCTTGGGGTCCAGATAGTCGCGCAGGCCGTCGCCGAGGAGGTTGAACCCGAGTACGGCCAGCGCGATCGCCAGGCCCGGCCACAGGGCCAGGCGCGGGGTGGAGAAGAGCAGTTCCTGCGACTCCTGCAGCATGCGGCCCCACGACGGGATCGGCGGCCGGGTGCCGAAGCCGAGGAACGACAGCGCCGCCTCGGCCAGGATCGCGATGGCGAACGACACCGACGCCTGCACGATGAGCATCGAGCCGATGTTGGGCAGCACGTGCCGTACGGCTATCGCGACGCGTCGGCGCCCGGCCGCCCTGGCGGCCAGGATGTAGTCGGTCACCATGACCTGCATCGTGGCAGCCCTGGCCACGCGGGCGAAGGCGGGCACGGTCGCCACGCCGATGGCGATCATCGCGGTGAGCGTCCCGGCCCCGTAGACGGCGCCGAGCATGACGGCGAGCAGCAGGGCGGGGAAGGCGAACACGAGGTCGTTGACCCGCATGATCAGCTCCGACAGCCAGCCGCGCGGCGTCATCCCCGCGATCATGCCGAGGGGCGTGCCGATCAGCGCCGCGATGCCGACGGCGACGATGCCCACGTAGAGCGTGGTGCGGGCGCCGACCATGAGCTGGCTGAAGGTGTCGCGGCCGAACTTGTCGGCGCCGAGGAGGTAGCCGCCGCCGGGTTCGCGCAGCTTGCCGGCGGCGTCGACGAGCGTGGGGTCGTGCGGCGTCCACACGAACGACACCAGCGCCGCCAGGACGACGATCCCGACCAGCACGGCCCCGGCGATCAGCCCGGCGTTCACGCGGCCCCTCACCGCAGCCCCCTCATCGCAGGCCCTTTCATCGCAGCCTCGGATCGAGTACGGCGTAAGTCACGTCGACCACGAAGTTGATCAGCAGCACGGCCACCACCAGCACCATCACCACACCCTGGACGAGCAGCAGGTCACGCCCGGCGACGCCGTTCAGCAGCAGGTCGCCCAGCCCCGGGATGACGAACACCCGCTCGACCACGACCGCCCCGATGAGCAGCGTGGCCAGTTGCAGGCCGAGCACGGTGACCACGGGGACGGAGGCGTTGCGCAGGCCGTGCCGCCACAGGGCGCCCATCCGGCCCCGGCCCTTGGCGCGGGCGGTGCGCAGGTAGTCCTCGCGCATCACGTCGAGCACGGCGCTGCGGACGTACCTGGTCAAGACGGCGCCTTGCACCAGGCCGAGCGAGAGCCAGGGCAGCAGCAGGCCGAGCAGCCACGCCTGGGGGTCCTCCGCGATGGGCACGTAGCCGCCCGACGGCAGCGCCTGCGCCTTCACCGCGAAGACGAACACCAGCAGGATGCCCGCCAGGAACGCCGGGATCGCGATGCCGACCTGACTGGCCGCGCTGATGGCCACGCCGAGGGGGTTGCGGTGGTGGACGGCGGCGAACGTGCCCGCGGGCACCGCGATGAGCAGCGCGATGACCATGCCGCCGAGCACCAGCACCGCCGTCACGCCGAGGCGGTCACCGATCTGCGGGCCGATGGGCGAGCTGGTCACGTAGGAGGTGCCGAAGTCGCCGTGGACCAGCCCGCCGAACCAGTCGGCGAACTGGGCCGGCGGCGGCCGGTCGGTGCCGAACCGCTCGCGCAGCGCGGCCACGGCGTCGGGCGTCGCGTTGACGCCCAGCGCGATCTCGGCCGGGTCGCCGGGCAGCAGCGCCATGAAGGCGAAGACGGCCACCCCGGCGACGGCGGTGCTCGCGATGAGCACCGCCAGCCGCTTCAGCAGGTACAGGATCACTGCTTGGCGAGGGCCGTGAAGTCGAAGGCCTCCGCGATACCGTTCTTCGGCAGCCCGGTGACGCCCTTCTTCGCCACGATCAGGTTGGGGAAGAGGAAGAGCCAGTCGGCCGCGGCGTCGTCGGACAGCAGCTTGGCGGCCTTCTTCAGATCGTCGATCTGCTCCTGCTCGGTGCCCTGGTCGGCGGCGGCGAGCAGCTTGCCGTACTCCGGATTGTCATACCTGAAGTAGTACGATTTATCCGCAAAAATCCCCATATCGCGGGGCTCTACGTGGTTGATGATGGACATGTCGTAGTCGCCCTGCTTGAACACCACGTCCAGCCACCGGGCCGGGAACTCCAGCGGCTCGATGTCGGCCGTGATGCCCACCTGGGCCAGCTGCGACTTGACCACCTGCGCGCTCGCGACCGCGTAGGGCAGGTTGGGGATGCGCATCTTGACGGTGTACGTCTTGCCGCCGAGCAGTTCCTTGGCCTTGGCCACGTTGAAGGGGTAGTCGCCGGTGCGGTCCTCGTACCAGGGGTCGGTGGGCGGCACCATCGAGCCGATCAGCTGGCCGCGCCCGGCCCAGGCGGTGTCGAGCAGCGCCTTGTGGTCGATGGCGTAGCGGACGGCCTGGCGTACCTTCTTGTCGTTGAACGGCGGGCGGCCGTTGTTCAACGACAGCACCACCTCGCCGTTCGTGGTGCCCTCGACCGTCTGGAAGCGGTTGGGGTCGGCGAACTGCTGGAGCGACTCGGGCGCCTGGACGGCGGAGATGACGTCGATGCCGCTGGTCAGCAGCGCGTTGTTCATCGCCGTGGCGTCCTTGAAGTACTTCAGCGTGACGGCCGGCAGCTTCGGCTTGGCGCCCCAGTACTTGGGGTTGGCGCCAAGGAGGATGGAGTCGCCGCGCTTCCACGAGCCGAGCTGGTAGGGGCCGGTGCCGACGGGCTTGTTGGCCAGGTCGGCGACGCCGGTGCGGCTGAACATCGCGCCGAGCCTGGTCGCCATCGAGTAGAGGAAGCCGTTGCTCGGGTGCTTGAGCGTCACGATGACGGTCGACTCGTCCTCCTTCTCGACCCGGTCGACCACGTCGAGCTGCGCCTTGATCTTGAGCTGCCAGTCCTTCTTCACCCGGTCCAGCGAGAAGATCACGTCGTCGGCGGTGAAGGGGGCGCCGTTGGTGAACGTGACGCCCTTGCGCAGGGTGAAGGTGTAGGTCTTGCGGTCGGCCGAGACGTCCCATTTCTCGGCGAGCAGCGGCTGGATCTTTCCGTCCTGGTCCAGCTTGACCAGGCCCTCGTACACGTTGACCAGCAGGGCCTGCGGGATCGCGGCGCCCTCGGTGGAGGTGAAGTCCAGGTTGGCCGGCTCGGCCACGAACCCGACCGCCAGTGAGGCGGCCTGCCCGCCGCTGGATCCGCCCTTCGAGCCACCACCACCGCCGCCACAGGCGGCCGTGGCCAGCAGGAGACCGCCCACCGCGATCCAGGTGCCGATTCGCCTCATGTCTTACAGCCTCCTGGCTAGTGCACTGGTCGGACCAGTAGGCTACGCAGATTGCCAGTCCGCGACGGCTCGGGTCAAGGGGGCTTCATGGGTGGTCCACGGTTCGAGCCGGTGCGTACCGTACGCGCCTACGAGCGCATCGTGGAGCAGGTCGAGGAGGCCATCGAGAGCGGCGCGCTGTGTCCCGGCGAACGGCTGCCGAGCGAGCGCGACCTCATGGGCCAGTTCTCGGTGAGCCGCTCGACGGTACGCGAGGCGCTGCGGGTGCTGCAGGCGCGCGGCCTGGTCAGGTCGCGGCCCGGCGACCCGAACGGCGCCGAGGTGCAGCCCTTCTCCCCCGCCGCATTACACAAGTCGATGACCACGCTGGCCCGGGTGGAGGAGCTGTCGCTCGGGGAGCTGGTGCAGTTCCGCATGGTGCTCGACGCCTCGGCCAACCTGCTGGCGGCCCGGCTGCGCACCGACGAGCAGCTCGCGGAGATGGACGCGGCCATCGCGGCCATGCGCGCGGCGGTGGAGGTGGGCTACGACGCCTTCAGCGCCGCCGACATCGCCTTCCACGACGCGGTGGCGCGGGCCAGCCGCAACAAGCTCATCCAGATCTGCACGGACGTCGTCCGCTCGATCGTCCTCGGCCTGGTCTCCGGCAAGATCGCCGCCGCCGCCGACCGGGAGGCGCTGATGCGGCAGAGCATCGGGCATCACGAGGAGGTGCTGGCCGCCGTCCGGGCCGGCGACGGCCCGCTGGCCGCCCGGCTCTCCCGGCAGACGATGTACGACTATTACGTGGGGTACGTCCCGGAGGGCGAGCGGCCCGCTCTGCGTGCGCTCCTGGAGTAGCCAGGTGTTATGTTGCGGTCGTGGCGCGCGAGGATCCCGACGGACTGACGGAGGCGTTCCTTCGCGAGCCCCGGCGCTACACCAGCCACCAGGTCGCCGACATGGCCGGCGTGCCCGTCTACCGCGCCCGCAGGTTCTGGCGCGCCCTGGGTTTCGCGAACGTCGCCGACGACGCCGTCGAGTTCACCGACTCCGACGTGGCGGCCCTGCGGACGCTGCTCGGCATGGTGAGCGACGGGGTCTACGACGAGGAGCACGTGCTCCTGATGGCCAGGTCGCTGGGCCGGGCGACGGCGCGGCTCGCCGAGTCGCAGGCCGAGCTGGGCGCCGACGCGCTCGACCAGGCGGGCGTGCCGCTGAGCGAGCGGCCGAGGGCGTGGCGCAGGCGGGCGGATCGGGTGATGCCCGACCTGGCCCGGCTGCTGGTCTACGCGTGGCGGCGCAACCTGGCCGCCTCCGCCCACCGGCTGGCCGAGCAGGAGACGAGCGCGGCCCGGCTGACGGTGGGGTTCGCCGACCTGGTCGGGTTCACCAGGCTGAGCAGGCAGATCACCGAGACGGAGCTGGCCGGGCTGGTCGACAGGTTCGAGGGCCGCTCGGCTGATGTGGTGACCTCGGGCGGCGGGCGCATCGTCAAGACGCTGGGCGACTCGGTGCTGTTCGTGTCCGGGAAGGCACACGAGGCGGCGGAGATCGGCCTGCGCCTGATCGAGACCCACGCCAAGGACAAGGGCATGCCGCAACTGCGCGTGGGCCTGGCCGTGGGGCCGGTGCTCGGCCGGATGGGCGACGTGTTCGGCACCCCCGTCAACCTGGCCAGCCGGCTGACCGCGCTGGCCTATCCGGACACGATCCTGGCGGGCCCGGAGATGGCCGAGGAGCTGGAGGGCGACCGGGCCTTCGAGTTGCGGCCGGTCAGCCGCCTGTCCGTACGAGGGCTGGGCGAGCTGGTGCCCTTCACGCTCAGCCGCCAGATGGACGGGGCAACCTAGGCCCGCACTCGATGCGTCCCTACCGTCGACAGGCGACGACAGGAGGCGGTACGTGGCGGACCGGGGGATATATCAGGACTTCGTGGTCACTCGATCGGATCGGCTGTTACGCACGGCGTACCTGCTGACCCACGACTGGGCGAGCGCGGAAGACCTGCTCCAGGAGTCGCTGGCCAAGGCGTGGTTCGCCTGGGCCCGGGTGGAGGAGCCAGAGGCGTACGTACGCAAGGTCCTGGTGACCACCTACACCTCGTGGTGGCGCAGGAGATGGCGACGTGAGCTGCCGAGCGACGACCTGCCGGACACCCCGACAGGCGACCCGGTCTCCGACGATCGCGACGCGCTGTGGCGAGCCGTCGGCCGGCTCCCGGCCAGGCAGCGGGCGGTGGTGGTGCTGCGCTTCTACGAGGACCTGCCGGTGACGGAGGTGGCCCGGCTGCTGGGCTGCGAGCCCGGCACGGTCAAGAGCCAGTGCGCCAAGGCGCTGGCCAAGCTACGCGTGGACGAAGCCATTGTGAAGGAGCTGCACCGATGACCGTTCACGACCTGCGGGACGTCCTGCGCGAGCACGGCGACGGCCCCTCCCCCGCCAACCCGGCCCGGCACGAAGAGATAGCGGCCCGCATCCGGCGGATCCGCCTGCGCAGGCGGGCGCTGGGCGGCGGGGTGGCCGCGGTGGCGGCGGCCGTCGCGCTGGGCGTCTCCCTTCTCCCCGGGTCCCTCTCCGGGCCGACGGAGCCGCTGCCCGCGACCGCCGCCGAGGCCACTCTCGTCCCCAAGCAGCTGGCGGACTTTCTGCTGCCGCAGTTCACCGCCTCGGACGGCACGAAGTACCGGCGGATCGCCACCGCGTCGATCAAGCGGACGGGGCCGACCAAGGTGTCCGTGACGATCCCGGTCTCCGGCAAGCCGCTCGACGTCGCAGCGGTCTGCGCGGGGCCGAACAAGGGCGGGGTCAGGGTGTCAACGAGTGCCGACGGGCCCGCATCCGCAATCTTCACCAGGTGCTCGAAGCGCATGGAACTGCGGCCGCTACGGGTGCCCGGCTCCACGAGCGGCACGAAGCTCACGGTCACGTTCGACGCGATCGACTGGGACTGTACGTCGCGAAACGGCAAGTGTGTGCAGCCGAAGACCGTCCCGGGCGCCTGGTCACTGGCCGTGTACGAGTGGACGCCACCCGCGCGGCCGGTTGAGCCACCGCCGTTCAAAGACCTGCCGGACCACGTGGGGAAGGCACAGCTCGCGGAGAGGAAGACCGGCGTCTGGCCGCAGGAGGCCTCCGCCACGTTCAAGGTGCGAGGCAAGGCCGGCTTCGCCGCCGTGTGTACCGGAGACCTGGCCGGGCGCCTGCTGTTCAGCTTCGAGGTGGACGGCCGGAAGCAATCCGGCAGTCGCTCCTGCTCGTGGGAGGGCAGCGCATTCCCCCTGGCGGTGAGCGACTTCGCCAACCCCACGGACCGGACGACCACTGTCAAGGTCACCTGGATGCTGCTGGGCAGCGGTACCAACCGCCCGGTCCGCTGGTCGTTCGGCGTCTACCGGAAGTAGCCGCGCCCCGGCGCTGTTGCCGACATATGTGATGAAGCTTTCGATCCTCGATCGCTCCCTCGTCCGCGAGGGGCACGACCCGGTGACGGCGCTGCGCGACACCGTCAGGTTCGCCCGGCAGGCGGAGGAGCTCGGCTACCACCGGTTCTGGGTATCGGAGCACCACAGTGTGCCGGGGGTGGCCGGCTCGGCGCCGACCGTGCTGGCCGCCGCCGTCGCCGCGGCCACCGACCGGATCCGGGTGGGCACGGGTGGCGTGATGCTGCCCAACCACCGGCCGCTGGTGGTGGCCGAGCAGTTCGGCGTGCTGGAGGCGCTGAACCCGGGCCGCGTCGACATGGGGCTCGGCCGCTCGGTGGGCTTCACCGGCGGCATTCGCCGGGCGCTCGGCCATGGCAAGGAGGACGCCGACGAGTTCGGCGGGCAGCTGGACGAGCTGCTCGGCTATTTCACCGGGGACCAGCGGGGGCATCCCGGTGTGCACGCGCTGCCCGCCGAAGGGCTGCGGCCGCAGGTGTTCGTGCTGGCCATGGGCTCCGGGGCGGACATCGCCGCCGAGCACGGACTGCCGATGGTGATCGGCGGCGGCGGGGCCCGGCTGCGGGAGGCGATCTCGCGCTACCGCGCCGGGTTCCGCCCCTCGGCCTGGGCGGCGGGGCCGTACGTCATCGTGGCGGCGAACGTCGCGGTCGGTGAGACGGCCCGCGAGGCGGAGCTGCTGCAGGTGCCGGAGGCGTGGGCGACCGCGCGCTCGCGTACGAGCGGCGCCTTCCCGCCGCTGTCCCCCGCCGAGCGGGTGCTGGCGACGGCGATGACCGAGCGGGAGCGGGCGCTGTTCGAGGAGTCCCGCAAGGGGCAGATCCACGGCACCGCGCACGAGGTCGAGATCGAACTCGGCGCGTTGGTGGAGCTCACCGGCGCGGACGAGGTCCTGGTCACCATGAACAGCTTTGACCTGGAGCGGAGGCTCGATTCCTACCGGCGGCTGGCTCGGATAGCCGAGCGAGTACGAATTCGATAAAGCTTTTTGGCAATTGACTTACTTGCGCGCCCATCGCTTGGTCAGATAGTCACATTTTGTCACCCTCGCTGACCACTCCAAGGGGGCTTCATGGGGCGCACCCGATTCATCGGAATCGCGGCGTTAATCATGGCATTACCATTTTTGTCCGCTGTGCCGGCGCAGGCCGACCCGAAGGCCCCGCCGGCCGGCGACATCCGAGAGCTCTCCCGCAAGGACTTCAAGCTCGACGGCAAGCCCGTGGACGTGCCCGCCAAGTACGAGGCCAAGACGCGGGCCAAGACGAAGGCCGCCGCCGACACGCCGCCGGTCGGCACGGTCCGGCAGTGGCTCGGGCTGGACGACTTCAACGGCACGCTCTACCGCAAGGACTACACGCTGCGCGGGGTCGGCAACAACATCGAGGTCTGGGTCGCCAACGACCTGTCCTTCCCCGCCGGTGACTGCCGGGCGCAGATCGCCAACTCCACGCAGGTCACCGACGCGCAGGTGGCGGACCTGGTCACCCAGTTCGACACCAACATGTACCCGAAGGAGACCGCCACCTTCAGCACGCCGCCGGACCGCGACGGCACCAACGCCGTCCTCGGCCCCGACGCCAACGGCAACGGCGGCGTCTACACCGGCGGCGGCAACAAGACCGTCACCCTGGTCGACAACGTCAGGGACGACAACTACTACAGCTTCCCCGCCGCTCCGACGTACATCGCGGGCTTCTTCTCCAGCCAGTTCAACGAGCTGCTGGACCGCAACGTCATGACGATCGACGCCTTCGACTGGGCGCACCGCACCGGCGCGAACCCGCCCGACGAGCCGACCGCCGACCTGTGCACCTCACGCCCGGCCCGGCCGCGCCAGTACGAGGGCACGTTCGCGCACGAGTGGCAGCACCTGGCGCACTACTACACCGACCCGCTCGAGACCACCTGGATGAACGAGGGCCTGTCGGACTTCGCGATGTCGCTGGTCGGGTACTCCAACCCCAAGGCCACCGTGTCCGAACGCGGCACCGACACCCACATCTACTGCTTCCAGGGCTTCGGCATCGTCCAGACGCCGTACAACACCAACCCGCGCGACTGCGGCGGCCCGGAGAACTCGCTCAACATCTGGGGTGAGGGCGCCAACGCCAACGGCGTGCTGGCCGACTACGGCAACGCGTACTCATTGATGGTGTTCCTGTACGACAGGTACGGCACGGCCTTCATGTCGGCGCTGCACCGTGACGGCACGCTGCAGGGCCTGGCCAGCCTGAAGGCCAACCTGGCGGCGGCGGGCGCCAAGAACATGTACCAGGTGATCCACGACTTCCAGACCTCCACCCTGGTGGACCGGATCGTCGGCGGCACCAAGGGCGTCATGCTCGGCGTGCCGAAGAAGCGCGTGACGACCGCCAGCCTGAACTCCACCGTCAACCTGGCGAACCCGGCCACCTACAAGACCGCCGGTGCCGCCCCCAACGGCGCCGACTACGTGCCGCTGCAGAAGGCGGACGGCAAGTTCCTGCGCGGGGCAGACCTGCGCTCGCTGTCGTTCGAGGGCGCCAAGACCCTGCCCGCCCAGCCGCTGACCTGGACCGTCGTCTCCGACGACCCGGACCGCGCGGGCAACCCGGTGCTGTTCTCCGGCAACGCCAGCAACACCAACGCCGCCGCCGTCACCAAGGTGACCGTCCCGGCCGCCGACCCGACGCTGCGCTTCCTCGCCAAGTACGGGGCGGAGCAGGGATTCGACTACGGTTACGTGATCGTCTCCACCGACGGCGGCAAGACCTACACCTCGATCCCCGGTGACAAGACGGTCACGGGCCCGCTCGGCCCCGGCGTCAACGGCACCACGACCGGTTTCCAGCCGCACACCTACAGCCTGTCGGCCTACTCCGGCAAGGAGATCCTCCTCGGCTTCCGTTACGTCAGCGACGGCGGGGTCAACGAGGGCGGCTGGAAGATCGACGACGTCACGGTCGGCGCCACGGCGGTCAGCGACGGCTCGTCGCTCGACCCGTTCGACTCGCCGACCGAGGTCTTCCCGACTCCGGTCGAGAACTGGAACGTCCGGCTGATCGGCCTCGACGAGAAGCACTCGGTGGCGCTGCAGCTGGAGTCCAACGGCAAGAACAGCGTCAGCCTCAACCGGCTGCAGCTGGCCACGATGCTGCCGTTCCCGACGGTGGTCGCGGTCGTGGCCTACGACGACTCGACGGAGCAGGTCGGCCAGTACGCGCCGTACACGCTCAAGGTCAACGGCGTCGTCCAGCCCGGCGGAAAGTGACGGTATGACCTGAGGGCGCCCGCCGCGTCTCGCGGCGGGCGCTTTCGCGTCCCCGCCGAGGGTTAGGATCACCGAACATGGTTCGGTGGAGAGGATTCGCCCATGACGACTCGCCAGCATGCCCTCGGCGACCTGCTGCGGCGCTCGGCCGCGCGGTCCCCCGCCAAGACCGCGATCGTGTACGGCCAGACGCGGTGGACCTACGCCGAGCTGGACCGGGTGGTGAACCGCACGGCCAACGCGCTGGCCGCCCGGGGCGTGGGCAAGGGCGACAGGTTCGCCCTGTTCAGCCATAACAACGACGTTTTCGTGGTGATGTACTTCGCGCTGGCCCGGCTGGGCGCGATCTCCGTGCCGATCAACTTCATGCTGGGGGCCGAGGAGGTCTCCTACATCCTGCGGCACGCGGGGGCGACGGGCCTGCTGGTGGAGGAGGCGCTGCTGCCCGTGGCCGAGCGGGCCGTCTCCGACGGGGTCGCCGTGCGCGGGGTGATCGGGCACGCCGAAGGGTGGGAGCCGGTCACGGACTGGCTGGCGCACGACGACGACGCCGAGCCCCAGGTGGAGATCGCCGACGACGACCCGATCCAGCTCATGTACACCAGCGGCACCGAGTCCAGGCCCAAGGGCGCCACGCTGTCCAGCCGCGGCCTGATCGCCCAGTACACCTCGTGCGTGATCGACGGCGAGATGAGCCCCGCCGACGTGGAGGTGCACGCGCTGCCGCTCTACCACTGCGCGCAGCTGCACTGCTTCCTCACGCCCGGCCTCTATCTCGGCGCCACCAACGTGGTCCTGCCCGGCGCCGATCCGGCGGCGATCCTGGCGGCGATCGAGGCGGAGGGCGCCACCAAGCTGTTCTGCCCGCCGACCGTCTGGATCGGCCTGCTGCGTCACCCCGACTTCGACCGCCGTGACCTGTCGTCGCTGCGCAAGGGCTACTACGGCGCGTCGATCATGCCGGTCGAGGTGCTGAAGGAGATCGCCGCGCGGCTGCCCGGGGTGCGGCTGTTCAACTTCTACGGCCAGACCGAGATGGCGCCCGTGGCCACCATCCTGGGCCCGGACGAGCAGCTGACCAGGCTCGGCTCGGCGGGCCGGCCCGCGCTGAACGTCGAGACCCGGATCGTCGACGACCAGGACGAGCCGGTGCCGCCGGGTGTGGTCGGCGAGATCGTGCACCGTAGCCCGCACGCCATGCTCGGCTACTGGAACGACCCGGACAAGACCGCCGAGGCGTTCCGCGGCGGCTGGTTCCACAGCGGCGACCTGGGCGTGCTGGACGCCGACGGCTATCTGTCGGTCGTGGACCGCAAGAAGGACATGATCAAGTCCGGCGGCGAGAACGTGGCCAGCCGGGAGGTCGAGGAGGCGATCTACCAGCACCCGGCCGTCGCGGAGGCGGCGGTCTTCGGGGTGCCCGATCCCCGATGGATCGAGGCGGTGACGGCCGCCGTCGTCCTGCGCGAGGGCGCCGGTTTGACCGCCGACGAGCTGATCTCCTTCCTGCGGGTACGGCTGGCGGCCTTCAAGACGCCGAAGACGGTGGTGTTCGTGGAGTCGCTGCCCAAGAACGCCAGCGGCAAGGTGCTGAAGAGGGAGCTGCGTGACGCGTTCTGACATCCAGGGCCGGGTACGGCTGGCGGCCGAGCGAGAGGGGCCGGAGACGGGTTCGGTGGTGGTGGGCACCTGCTCACCCGGGAGAGCCTGGACGGGTTCGCCGCCGACGCCGACCTGTCGGCGGTCAGAGGGCCACCTTGAGGAGGTGGCCGCGCGCGGACTGGCCTGGCTCGCGCGGCACTGCCCGGCCTGAGCGGCACTGCCCGGCTCGACTATTTGCCGAGCAGGTCGGCGGCGATCTGCCGGATGACCACGCGCTGGATCTTGCCGGTGGCGGTCTTGGGGAGTTCCTCCAGCACCAGCACCTCGCGCGGCCGTTTGAAGGCGGCCAGCCCGTCGCGGCAGAAGGCGATGAGCTCCGCCGCGTCCACCGTCTTCCCGGCGGCGGGCACCACGCAGGCGACCGGCTTCTCCAACCCGTCCGCGTCGGTGAAGGCGACGACCGCGGCCTCGCCGACCGACTCGTGCTGCAGCAGCCGGGACTCGACCTCCATCGGCGACACCCAGATGCCACTCGCCTTGATCATGTCGTTCGAGCGGCCGAGGCACTGGTAGACGCCGTCGGCGTCGCGCACGTAGGTGTCGCCGGTGCGTAACCACTCCCCCTGGAACACCTGCCGGGTGGTGTCGGTCCGGCACCAGTAGCCGGTGGCGATGGAGTCGCCGCGCACGTACAGGTGGCCCGGCACGCCGTCGGCCACCGGGCTGCCGGAGTCGTCGAGCAGCTTGCACTCGTAGCCGGGTACGACGGTGCCCGAGGTGCCTGGCTTGACCTGGCCCGGACGGTTGGAGATGAAGATGTGCAGGGCCTCGGTCGAGCCGATGCCGTCGATGATGTCGACGCCGAACCTCTCGGTGAAGCGCCGGTAGATCTCCGCCGGCAACGCCTCTCCCGCCGAGGTGGCCAGCCGTACCGAGGAGAAGGTGTCGTCGGGCGCGTCGGAGGCGAGCAGGCCCGCGTAGAACGTCGGCCCGGCGAAGAACAGCGTCGGCCGCTCGGCCACCACCCGCGCGACCACCCCCGGCGGGGTGGGCCTGAAGGGGTCGAGCACCGTCGTCGCGCCCACCGACAGCGGGAAGAACAGCGAGTTGCCGATGCCGTAGGCGAAGAACAGCCGGGCGACCGAGAAACACCGGTCCTCCGGCGTGATGCCGAGGACCTGGCGGCCGTAGGTCTCGCAGACGTCCCTGATGGCGCCGTGCCGGTGCATGGCCGCCTTCGGCGCGCCGGTCGTGCCCGAGGTGTAGAGCCACAGCGCGGGCGAGTCCGTCCAGGTCTGGTACGGCTCGCCCACCGTACGGCCGGCGTCCACCACGTCCGCCAGCGAGCACACCGGGACGCCGGTGCCCGCCTCGGACGCCGGGGCGACGTCGGCCGCCCGCTGGCCCACGTTGCCGGTCAGGACGAGCAGGGCGACCTCGGGCGCGTTGGCCAGCGCCACCCTGACCGCCGGCTCGTACTCGGGCGTCGCCACCACCACGCGGGCCCGCGAGTCGCGGATCAGGGCGCCGAGCTCCACGCCGTTGTACATGGTGGACAGCGGCACGGCGACGCCGCCCATGCGCATGACGGCCAGGATGGTGACGAGCGTCTCGGGGCGGTCGGACATGACGAGCGCGACCCGCTCCTCGGGCCGGACGCCGAGCACCCGCAGCCCGGAGGAGAGCTCACCGACGCGGGCCGCGAGCTGGGAGTATGTGAGTGTGCCGGCCGAGCCCGCGACCGCGATGCGCGCACCGCGACCCGCTTCGACCTGACGATCCACGAGATAGAGACTGGCGTTGAACGACTCCGATGACATGGTCGTCCTTACAGGGAGGGAGACACGCCGTACGAGAATCTTCTATACAGAATTGATGCATCGTCAACTACTTGTAGCATTGAATCAGACTCCCGCTCCGAAAGGACAATAAATGGCCAGGCTCCCCCGCCACCATCAGTCGAGCGCGAGGTCGATGCTGCTGACGGTGCTGGGCGAGCACGTGCTGCCCTCCGATGAGCCGGCGTGGACGTCGGCGTTGCTGCACGTGATGGGCGGGCTCGGGGTGGAGGAGAAGTCGGCCAGGCAGGCGCTGGCGCGGATGGCCGCCGACGGGTGGATCGTCTCGGCACGGTCGGGGCGGCGGGTGCGGTGGTCGCTGACGCGGCGCGGCCGCGAACTGCTGACAGAGGGGGCCGAGCGGATCTACGCGTTCGGCCGTGACCGCGAGCCGTGGGACGGCCGCTGGGTGGTGCTGATCGCGACCGTGCCCGAGTCCAGGCGCGAGCTACGCCACCGGCTGCGCACCGGTCTGACGTGGGCGGGCTTCGGCAGTCCCGTGCCCGGAGTGTGGGTCAGCCCGCACGCCACCCGCGAGGCCGAGGCCAAGCAGGTGGTCGAGGGGCTGGGGCTGGATGTGGCGGTGTTCTCGTTCAACGGCCCCTACGCGGGGATCGGCTCCGAGCGGACGCTGGTGGAGCAGGCCTGGCATCTGGGGGAGCTGGCGGCGCACTACCAGGAGTTCATTCAGGAGTTCGCCGGGATGCGGCCCGAGCCGGGCGATCCGGTGCTGCTGGCGCAGGTCCGGCTCGTGCACGAGTGGCGGCGCTTCCCGATGCTCGACCCGCGCCTGCCCTTGGAGCTGTCGCCGCCGAACTGGATCGGGGTGCGCGCGGCCAACGTCTTCAACGACCTGCACGGCACCTGGCTGGCGGGGGCGCGGCGGCGGTGGGACGAGCTGCGGGACATGTGACACTTCCCTTGCGGGGCGTCAGGATAGTGTCAACTCTCTGCGGATCAACGTCGATGTCCACGCGGCCGTAGGCCATCGTCAACCCTCCGCAGGCCACCCGTACAGCGCGAACGGCTCCTCCTCCAGCACCCTGGCGATGGCCTCGGCCGGGTAGCCGATCGTGTCGTCGGGCAACTGGCCGAGCGGCCGCCAGGCGAGCGCGGCGCACTTGTGCGGCTCGGCGTTGTAGGGCTCGCCGGCCCACTTCCTGGCGAGGAAGAACAGGCCGACGCGGTCGGGGGCGCGGTGCATGACGTGGGCGAACTCCAGGTCCTCCGGCCGGATGGTGACGCCGACCTCCTCGCGGGCCTCCCTGACGGCCGCGCCGACCACCGACTCACCGGGCTCCAGGTGCCCCGAGGGCAGGTGCCATCGGCCGTCGCCGTAGCCGGTGCCAGACCGTTTGCCGAGGAGCACCGTGCCGTCACGGACGAGCATCACGTGCACGTCGACGATGGCCCGGAACCGCTCGGGACGCGCCTCACCGGCGGCCTCCAGACGCGGGCCCCCGACGGTTTTCGCATCCGCCTCCCCGAGGGCTTCCGCAATTTTCGCATCCGCCTCACCGACGGCCTCCGGGGCCGTCTCGCCGGGGCCCGACCGCGGCTTCCCGGTGTCCTCGGGGCGGCGGTCGAGTGCCTGGGCCCATTTGACGGCGACCGCGGCCACCTGGATCAGCTCGGTGCGCAGCGCCTCGGGGTCCGACTCGGCGAACGCCTCCAGAACCTCCTCGCGCAGGATGTGCCGCCAGGTCAGCTCCCCACGCCGGGCCGCCTCCTCCGTCTCCCGCCGCGCTCCGTCGGCCTCGGCCACCGCGCCCTCGGTCCCGGTGCCGTCGGGCACGGCCTGCATGCCCCACCTGGCGTCCTGCGCCGCCCGCTCGGCCGCCACGTCGCCGAGCACCCGGGCCAGCGACCCCGGCACACCCGCGTCGCCGTCGTGCGCCACTGCGGCGTCATCCCTCGTCATGGACGACGATTCTGCCCGATCCCCCCGACAGAACCCACCGGCGAAAACACCGGGCGGTCCTCACACCGGGCGGTCGTCCTCCTCCTCCGCCGACAGGTCCACCCCCGGCAGGAGCCGCCGCCAGCTCGCCCCGGAATCCTGCTCCAGTACGGCCAGCAGATCGCAGAACGCCTTGAACGTCGCCCGGGGCATCCGGAAGTACCACTCCCCCACCCGCCCGAAGCAGTGGTGCATGAAGGCCACCAGCGCGTCGTCGTCCACGAGGTACCGCCCGTCCTCGCCGGAGGCGTAGACGAACCGGATCTTGGCCAGCGCCACGTACAGCTCCTCGGCCGTCAGCGCCGCCAGCCGGAGCACCGGCCCACCGTTGTTCACCGGCCCGGCGTGATCCATCAGCCCGGGCTCGGCGAAGGCGCGCGCACCCAGCCGCCGACGCAGCGGCACGTGGCTGAAAAGCCCGCTGTGCCCGTCCATGAGGAACTCGGGAGTGCCCCCGAACACGAACCCCAGATGCGGCACTCCCCCGATGATGATGCTCAGGATCTGCTCGTAGTTGGCGTCGCGGGCCTGGGGCGAGGCGAGCCTGAACAGGTTGACCAGCTCGTCCAGGAACACGAGCACCCCGCCGTACCCGGCCATCCGGACGAACCGGCTCATCAGCGCGAGATGGTCGAGCACGGTCGAGTCATCGATGATCGACCGCACGCCGAGCGCCGACCTGGCCTCCGCCGCGGTCGGGTACTCCGCGCGCAGCCAGCGCAGCGCGGCCGACTTGAGGTGCTCGTCGCCCGTGTCGTGGCCGCGCCAGTAGGCCCCGATGACCGCGGCGAAGTCGTGGCCGCCCGGACGTACCTCCAGATGGGCCAGGCGTTCCCTGATCGCCTCGCCGGGGTCGGTGCCCGCCTGGCCGGCCTCGTCGAGCGCGGTGGACAGGAAGCGTTCTACGACGGCGGCGAGCGCGCCGCCGGTGGGTCGGGCGCGGGTGGCCATGCTGCGGGCCAGTTCGGTGTAGAGGGCGCGGGCCTGGCCCTCCTCCGAGTGCAGCCGATGGTCGGCGGTGATGTCGGCGTGCAGGGTGACCAGCCGCTTGTCCAGCGCCACCGAGCGCGCCAGGTGCAGCAGGAACGTCTTGCCCGACCCGTGCTCGCCGATGACGAGCCGGACGGCCGAGCCGCCCACCACGACCCGTTCGATGTCGCCGGTCAGAGCCGCCAGTTCGGCGGTGCGACCGGCCTGGATGTGGCGCTGCCCGATCAGCGGGACCACCCCTGCCCGCAGCGCCTTGAGGACGGCGTCGCGTTCGCGGGCGCGAACGGTCACTTCAGCATCTCCCCCAGCAGTAGCCGGTCGACCAGGATCGGGTCGTCGCCGTCGAGCAGCGGATCGCCCGCGCTCTCGTAGGCGGCCTCGTTGACGCGGTCCATCGCGCCCTCCGGCAGCAGGTGCCAGGCGTCCGCGAGCATCTCGAACTGACCCCGGGTCAGCTGCGGCTGATCGACGGCGGCCAGGGCGCGGACCAGGCCGGAGTGGCGGCTGTCCAGCCCCGCGACCGGGGGCACCGGAGGGGGCGGGGCGGCCGTGGGGAGCGGCTCACCGCCGGCGAGCAGCGAATCGAGCAGCGTCCCCACCCTGGCCGTCTCGACCAGCCTGGCGACGGCGCGCCCGTTGGACACCGTCGGGGCGCTGAGGACGGGCACACCGAAGACGGGCGCTCCCGGAACGACCTGCCGAACAGGCATGTGGAACCCGGACGGGTAAGGCATGTCGGCGCGTGCCGGAGGCACCGGCTGGGCGGGCGCGTTCGGGAAGTACGCCAGCTGGATCGGCGCATGCCGCACGGCGACGTACGGGGAGCCCCCGGTACGCCCGGCCGGCTCGGGATCCCGATCCAGCCCCAGCAGCCAGTGGATCCGGGTGAGCAGTTCGGCCTCGTCCGGCGTGAGGTGCCCGTTGGCGCCGGTGACGTCCCTCAGGAACTCCGCCACATAGCCACGCTCGGACCGGTCGATCTCCTGGACGCGAGCGGCCAGGCCAGCCAGCGGCACATCGGCCGCGAGCACCCACTCCATATGCGCACGCAGCCGGGCCCGCTCACCGGGCGTGAGACTCAGCACCCGCTCGAGATGCTCGCTCAGCCGACGGTACGCGGCCTGACGTGCCTGGTCCCTCGCGTGATCCGGCGGATTCAGCGCGTCCTCGCCCGGGGCTCTCGCGACGGCGGCCAGGTGCAGCAGTACGGTGGCCGCCCGGTACACCTCGGACGCCGCCGCGGTCGGCCCGTCCGGCGCCGCGAACAAGGCCATCACCCCAGCGCCCGGCACCGGACCGCCCAGACGCGGGTCCGGCTCGATCCCCACCCCGGCCCGCCCGAGGATCTGGGCCAGCGCGATGACGTCCTTCCTGGCGGGCTCGGGCGTGGACAGCAGGGCGACGAACTCCTCGGCGGGCACGAGCGCGGTCTCCTGCCCCGCGAGCCCGCCCAGCGCCCACCGCACCGCCCGCCCGGCCCCGCCGGAGCCCAGGTCGAGCAGCTCGGCGGGCAGCAGTGCCTGGGCCCGAACGCTCTGCTTCGCGCCGGGCAGCCGACCCAGGAAGCGGCTGTACGCCTCCAGCGCGGAGCAGCACTCCTCGGCCAGCGCGAACAGCTGCCGGGTGGGCGCGGCGAGCGTGAGCACATCGGGTACGCCCGGCAGCACCGGCGGGGCCCCGGCGAACCCGGAGCTCGCGGGCCGATACTCGAAGGCCAGCTCTTTGGATCCGGGCCGGACGACGAGCCCTTCGCCGTGACGCGCCGCGTACCGCCGCTGGAACAGCGCCCCGAACTCCGCCGGACATCTCGTCGCCGGCGCGCCCGGCCGGTAGGCCGGGTGGCCGCGCAGCCAGGCCAGCGCCCAGTCGGCGGGCACCGGTTCGCCTCGCGCGGCCAGTTCCCCCAGCCGGGCCCGCATCGCGAACGCCGCGCCGGTCACCTCGGGCTCGCACAGAGCGGCCAGCAGCTCCGCGAACGGCCCCGCGTGCCGCTGGAAGGCGTCGTGCCGGGAATAGACGCCGAGAAGGCGGCGCACCTCCTCGTGGATGACCGGCAGCTCCTCTTGGGCCGTGGAGCGGTCCAGGTGCAGGTCGTGTAGCACGCGACGTTCGAGGCCGTAGAAGTAGAGGAAAACGTAGCCGAGGGGGGTCCGCGAATAGCATCGCCCGTCGGCGAGCCAGCTCAGATAGGCGGCCCGCGACGTGGGCGGGAGAGCGGCGTAGCTGGGCCAGCGGTCGAGCCCCTGACCGTCCCAGTCCGGCTGCGTCATGTCCACCGGCAGTTCAGGGTCGATCAGCGACGGCTCCACCGACATTCCGGACGCGGACGGCAGCTCGGAGCCCACGTAGAGCAGGCCGCCGATGATGTTCAGGCCGGCGAGATGGATGGCGCTGCCGGCGGGCAGCCACGGCCCCTCCGGCGACGCGGGTGAGGCGGTCTTGGCCTGGCCGGATGACGCATGGCGGCCACGCGCGCGGTACACCACCGGCCCTCCTCCGCCTCACCACGAAATAGACAGGGATTGCACCCTAACGCCCCTGCCATTGCCCGACATATCGCTCCGGCCCCTCGTTACAATCTTGAATCCCGACCCGCCTGGCCCTTTAGCGGACTGTCCGAAAAACCTTTTCTAACCACCCCGATGACCGGGGTCGGCGGCCATTGGTAATGGAGCTTCCACGACCAGGCGCTTCCCCCGCCAAAACGGCTTACACGCCCGGAGCCGGAGGGTCCGCCAACGGTCCCGACGCGCGCCGAGGACGGCACCGGCGAGACCGCTGACGCAGGGCCGCGCCACGCATCGCCCCGGCCCCTTGACGCAGGGCCGCACCGCGCGCCACCTCACCCCTGCCGACCAGCCGCCTTTTATAGTGGCCGGGTGACCGACGACCAGCACGGACTGGCGATGAGCGGCGCAGGGGGTGCCGCCGCCCGCCACTACGACCAGGCGATCGACGAGCTGCTGCACTTCCGTGTGGAGGTCGACGTCGAGGCTACCGCCGCCCTGGCCGAGGCGCCCGACTTTCCGATGGGCCAGGTCCTGGCCGCCTACCTCGGGCTCCTGACCACGGAGGTGGCGGACGCGCGCGCCGCCAGGCAGCGGTTCGCCGCCTGGCGCGGCCGTACCGGCGCCGCCGGGCTGCTGCCTCGCGAACGCGCGCACGTCGAGGCCGTTCAGGCGCTGCTCGACGGCGACTTCCTGACCTGCGGCAGGCTCCTCGGCGCGATCACCGAGCAGTACCCGCGCGACGCCCTGGCGCTGGCGGCGGGGCACCAGGTCGACTTCTTCACCGGCGACGCCCGCTCGCTGCGCGACAGGATCGGCGGCGCGCTCAACGCCTGGCACGAGGACGACCGGCACTACGGTCACGTGCTCGGGATGTACGCCTTCGGCCTGGAGGAGTCCGGGCACTACGACCGCTCAGAAGACGTGGGACTGCGGGCGGTCGAGCTGAACGCGCGCGACGTCTGGGGCATCCACGCGGTCGTGCACACCTACGAGATGCAGGGCCGGTTCGGCGACGGCATCCGTTACCTGGACGCCCGGCTCGGCGACTGGTCGACCGGCACGTTCTTCAACGTACACACCTGGTGGCACTACGCCCTCTACGCGCTGGAGGCCGGCGACACCGGCCGCGCCCTGGCCATCTACGACGCGGCGCTGGCGGGCGGCCGGGGCTCGATGGAGCTGCTCGACGCCGCCGCGCTGCTGTGGCGGCTGCTCCTGGAGGGCTCCACCCAGCACGAACGCTGGCGGGCGCTGGCCGAGGCGTGGCCCGCCAAGGTGGCCGAGCCGTTCTACGCCTTCAACGACATGCACGCCGTCATGTCGTACGTGGGCGCGGGCCGCGTCGCGGAGGCCGAGAGGCTCATCGCGAGCCGGGAGACCTACCTCTCCGAACACCACCCGAACATCACCAACCACGCCATGACCGCCCGCGTCGGCCTGCCGGTCTGCCGGTCGCTGGTCGCCTTCGGCCGGGGCGACTTCGACGCGGTCGTGGACCTGCTCTATCCGATCAGGCATCGGGTCAACGAGTTCGGCGGCAGCCACGCGCAGCGGGACGCCGTACAGAAGACCCTCCTGGAGGCGGCCCTGCGTGGCGGCCGCAGGGATCTGGCGCGGGTGCTGGTCAGCGAGCGGATCAGCGTGCGGCCGTGCAGCCCGTTCAACTGGCTCAAGCAGGGCGCGCTCGCCGAGGCGCTCGGCGACCGCGCGGCGGCCGCGACGGCCCGCCTCCGAGCCGACGAGCTGACCCGCCGCACCTGACCCTCGGAGGTACGGCTGTCCGCCTCGTGCGGAACTGTCGGTCCCGCGCAGTAGGGTCTCCACCATGGATCGGCAACTCACCCTGATGGCCGTGCACGCCCACCCCGATGACGAATGCCTGAGCACCGGCGGCGTCTTCGCTCGTTATGCCGACGAGGGCATCCGCACGGTCCTGGTCACCTGCACCAACGGCGAGCAGGGCGACGGACCCGGCGGCGTCAAGCCCGGCGACCCCGGCCACGTCGCCGCTGAGGTGGCCGAGCGGCGGCTGGCGGAGCTGCGCGAGTCGGTGGCGCACCTGGGCATCGACCACCTGGAGCTGCTCGGCTACCGCGACTCCGGCATGGACGGCTGGGACACCAACGCGCACCCCGACGCCTTCGCCAACGTGCCCGTCGACCTGGCCGCCGGCCGGCTCGGCGAGCTCATCAAGCAGTATCGCCCGCAGGTCGTGGTCACCTATGACGAGACCGGCGGCAGCGGCTACAACCACCCCGACCACGTCCAGGCCCATCGCATCACGGTCGCCGCCGTCGAGGCGACCGGCGTCGCCGACAAGCTCTACTACACGGCCCTCCCCCGCTCGGCGATGAAGCGCATGTTCGAGCTCGTCCGCAGCAGCGGCATCGACCTGGGCGACTTCGAGCCCTCCGACGACTTCGGCACCCCCGACGAGCTCGTGACCGCCGTCGTCGACGTCGCCCCCTACGTCGAGCGCAAGCTCAAGGCGCTGCGGTCGCACGCGAGCCAGGGCGACAACATCTTCCTGTTCCAGATGCCCGAAGAGGCCCAGCAGCAGGCCTTCTCCGCCGAGGCGTTCACCCGGGTCGTCAATCATGTGACGGCGGCACCGGACCAGGAGGACGACCTGTTCGCGGGGCTGCGCTGACCTGAAAGTCCCCGCCGAGGATGCCGATGTGGACGCTTCCAACTGAGGTCATTGACGAGACAGTGCGCGGGTGAGACCTGCCACGATGGTCGTCGCGAGGATCCGAGATCGGGTCGGCCGCTCGAGCAACCAGGATCCGGCTCAGGAGAGCGTCGGCAGTTCCCCCGACCCCCGGACGATCAGCCGGGTGGGCACCAGCGGCCGCCGGGCGCGGGAGCGGTCGCCGTCCAGGCGGGACAGCACCAGCTCCGCCGCCACCTCCCCGATGGCCGCCGGATCCTGCGCCACGACGGTGAGCGGCGGGTCCAGGACCTCCGCCAGCGGCAGGTCGTCGAACCCCACCAGCGCCACGTCTCGCCGCCCCGCCCGGGCCAGTGCGACCACCGCCCCCATGGAGGCCAGGTTGTTGGCCGCGAACAGGGCCGTGGGCGGGCGGTCGAGGGCGAGCAGGCGCAGGGTGGCCGCGCGGGCCGCCTCCTGGTCGTGGCCCGTCTCCACCAGGGCGCGGTCGAACGGCAGGCCCGCCTGCTCCAGGGCGTCGCGGTAGCCCTGGAAGCGTTCGCGGCGGGTGTAGAGGGTGGCCGGCAGGTCACCGATGAAGCCGATGCGGCGGTGGCCGTACCCGATCAGGTGCTCGATGCCGGCCTGCGCGCCGGCCCGGTTGCCGCTGACCACGCTGTCGGCCGTCAGGCCGACGGCCGGGCGGTCGAGGAAGACGATGGGCAGGCCGGCGACGCGCTCCGTACGCAGATAGCGGTGGTCGCTGCCGGCCGAGGGGACCACGATGAGGGCGCTGACCCGCCGGGCCAGGAAGGTGGCGATCAGGGACTGCTCCAGCTCGGCGGTCTCGCTGGAGGAGCCGACGATGAGGGTCAGGCCGCGGGCCCGGACGGCGTTCTCGATGCCGCCCGCCACCGTGCCGAAGAACGGGTTGCCCATCTCGGGGATGACCAGCCCGATCGCGGCGTCCCTGGCGCCGACCCGCATGTTGCGCGCCATCAGGTTGGGCTGGTAGCCCAGCCTGCGGACCGCGGCCATGACGCGTTCGCGCGTCTCGATGGCCACGGGTCCGTCGTCGTTGAGCACCCGTGAGACGGTCTTGGCGGTGACGCCCACCTCACGGGCCACGTCAGTCATGGTGGGACGCCGCATTTCGACCATGCTAGAGGCCGATCGCCTCCGCCGCGTCCTTGTCCGTCACGACCGACTTGCCCTCCGACACCTGGAGTGCTCCGGTCATGATGGCGACGACCTCGGCCATGCTGTGGTCGCCCGGCTTGATCTGGGCGACGCGGCGGCCGAGCCGCTGGACGTGGATGCGGTCGGCGATCTCGAAGACGTGCGGCATGTTGTGACTGATCAGGACGACGGGCATGCCGCGGTCGCGGACCCGCTTGATCATGTCCAGCACCTGCCCCGACTCCTTGACGCCGAGCGCGGCGGTCGGCTCGTCCATGACCACGACGTGGGAGGCCCACGCCACGGCCCTGGCCACGGCCACACCCTGCCGCTGGCCGCCGGACAGCGACTCGACGGGCTGGGTGAGCGAGCGCAGACCGATCTTCAGGTCGGCCATGTGCTTGGCCGACTCCTCGCGCATCCGCTTCTTGTCGAGCATCCGGAAGATCGCGCCGAGCGGTCCGGGCTTGCGGAGTTCGCGGCCGAGGAACATGTTCGTCGCGATGTCGAGCGAGGCGGCGACGGCGAGCTCCTGGTAGACGGTCTCGATGCCGAGCCGGCGCGCTTCCAGGGGGTCGCGGATGCGGACGGGCTTGCCGTCGAGCAGGATCTCGCCCTCGTCGGGCTGCAACGCGCCGGTCAGCGCCTTGATCAGGCTGGTCTTGCCGGCGCCGTTGTCGCCGATGACGGCGAGCACCTCGCCGGGCATCAGGTCGAAGTCGGCGCCGTCGAGCGCGACCACGTGGCCGTATCGCTTGACCAGGCCGCGGGCCTGGAGCACGGGGGTCATCGGGTCCTCCTGCGGGAGAGCTGGTCGACGGCGACGGCGAGGATCACCAGGATGCCGGTGATGAGCGTCTGGTAAATCGACGGTACGCCCATGAGCTGCAGGCCGTTACGGAAGACCCCCACGATGAGCGCGCCGATCAGCGTGCCGAGCACCAGGCCCCGGCCGCCGAACAGGCTGGTCCCGCCGAGTACGACCGCGGTGATGCTGTCGAGGTTGTCCGTCTGACCGGCCTGCGGGTCGCCCACGCCGGTCCTGGAGACGAGCAGCAGGGCGGCGATGCCGTACACGAGGCCCGCGACGGTGTAGACGCCGATCGTCAGCCGCTGCGTGCGGATGCCGGTCAGCCGCGCGACCTCCTGGCTGTTGCCGAGCGCGTACACGTGCCGGCCCCACGCGGTGTACCCGAGCAGGTAGGCGAAGAGCAGGAACAGCAGGATCGTGAGCAGCGACCCGTAGGTGACGTTCGTGCCGCCGACCCTGAACGTCTGCCCCAGGAAGGTCAGCGCGTTCGGCAGGTCGGTGACCGTCTGGTCCCCGGAGTAGATGTGGGTCAGCGCGAACACCACGTTCAGCATGCCCAGCGTGACGATGAACGGCGGCAGCGAGATCCGGGTCACCAGCAGCCCGTTGGCCAGCCCGAACGCGGCGCAGACGGCGAGTCCGGCGGCGACCGCGAGCAGCGGGGGCAGGCCGCTGCCGACGGCCAGCTTGGTCATCACGATGCCGCCGAACGCCATGATCGCGCCGTTGGACAGGTCGATGCCGGCGGTCAGGATGATGAGCGTCTGGCCGATGGCGAGCGTGCCGACGACCATCACCTGCTGGATGATCAGGGAGAAGTTGCCGCCGGTGAGGAACTGGTCGCTGTTGACCGCGAAGAACACGCAGGCCAGCACGAGCGCGGCCAGCGGTCCCGCCGTCGGTGTGGTGATGATGCGGCGCGGCAGCGTCGCTTCCATGACGGCCATGTCAGCCCCAGCAGTTCGCCAGGCCGAAGGTGGTGTCCTTGGACTCCACTCCCGGAACGGCCTTGTCGGTGATCAGGGTGACGCCGGTGTCGATGTAGCCCTTGGGCTTGGCCCCGCCCTTGGCGAAATCGGCGACGGCCTTGACGCCGTCCTCGGCCATCTTCAGCGGGTACTGCTGCGAGGTCGCGGCGATCTGCCCGCTCTTCACGGCCTTGACGCCGGTGCAGCCGCCGTCCACCGAGACGATCAGCACCTCCTTCTCGCGGCCCTTGGCCTTGAGCGCGGTGTAGGCGCCGAGCGCGGCGGGCTCGTTGATGGTGTAGACGAGGTTGATGTCGGGCGCCTTCTGCAGGCAGTTCTCCATCGCCTCCTGGCCCTTGGACTGGTCACCTCGGGTGTCCTGGGAGCAGGCGATGGACGGGTCGCCGTTGGCGATGCCGAAGCCCTTGAGGAAGCCGTCGTGGCGCAGCTGGCCGACCGTGATGCCGGGGGCCAGGTCCAGCGTGGCGATCTTGGCGGTCTTGCCGGCCATGGCGCCCTTGGCGTACTGGCCGATCAGCTCGCCCGCCTTGAGGTTGTCGGTGGCGAACAGCGCGTCGGTGGCGTCCTGCGGGTCCGTCGGCGTGTCCAGCGCGATCACCACGACGCCGGCGTCCCTGGCCTTCTTGATCGCGGGCACGATCGCCTTGGTGTCGTTGGGCGTGATGAGGATGCCCTTCACCCCGGCCGCGACCATGTTCTCAATGGCAGTGAGCTGGGAGGCGTTGTCACCGTCGAACTTGCCCGCCGCGGTCATCAGCTCCAGACCCGACGTCTTGGCGGCCTGCTGCGCGCCTTCCTTCATCTTGACGAAGAACGGGTTGGTCTCCGTCTTCGTGATCAGCCCGACCTTGTTGGTGCTGGTGGAGGCCTTCTGCTCGTTGCCGCCACAGCCGGTGACGAGGAGCGCGGCGGCCAGAAGTCCGGCCGAGAGCCTAGCAATCATGGTGGCTTCCTATCAGGGATGATTCAATGTCATCGTTGACATATGTCAACGTTGACATTCGCCGTGCTGCGATGATGGACTCCCTTTCTAGAAACGTCAATGCCCCCTGGGTGTAACAAATCTGCAAACATGGCTGAAAGGTTGGCCCTGATGATCGCTGTCCTGGGCGAATGCGTCGCGGACGCCTTCGCCGACCGGCGCCCCGGCGAGCTGGAGCTCCGGGTTCTGCCGGGCGGCGGACCCGCCAACACGGCGGTGGCTCTGGCCCGGCTCGGCACCCCGACGCGGTTCCTGGGGCGCGTGTCGGCGGACGTGTTCGGCGAGCTGTTCCGCGAGCACCTCGCCTCCTCCGGGGTGGACCTGTCGGCCTGCGTGCCGGCCGCCGAGCCGAGCACGCTGGCGGTGGCCTCGCTCGACGAGCGGGGCCAGGCGGCCTACAGCTTCCACGCCGAGGGCACCGCCGACTGGCAGTGGACGGCCGAAGAGCTGGCCGCCGTCGACCCAAGCGGATGGTCCTGCCTGCACACGGGGTCTCTGGCGCTGGTCAGGCAGCCGGGCAGCGCCGCGGTGGAATCGTTCGCGGCGGACGCCCGCGCGCACGCGACGGTCTCGATCGATCCGAACGTACGGCCCAGCCTGGCCGGCCGGGACGCCTACCCGGTGGAGCGGTGGTGCGCGGTGGCCGACATCCTCAAGCTCAGCGACGACGACCTGTCCTTCCTGATGCCGGATCAGCCGTTGGAACGTGCCTGCGACGCCTGGCACGCGGCCGGGGCCAAGCTGATCGTGATCACCCGGGGCGCGGACGGCGCGCTGGTGTCGCTGGACGGGGAGCGCACGACCGTACGGGCGCCCCAGGTCAAGGTCGTCGACACCGTGGGGGCCGGTGACTCCTTCACCGCCGGGCTGCTGCACCGGCTGGGCGTGCGAGGGCTGCTCGGCGGCCGGCTGGACGGGCTGGACCTGGAGACGGCCGCCGACGCCGCCGCCTTCGCGTCCCGGGTGGCGGCGCTGACCTGCTCGGTCGCGGGGGCCAACCCGCCGTGGGCGCACCAGCTCAACGAGACCGCCGGGCGGTGACGTCGTACGGGGCCCGGGAGTACAGAGGATCCGGCCGTACGGACGATCCGGCCCGGCGGCGCGGTCGGTTCAGGAACCGGCGGGCCAGGTGATCTGCCCGGAGTGGTAGTAGTTCACCCCCTGGACGCGCCAGCGCGGCCCCTGGGCGCCGAGCCGCTGCTTGAAGGCGGTCCAGTCGTGCTTGGCGTACGGGGACCAGCCCAGCTCGGCGATGGCGGGCAGGCGCGGGAAGGCCATGTACTCGATGTCGGCCGACGTCCTGATCGTCTCGGTCCACAGCGGCGCCTCCACGCCCAGGACCTGCTGGGCCGGCAGGCCGGTCAGGTAGGCGCCCGGGTTCCAGCCGTAGGCGTCCTTGACCTCGATCAGCCCGGCCCAGTCCTGGCCGAGCGGGGTGCGCCGGTTGTACTTCATGTCGAGGTAGGCGCGGCTGGCCGGGGACATGATGACCTTCCGCCCGGCGCCCGCGACGGCGCTGTCGTCCGGCGTGGTGCCCCAGTACTGGGCGACCGTGGAGGGCAGCGGCGTCGCCTTGACGATGTCGTGCCAGCCGATGACGGTCTTGCCGTGCGCGGCGGCGATGGCCTGCGCCCGGTTCATGAACGCGGCGTAGTCGGCCGGCTTGGTGGAGCTGGCCTCGTCGCCGCCGAGGTGCAGGTAGGGGCCGGGGGTGAGCGCGGCCAGCTCGCCGAGCACCTGGTCGAGGAAGGTGTAGGTGAGCTCCTTCGAGGTGCACAGCGAGCTGAAGCCGACGTCGGTGCCGGTGTAGAGGGGCGGCGCGACGCCGTCGCAGTTCAGCTCGGCGTAGGAGGCCAGGGCGGCGTTCGTGTGCCCTGGCAGGTCGATCTCGGGCACGACCGTGATGTTGCGGGCCGCGGCGTAGGTCACGAGCTCCTGGTACTGGGCCTTGGTGTAGTAGCCGCCCGGATCGCCGCCGACGGCGGTGCTGCCGCCGTAGGTGGCCAGCCTGGGCCAGGAGTCGATGACGATCCGCCAGCCCTGGTCGTCGGAGAGGTGCAGGTGCAGGTAGTTGATCTTGTAGAGGGCGATCTGGTCGATGTACCGCTGGACGGCGGCCAAGGGGAAGAAGTGGCGGGCGACGTCGAGCATGGCGCCGCGATAGGCGTAGCGCGGCGCGTCGGTGATCCGCCCGCCCTGCACGGGCCACGGTCCCGGCTGGACGCTCGCGCTGTCGGCCGCGTACGGCAGCAGCTGCCGCAGCGTCTGCACCCCGTTGAACAGCCCGGCGGCCGCGTTGGCCAGCACGGTGATCCCGGTGGCGGTCACGTCGAGGCGGTAGGCCTCCGCGCCGCCGCTCACGCTGCCCAGCCGCAGCGAGATGCCGCCGGCGGGCGGCGTGGCGACGATCGGCACGGGGTAGCCGGTCGAGCGCCGCAGCTGCCGGGCGAGCTGCTCGCCGACGGCGGGGACGTCGGTGTAGAGGCTGGTGGCCGAGGTGATCCGGTACGTGACTCCCGTGGCGGGCGTCGCGCTGACCGGCGCGGGGAGCACGCCGCCGAAGCTCAGGGGCGCGGCGGCGCGCGCGCTCGGGGAGGCGGAGACCGACGTGGCGACGAGCGCCGCCACCAGGATCAGCACTGTGCGCAGGCTCATGGCCTCACCATACGGACGTGATCCGCGCTAGTAAAGAAACTTTCCAAATAACGCTTGCACGCGCTCGGCCAGTGGTCTTTAAGAGCCTCGCAACCACCGCGCCCAACCATCGGAGAGTCACTAAGCGATATCCACTCGGCCGCCAGACGAGGACAGAGATATGCGACGCCTTCTCGGGGTCATCACCCCGTTAGTCATCGGCCTGCTCTCCGCGGGTCTGGTCGCCGCCGCGCCCGCGACGGCACAGCCCGCGCGGACGGCCGACACACCGCCCGGCCTGAGCGCCTACTACGGCCAGCGGCTCGCCTGGACCCCCTGCAAGCAGGGTTTCCAGTGCGCGAAGCTCAAGGTGCCGCTCGACTACACCAAGCCGTCGGGCAAGCGGATCGAGATCGCCGTGATCAAACTGCCGGCGAAGGGCGCCAAGCGCCTGGGCTCCGTGGTGATCAACTTCGGCGGCCCCGGCGGATCGGGCGTCGACCTGCTGAGAGGCACCGCGAAGGTGAAGTTCACCGCCGCCCTCCGCTCGCGCTTCGACCTGGTCAGCTTCGATCCGCGCGGCGTGGGCGCCTCCACCCCCGTGCGCTGCATGTCCACTCAGGTGGCCGACTGGTATCACTCCGTCGACTACACCCCGGACTCCAAGGCCGAGGTGAAGATGTACAACTACGCGCAGCTGCGGCTCGCGCAGGCGTGTCAGGCCGGCTCCGGCGCGCTCCTGCCCTTCCTGGGCACGCCGAACGCCGCGCGCGACATGGACGTGCTGCGCGCCGGTCTCGGCGAGTCGCGCATGACCTACCTCGGCTTCTCCTACGGCACCCTGCTCGGCGCCACGTACGCCAACCTGTTCCCGGCCAGGGTGCGCGCGATGGTGCTCGACGGCGCCGAGGACCCCACGACGACGGCGACGGAGTTCGGCGCGGGCCAGCAGGACGGCTTCGGCGTGGCCTTCGAGTCCTTCGCGCGGGACTGCTTCACGCACAAGGACTGCCCCTTCAAGAAGCACACGGTCACCGCGGTCACCAAGCAGATGCGCGCCCTGTACGACCGGACCGAGAAGGCGCCGCTGGTCAACACCTACGACGGCAGGCAGGCCACGCAGGCGATCGTGTACACCGGCCTCAACAGCCTCCTGTACGACCAGCGGTCGTGGCCGGCCCTGCGGCAGGCGCTCGGCACGGCCTTCAAGGGCGACGGCACGCTCCTGCTGCAGTACGCCGACCAGTACAACGAGCGCGGCCCCGACGCGACCTACGCCAACATGATGGAGGCGCACGCGGCCATCGACTGCCTCGACCACCCGACCTGGCGGCGAGCGGTGCGCCAGGCCAAGGCGATCGGCTCCGGCAAGGTCGTGGCCAGCGCGTGCGACTTCTGGCCGGTCAGGAGCAAGACGGTCAACAGGGCCATCCACGCCAAGGGCGCGCCGCCCATCCTGGTGGTCGGCACCCTGCGCGATCCCGCCACGCCGTACAAGTGGGCCAAGGCGCTGGCCGCCCAGCTGTCCTCGGGCGTGCTGCTGAGCTTCGACGGCGACGGCCACACCGCCTACGGCACCGGCTCGGCCTGCGTGAACACCTCCGTCGACCGCTACCTGATCACCCGGGTGCCGCCGCGTGACGGGAAGATGTGCCCGAAGATCTGACCCGGCCCCGGTCGTGCGCGACCGGGGTCAGCTACTGTCGTCGTCGCCCTTGGCCGAGCGGTCCATCGCCGGTTGGACGAACCAGGTCCACACGGCCAGCGCGGCGATGACGGCGGCCGTGATCAGCGCCACCGTGCTGTGGAAGAGGTAGTCGACCACCAGCATGGTGGCCGCGGTCATCGAGACGGCCAGGGCCAGCGCCCCGGCGATGCCGTACATGTTGGAGCGGCGGACCAGCATCTCCTTCAGCCCCTGGCGGAAGAGCACCCGGTGCTGGGCGGCCGGGGCGATGTAGCAGATCGACGCGACCGCGGCACTGACCAGCGCCACGTAGAACAGCCGCCGGTCGGCCAGGCTCAGCTTGTCGAACCCCTGCGAGAACGGGACCGTCAGCAGGAACGCGAACAGCACCTGTACGCCCGTCACCGCCACCCGTGCGCTCTGCAGCAGCTCCACGAAGTTGCGATCGGCCCGCTCCTTCTGAGTTTCCCTGTCCGGTTCCATGTGCCTTCATCTACCTAGATCAGGGAATTTCATGCGAAAGTTCGATCTATTCGCGCAAGACCAGCTTTAGGCGAGCAGGCGGGCAGGGGTGATCGGCAGGTCGCGCACGCGGATGCCGGTCGCGTGATAGACCGCGTTGCCGATGGCGGCCGCGGTGCCGACGATGCCGATCTCGCCGATGCCCTTGGTGCCCATCGGGTTGAGGTGCCGGTCGTCCTCCTCGATCCAGGCCGCGTCGATCCGCTCGATGTCCGCGCACACCGGGACGTGGTATTGGGCCAGGTCGTGGTTGCTGAACCCGCCGAACTCGTCGTCGATGACGCTCTCCTCCATCAACGCCATGCCCACGCCCATCGTCATGCCGCCGACGAACTGGGACGTGGCCAGCTGCTCGTCGATGATCCGCCCGGCGGCGAAGATGCCCAGCAGGTGCGACACGCGGATCTCACCGGTGTCCATGTCCACCCGCACCCGGGCGAACTGGGCGCCGAAGGCGTGCCTGGCCAGGTCCTGCTGCGCCTTGAGGGCGTCGGTGGTGTCGGCGGCCCCGTGCTTGCCGTCGCGCAGCGCCTCCTCGCAGGCGGCCACCACGGCCGACCCCCAGGAGGCGGTGCCCATGGAGCCGCCGGCCACCGGGGCCGGGGGCAGATCGCTGTCGCCCAGCTCGATCCGTACCTGGTCGGGCGGGACGCCGAGCGCGGTCGCGGCGATCTTGGTCAGCGCGGTGCGGGCGCCGGTGCCGAGGTCGACGGCGGCCACGCGGACGACATAGCCGCCGTTCTCGACGGTGGCGGTGGCCTGGGACGGGCGCCGGAAGGCCGGGAAGGTGGAGGAGGCGACGCCGGTGCCGATGAGCCAGCGCCCCTGGCGGCGGACACCCGGCGTCGGGTCGCGCCCCTCCCAGCCGAACCGGCGGGCGCCCTCCAGCAGGCAGGCCACCAGGTTGCGGGAGCTGAACGGCAGGCCGCTCTCCGGCTCGGTCTCCGCGTCGTTGAGCACGCGCAGCTCGACGGGGTCCAGGCCGGTGGCGATGGCCAGCTCGTCCATGGCCGACTCCAGCGCGTACATGCCGGGGCATTCGCCCGGGGCGCGCATCCACGACGGGGTGGCGACGTCCAGCCGGACCAGCCGGTGGGCCGTGCGCAGCGCGGGCGTCTCGTACATGGTGCGGGCCGGGGTGGCGGTCTGCTCGGCGAACTCGACCAGCGTCGAGCTCTGCTCGGCGACCTCGTGCTCGACGGCGGTGAGGCGGCCGTCGGCGTCGGCGCCGAGCCGGACCCGCTGGATCGTCGGCGTCCGGTAGCCGGTGACGTCGAAGAGCTGCTGCCGGGTCAGCGCCACCTTCACCGGCCGCCCGACGGCCCGCGCCGCCAGGACGGCGAGCATGGTGCCGGGACGGATGGTGCCCTTGGACCCGAAGCCGCCGCCGATGTGGCGGCACACCACGCGCACCCGCTCGGCGGGCAGGCCGAGCGTCTTGGCGATCATGGCGCGGGCCGTGGACACGCCCTGCGTCGAGTCGTAGACGGTCAGGTCGCCGTCACCGCTCCAGACGGCGAGCGTGGCGTGCGGCTCCATCGGGTTGTTGTGCACGGCCGGGGTCGTGTACGTCACGTCCACGGTGACGGCCGCCTCGGCCAGCCCGGCCGCCAGGTCGCCCTTCTCGGTGTCGGCCGGGTAGAACGGGTTCACCTTCTCCGGCCGGTAGAGCCCGGGATGATCCCCCCGCAGCCGTACGTCGTGCGGGTCCTCCTCGTAGGTGACCCGCACCTCCCGCGCGGCCGCGCGGGCGTTCTCGTAGGTGTCGGCGACGACGGCGGCGACGAACTGCCCCCGGTAGGCGACCTCGCGGCGCTGGAACAGCGCGAGCTCCGGGTCCGCGTCGGGGGCCAGCTCGGGCGGATCCTCGCTGGACAGTACGGCCAGCACGCCCGGCAGGACGAGCGCTCCCGCCGCGTCGATCGAGGTGATGCGCCCCCTGACGATCCCGGCCTGGACCGGGTAGGCGTAGGTGACGCCCTCGATCGGGTATTCGGCCGAGTAGGTCGCGCGGCCGGTGACCTTGTCGTGCCCCTCGATCCTGGTCATGGTGCCAGCTCCAGCAGGGTGCGGACGATGAGGTTGCGGGCCAGTGGCACCTTGTGCGCGTTGCGCGGCAGCGGGCGGGCCTGCTCCAGCTCGGCCTCGGCGGCCCGGGTGAAGCTCTCCTCGCCCGCCGGGGCGCCGCGCAGCGCCCGCTCGGCGCGCTCGCACCGCCACGGGGCGTGCGCCACCGCGCCGAGCGCGATCCGGCAGTCGCGTACGGTCCCGTCCGCCGCGACGTCGAGGGCGGCGGCGATCGACATCAGCGCGAACGCGAACGAGGCGCGCTCGCGGACCTTGCGGTAATGGGAGGCTCCCGGTGGCGGTGCGGGCAGGTGTACGGCGGTGACCAGCTCGCCGGGCTCCACCACGGTGTCGCGCTCGGGCTCGTCCCCGGGCAGCCGGTGCAGCCCCGGCATCGGGATCACCCGGTCGCCGCCGGGCCCGGTGACGTGCACGCGGGCGTCGAGCGCGGCCAGCGCCACCGCCATGTCGGACGGGTGAGTGGCCACGCACGCGGGGGAATGTCCGAGGATGGCGAGGTTGCTGTGGTCGCCGCCGATCGCCGGGCAGCCGGATCCGGGCTGCCGCTTGTTGCACGGTTTGGAGACGTCCTGGAAGTACGGGCAGCGGGTGCGTTGCAGCAGGTTGCCGCCCACGGTCGCCATGTTGCGGATCTGCCCGGACGCCCCGGCCAGCACCGCCCGCGCCAGCATCGGGTAGCGCTCGCGGACCAGCGGGTGGGCGCCGAGGTCGCTGTTGCGCACGGCGGCGCCGACGCGCAGCCCGTCGCCGTCGGGCTCGATCCGGTCGAGCGGCAGCCGGCTCACGTCCACCAGGAACTCGGGCTCGGCCACGCCCAGACGCATGAGGTCGACGAGGTTGGTGCCGCCGCCCAGGTACATCGTGCCGGGCCGGAACCTGGCCACGGCGTCGGCGGGGTCGCCGGCCCGCGCGTACTCGAAGGGTCTCATCGCGCCACCTCCGCGATCGCGGTGACGATGTTCGGGTAGGCGCCGCACCGGCACAGGTTGCCGCTCATCCGCTCGCGGATCTCCTCAGCCGTCAGCGCCGGGTCGCCGGCCAGGTCCTCGGTGACGGCGCTCGGCCCGCCCTCGGCCAGCATCCCGGCGGCCGAGCAGAGCTGGCCGGGGGTGCAGTAACCGCATTGGAAGGCGTCATGCTCGATGAAGGCGGCCTGGAGCGGGTGCGGCCGGTCGCCGTCCGCCAGGCCCTCGACGGTGGTGATGTCCGATCCGTCCTGCGCCACGGCCAGCGCCAGGCAGGCGTTGGCCCGCCGGCCGTCGATCAGCATGGTGCACGCGCCGCACTGGCCGTGATCGCACCCCTTCTTCGAGCCGGTCAGCCCGAGCCGCTCGCGCAGCAGGTCCAGCAGCGAGACGCGCGGGTCCACCTCCACGGTCCGCCGCGAACCGTTGACCCGCAGGGTGATCTCCATAGGCGCTCGCCTACCCGGTGCGCGGACGGCTCAACCTCACGTCGACCTCGTTCCCTTGGTCGGCTCTGCCCGGAGAAAGGCCCGGTGAGAGACTGAAAGGTGACGAAGGGGGACGTCATGATCGAAGTCAAGAGCATCGACAAGCCCGACGAGCGCCGGGACTTCCCGATGGGCCACTTCGAGGTGTGCAACCTGACGGGCCTGAGCTTCGGTGTGGCCACGTTCGAACCCGGATGGCGCTGGTCGGCGTCCATCAAGCCGATCGTCGGCACCGATTCGTGCCAGGTCCACCACAACGGGTTCGTCGTCCGCGGCCGGCTCCGCATCCGGATGGACGACGGCACCGAGGCCGAGATCGGCCCGGGAGAGGTCTTCGTCGCCCCGCCCGGACACGACGCCTGGGTGGTCGGGAACGAGCAGGTGGAGGTGTACGACTTCGCGGGCGGCGCCGCGGAGTACGCCAAGGCCCGGAGCATGTGAACCCTGCTCGCTGCCTCAGCGGGGGTTGCCGGCGCGCCAGGCGACGTAGTCGGCGACCTCCGTGGCGCTAGCGGACCGTGATGACGACCTTCCCCACGACGTGACCCTCTTCCTGGTAGCGGACGGCCGCCGGGATCTCCTCGAACGGGTAGGTGCGGTCGATGATCGGCGTGATCTCGCCGTCCTCGATGAGCCGGGTCAGCGTCAGCAGATTCTGCCGCTTCTGCCCGCAGGTGACCACGTCCGTCATGACCATTCTCTGGGACACGAACGGCGAGGACGCCACCGCCGCGAACACGTGACCGGCGGGTTGGAGCCATCGGCCGGGCGGTCCGCCGATGGCGACGTAGGTGCCCTTGCGGGTCAGCGCCCGACGGCAGGCCGATCCTGAATGGCCTCCCGCGATGTCCAGCAGGAGATCGTGACGCTGCCCGTTCCGGGTGAAGTCCTCTGTGGTGTAGTCGATGACCTCGGTGGCGCCGAGCGACTTGACCAGATCCACGTTCCGCGCGCCGCAGACGGCGGTGACCTCCGCGCCGAGCGCCCGGGCGATCTGCACGGCGAACGTGCCCACCCCGCCCGACGCCCCGTTGACGAGGACCCTCTGCCCGGCCTGGAGACGCCCCTGGTCGCACAGGCCCATCAGGGCGGTGTTGGCCGCCATCGGCACCGCCGCCGCCTGCTCGAACGACAGGTTCCCCGGCTTCGGCGCCAGGTCGCTCTCCCGGACGCACGCGTATTCGGCGAAGCCGCCCTGGTTGGACTGCGCGAAGACCTCGTCGCCGGGGCCGAAGCCCGTCACGTCCTTGCCGACCGCCTCGACCTGCCCCGCCAGGTCGGCGCCCAGGATGCCGATCTTCGGCCCGCGCAGCCCGAGGCTACCGGGCATCAGGCGCGCGATGTACGGCTCGCCTCTCATGTGGTGCCAGTCGTAGGGCTGTACGGAGGTGGCACGCACTCGGACGAGCACCTCGTCGTCGCCGGGGACGGGCTTGTCGATCTCGGTGATGGCCAGGTCGTCGGGTGAGCCGTACGTGCGTAAGACGATCGCCTTCATTGCGGGTGCCTCCGATTCGTACAACGTAAGTCGTACGTCGTAAGGTACTCTTACGGCGTAAGGCGGTCAAGGGCATGGTGAAGCGCCGTGAAGCGCCTTACCCGGCGATCGTGGAGGTCAGGCGGTCTCGCGCATCCTGTCGAGACCGTCGAGGATCAGATCCAGCCCGAACTCGAACTCGGTCTGGTCGTCGCACCACCCCAGCGTGGAGTCGGGGTCGTCGTGGGCGATCTCCCGCAGCATGCCGACGAGGTGGGGCAGTTGCTCGGCCATGGCGTCGAGCATGGCCGCGGATTCGTCACCGGCCCCGTCACCCGGATCGAACATCTCCTGGGTGAACCCCAGAGCCCGGCTTCCCAGGGCGTGCAGCGCGTGGTGGGCCAGGTCGTTGGAGAAGCCACCGTCTCTCATGAGCCCGATCAGGGCATCGAAGTACCGCACGACGGCCGGACGCACGTCGGCACGGGTCTCGAAGACGCGCGGCGCCCAGGGGTGGCGCAGGAAGATCTGGCGGGCGGTCAGGATCCGCTGCCGCACGGCCGTCTTCCAGGCGGCGCCCTTGGAGGGGACGTCGATCCGGCCGACCGCCTCGTTGATCTCGCCGGCGATGACGTCGACGACGCCGTCGAGGACGTCTTCCTTCTTGGCCACGTGGTAGTAGAGCGACATCGCCTCGGCGCCGAGCTCTTCCGCGAGACGGCGCATCGTGAGCGACTCGATGCCGCTTTCGTCGGCGAGCTTGACCGCGGCCCGGAGCACCCGGTCTCTGCTCAACGGGGTGCGGGGCTCGGTCCTTGGTCCGTTCCGGGTGGCCACCTAGATCAACCTCCGCGCCCTATCGTACAAGGTAAGTTTGGGCTCCATCGCTGCCAGGTCAGCGTTCGGCGGCGTACCGGCCGGCCAGCTCGGCGCCGATCCGGGCCAGCTCCGCCTGGACCGACCGCGGCTCGACCACCTCGATCATCGAGCCCCAGCCGGCCAGGTTCCGGGCGATGTCCAGCGGTGTCGGCGCGGCGAGGCGGACCCGGACCCGGCCGTGGTCGAGCTCGCCGTCGGCGTGGCAGTGCCGCCCGAAGTGGGTGCGCAGCACCGGCACGAACCTGGCCTCGATGATCACGGTCGCCCACGTACGCGAACGCCGCCGCTCCACCTCCCCCACGACCTGCTCCCACGCGGCGGCGAGCGTGAAGTCGTCCGGCCGTTCGGCGGCCTGGTCGGTCGGCTCGGCCGCGATGATCCGGTCGAGCCGGAAGGTTCGCTGTCCTCGTTCGGTCCCGGCGATCAGGTACCAGATGTCGTCCTTGTCGACCAGGCCCCACGGGTCGATCAGCCGCTCGGTCCGCTCCCGGGTGCTGCCGGCGTAGGTCAGGCGGACCTTGCGCCGGCGGACCACGGCGGCCTGCAACAGGTCGACCAGCTCCGGGCGGCGGCGATCACGCTCGCCCCACCGGGTGGGGTCGATCATCGTCGCGTCGGCGGCGGCCTCGGCGTCGGCCCGGAAGGTCTGCGGCAGCGCCCGTACGAGCTTGCGCAGCGCCGCCTTGGCCTCACCCGAGACGGCCGCGGCCGGTCCGACGAGCAGGAACAGCGCCTGCGCCTCGGTCGCCGACAGGCCGCTGAGATCGGTACGGGCGCCGCCGACGAGCGACCAGCCGCCGCCGCGGCCGGCCTGCGGATAGACCGGGATGCCCGCCGCGGACAGCGCCTCAAGATCGCGGCGGGCGGTGGCGACGGACACCTCGAGCTCGCCGGCCAGCTCGGCGGCGGTCACCCGGCCACGGCTCTGCATGAGCAGGAGCGTGGCAACCAGGCGGTCAGCGCGCATGTCCCCATCTTCTCCAAAAAAGTGCTCAATTGGTGAGCACTTTAGCTTGGAGGATAGTCCCTAGACACCGACCGAAAGTAGGAAAAACCCATGTTGCGTGGACTCACCACCGTCAGCTTCTTCGCCGACGACATCCCGGCCGCCCGGGACTGGTACACCGAACTGCTCGGCATCGAGCCGTACTTCACGCGCCCGGTCGAGGGGCCGCCCGCGTACGTCGAGTTCCGCCTCGGCGACTACCAGCACGAGCTCGGCATCATCGACAGCCGATTCGCCCCGCACAGCCGGTCCGGCGAGGCCGGCGGCGCGGTGATCTACTGGCACGTGGACGATGTCGAGGCCGCCTTCGAGCGGCTGCTGTCCCTGGGCGCCACCGTGCACGCCAAGCCGGTCGAGCGGGGGCCGGGATTCGTCACCGCGTCCGTGGTCGACCCCTTCGGGAACATCCTCGGCGTGATGTACAACAAGCACTACCTGGAGATCTTGACTCCGCGCCCTACGGGGTCCATCTGATGCTGGGATTGATGCCGCCGGTCCAGTTGAAGGTGGCCATGTTGTCCCACTGGTCGCCGGTGCCGTTGATGTTGGCCGGGTCCCAGCCGTTGCCGGAGATGGCGTACCAGGTCGGTTCCCAGTAGAAGACGCCGATCGCGCCCGCGCCGCGCGCTGTGTTCTGGACCGCGGCGAACTCGTTCGCCTGCCCCGCCCAGGTGGCCGGGTAGCCCGAGCACGGCGCCGAGCCGTTCACCACGTTCCCCTCGCTGTCGGCGTTGGCGGCGGTGAACGGGTAGGCGGTCTCCGCCACGATGACCGGCTTGCCGTAGCGGGTCCTCACGTCGCTGAGCACCGTGGACAGGGTGGACAGGGAGCCGTGCCACATGCAGTAGTACGACAGGGCGGTGATGTCCCACGGCACGCCCTTGGCCCTGATCCCGTCGTAGAACCAGCGGGCGTTGGCGAGGCTGTCGGCGTCCGCGGTGTGGATGATCACCTGGGTGCCGCCGTTGCACGCCTTGGTCGCGTTGTAACCGGCCTTGAGCAGCAGGCTGAGGTTGGTGAAGTCGTTGTTGATGACCTTGCCGTCGTTCCAGAGCATCCCGACGTTGATCTCGTTGCCGATCTGCACGCTGTCGGGTGTGGTGCCCTGCGCCTTGAGGCTGGTGCAGACGTCGTAGGTGTAGTTGTAGACGTCCGTCTGGAGCTGGCCGATGCCGTGACTCGCCCACGCCGCCGGCTTGAACTGCTTGCCCGGGTCGGCCCAGGTGTCCGAATAGTGGAAGTCGATCATCAGGCCGAGCCCCTTGGCCTTGACCGTCCTGGCGTAGGCCAGGACCTTCGCCTTGTTGTTGTAGCCGCTCACCGGGTTGTTCCAGACGCGCAGCCGGACGTAGTTGACGCCGACGCCGGCCAGGATGTCCAGCGGATCGGCGGCCGCCCCGGCGGCGTTGTAGTACTTGGCCCCGAGGTCCAGGCTCCGCTGGAGCGACGAGACGTCGGCGCCGCGCATGGTCAGCGTGGCGGCCGAGGCGGGGGCGGGGTTCACGAGTGCGACGGCGAGCAGCGTCGCCAGCGCGAGGAAGAGCGTGCCCCCGATCCTCCAGGGTCGGTCCAGGTGGTTGACGGCCATCCCGATCTCCTTGCTCAAGAAATGGGTGGGCTCCTCTGTGAACGTTCACAGACACTCTTGAGCATGAGGATAAAGAAGGATCTCGTAGCGGGAAAGAGCGGTCGCCCGGGAATTCACCCTTCGAAGAAGGTCATCTCAACTCCGGATACCGTGCGGCGGACGGAGGTGAACCCGTCCAGCTGGGCGCGCTCCCGTACGGCCTCGCTCAGATAGACCCGCCCGGGCCTGCCGAGATCCTGCGCCATCTTGGAGGCGAGATTCACCGGCGCACCCGCGACGTCCCACCCACCACCCGGCGTCTCCCCCGCCAGCACCGGCCCGGCGGCCACCCCGATCCGGCAGACGATCTCGTGCTCGGCCAGGCCGGCACGCAGGCACCGCGCGAAGCGCACGGCCGGCGCGGCCTCCTCGAACAGGTAGAGGGCCAGCGGTCCGGCGATCTTGATCTCCACGGCGCCCCGCGCGGGCATGAGCGCCAGTCCCGCCTCCCTCAGCACGGCCGACAGGGCCAGCCCTCGCAGCAGCCCGAGCTCAGGCGTCTCGGCCGCGGCGACGCTCCGCTCGACCAGGACCACCGTCCGGTCCTGGAGATGCTCGGCGGCGAGCCGCCCGGCCAACTCGACATCCTCGGGACAGCGCTCCAACCTCAGCAGGTCGGCGTAGAAGGCCGCGGAGTAGGGAATCGGGTAACGCAGGTCCTCGGCCGGGCGGGGGTCGTGCGGCCGATGTGCGGCTGACCGCACATCGGCCTGGCGGGGGCCGTCGAGCACGTGGTAGACGGCGCCGACCAGGCTCTCGGGACCGTCCTTGCGTCGTAGGACGAAGGAGTGACCAGGCGGCAACCGGTCGACGACCGCCCCCGTCACCACGAGCTCCCCACCTTCGGTGTGGTTCTCCGCGATGTCCTCGATCGCGTCGGCCTCCGGGCCGTACAGCCCGCCGGCCAGGCCGTAGAAGCTCCCGCGGTGCGCCCCGATGCCGATCCGTACGCGGCAGGAGCGTTCGATCTCGTCCTGGACCTTCAGCAGGGCAGACAGCAGCACCCCCGCGTCCGCCGATTCCGGGTGGAACATCTGGGCGTTGTCCGCCGCCCACACACCCACCGCCGTACCGCCGATGGCCGTGGTGCGAGCGTGCAGGATCCGCTTGGGCCGGTCGATGAGCGCCAGCACCTCCAGCAGGCCCAGCCGCTGACTGAGCTTCGTCAGCCCGGCCGAGTCGGACACCACGCTGTAACCGCGGGTCGCGTATCGGCCCAGCAGCCGCCGCGCGTCCTCGTGGCTTTGACCGGTGTCACGCCACTGCTCGATCAGGGCCAGGGGCAGACCGGCCGCGGAGCGCGGCTCGGCGTCGAAGGTGCCCGGGATGTACGCGCCCGTGGGGGGTTCGGAAGCCACCCGACCACCGTATATCACTCAACGCGCTCGCATACATGCTCTGCGTGACGACAATGTACGCGGCGCGCCCGGCCGATCGGCTCACCGTTGAGCCGCCTCGAACGACCCGAGCGCGTCGCGCGCCTCATGGGCGGTCAGCCGGTCCTGAGCCGGGTCCCCCGACCGCACCGGCAGCAGGGGAACGACCATGGCGTTTCCCGCGCGGACCTTCGGATGGCGGCGGGCCAGCCGGCTGAGCATCTGGCCGGGTCCCGCCTCCACCAGCACCAAGCCGTCCCGTTGCAGGAGTGCCTCGATCGCCTGCCAGAACAGGACCGGCGTCGCCGCCTGCATCGACCAGAACTCCGGATCCGCCGCCGCCCGCCCGTCCAGCAGCGCGCCGGTGCGTGTCGAGTAGAGCGGGATCCGGGGCGGCCGCGGCTCCAGGGCGGCGAACAGGCCGGTCGTCGCCCGCGCCGGCGCTGCGAGCAGCGAGTTGTGGAACGGCGTCTGTGACGCGACCGGCCGGCAGGTGATGCCCGCTTCCGTCAGCGCCTCGACGGTCGCGGAGAGAGCGGGCCATGGTCCCGAGAGGATCACCTGGCGGGGCGCGTTGTACGCGGCCACCTCCACGCCGCCGGTGAGGAAACGGGCGATGTCCCCTGGCGCGGCGGCGACGGCGAGCATGCCGCCCTGCGGGGCGTCCAGCAGCGGCGCGAGCCGCCGCCAGCACACGCGGGCCGCGGCATCGGGCTCGAAGACGCCCGCGATGACGGCCGCGACCAGCTCGCCGACGCTGTGCCCCAGCACGGCCGAGGGACGTACGCCCCAGCTCCGCACCATGCGGCCGAGCGCGTAACCGACCGCGTACAGCAGCGGCTGCGAACGGAGCGTGGCGTCGACGCCGACCTCCGGCGACTCCGACAGCCAGTCGTCGAGCAGGCTCTGCCCCACCTCGCCCATGGCCCGGCAGGCCCGCACCATCTCCTCGGTGAAGACCGGGTCGTGTTCGAACAGGCCCTTGGCCATCTGTGCCTGCTGCGCTCCCTGCCCGGGGAACAGCAGCGCGACCGGCCGATCCATGGTGAGCCCCCATCCGTCGACGCGCTCTCGCCGACAGGCTGGCGCGCGCCGATCCAGGACGGCTCGCGCGGCGGTTGGGCGTACGTGGGGTTCGGTGGCTCGGCGTACGTGGGGTTCGGTCCAGAATCGAGCCATCCACGACCCCGGGCTTCTACGGTCCTGCACTCATGAGGCTTTTGGTCACCGGCGGGGCCGGGTTCATCGGATCCACCTACGTTCGCGGCCTCCTCGCGGACCCGGACGGAGCGACCGTGACGGTCCTCGACAGCCTCACCTTCTGCGGGAACCTGAGCAATCTGGAGCCCGTCATGGGCGACCCGCGGCTGACGTTCGTCGAGGCGGACATCTGCGACGGCGCCGTCCTCCAGGACCTGCTGCCCGGCCACGACGCGATCGTGCACTTCGCCGCCGAATCCCAGGTGGACCGCTCGATCGCCGACCCGGCCCCCTTCGTGCGCACCAACGTGGTGGGCACTCAGACCCTGCTGGACAAGGCCGTCGAGCACCGGATCGGCAGGTTCCTCCAGGTCTCGACCGACGAGGTGTACGGCTCGATCGCCCACGGGTCGTGGACCGAGGAGTCCCCGATGCGGCCCAACTCGCCGTACGCGGCCAGCAAGGCGGCGGCCGAGCTCCTGGCCCAGGCCTACCACCGGACCTACGGGCTCGACGTGGTGGTGACCCGCTGCTCCAACAACTACGGCCCCTACCAGTTCCCCGACAAGATCATTCCGCTCTTCCTCGCGTGCCTGTTCGAGGGGCGGGAGGTGTCGCTGTACGGCGACGGCGAGCACGCGCGCGACTGGCTGCACGTGGACGACCACTGCGCCGCGCTGCACCTCGTCCTGACGAAGGGACGTCCTGGCGAGGTGTACAACATCGGCGGCGGCACCGAGCTCACCAACAACGAGCTGACGGGGCTCCTGCTGGAGGCCGGCGGAGCGGGGTGGGACCGGGTACGGCGCGTTCGCGACCGGAAGGGGCACGACCGCCGCTACTCGATGAACATCGACAAGATCTCCACCGAGCTCGGCTACACCCCGCGGATCCCCTTCTCCTCCGGCCTGGCCGACACGGTCGCCTGGTATCGGGCCAACGGCCACTGGTGGCGTCCGCTCATGGAACGGGCCGCGCTGCCCATCCCCGTCACCTGACCTAAGGAAGAGAGCATGGCCACTTGGGCGAGCTGGACACCGGCACCGACCAGAATGCGGGGGATCATCCTCGCCGGAGGCAGAGGATCCCGGCTCTGGCCGGTCACCCTGGCCGTCTCCAAGCAGCTCATGCCGATCTTCGACAAGCCCATGATCTACTATCCGCTGTCCACGCTCATGCTGGCGGGGATCAGGGAGATCCTCGTCATCACCACCCCGCACCACCGCACGCACTTCGAGGAGCTGCTCGGCAACGGTGACGGGCTCGGCATCGAGCTGCACTACAAGGAGCAGCCCCATCCGGACGGCGTGGCGCAGTCGCTGGTGCTGGGCGCGGGGTTCGCCGCTCAGCGGCCGGTGGGGCTGATCTGGGGCGACAATCTCTTCTACGGCGACGAGCTGCACCGCGGCCTGCCCGGTCACACCGACCCGCAGGGCGCGCACATCTTCGCGTACGCGGTGCCCGACCCCCGCTCGTTCGGCGTCGTGGAGTTCGACGCGGCGGGCCGGGTCCGTTCGCTGGCCGAGAAGCCCGCCAGGCCGCGCTCGAACTACGCCGTCCCCGGGCTGTACTTCTACGACGAGCAGGCCGTGGCGATCGCCGGGGACCTGCGGCCGGGCAGCACCGGGGAGCTGGAGATCAGCCAGGTGAACCAGGTCTACCTCGATCGCGGGCAGCTCAGCGTGACCCGGCTGGGGCCGGACACCGTGTGGTTCGACACGGGCACGTTCACCTCCATGGCCGCGGCGGCGCGATTCGTCGAGACGACGCGTACGCGGCGGGGGATCAGCGTGGGATGCGTCGAGGAGATCGCCTGGCGGGCCGGGTACATCGACGACAAGCAGCTGGACAAGCACGCGAAGGCGTTCTCCAGGAGCGACTACGGGCACTATCTCCACGCGCTGCTCGACGGCGGGCCGGAGCGGGAGACCCGAGGCCGATGACCGACTGGCTGGTCACCGGTGGCGGCGGAATGCTGGGGCGCGAGCTGCGCGAGGCCCTGGGCGCCGCCGACGCCCGCGTGCTCACCCGGGCCGACCTCGACGTCCTCGACCGGGCGCGGATCGCCGAGACGCTGGACCTGTTGAAGCCGCGCGTCGTGATCAATCTCGCCGCCGACACCCGGGTGGACGAGGCCGAGCTGACGCCCGGCATCGGCCACCGGGTCAACGCCCTGGCGCCCGGCTACCTGGCCGCCGCCTGCGTCCGGGCCGGGGCGGCGCTCGTCCACGTCTCGACGGACTACGTCTTCGACGGCGCACGGCGCACGCCGTACGGGGAGAGTGATCCGGTCGCGCCGCTCATGCGCTACGGCCGGGCGAAGGCCGCCGGCGAAGCCGCGGCACTGCGTGCCGGGGGGCAGGTCTACGTGGTGCGGACCTGCCGCATGTACTCCCGGCACGGGCCCAGCTTCGTCCGCGCCATCGGCTCGCTCCTCAAAGAGCGCGACATCGGCAGGCGGGACGCCAGGGAGCGGGACGCCAGCGGGCCGACCGCCGTCGAGGTCGTCGACAGTCAGGCGAGCGCGCCGGTGTGGGCGCCGTACCTGGCCTCACGGCTGATCGCCCTCGGGCTCCGGCAGCCGGCGCCCGGCCTCTACCACTGCACCAGCGCCGGGAGCGCCACGCTGTACGACTTCGCCCGCGCGATCGCGGCGGAGGTCGGCGCCGACCCGGACCGGATCCGCCCCGTCGGTCACGGCTCACCGCGATACCCGGCGCGGCGCCCGGCGTACAGCGTGCTGGACAACGCCAAGTGGGGCCGGGCCGGGTTGCCGGTGATCCCGGACTGGCGCGACTGCCTGCGCGAGGCCTTCCAGCAGGTGGGAGTGGCCTTGATCGAGGCGTCATAGCGGGATGTTGCCGTGAGCGCCCCGGCGCGGCGGCGCGCCGGCGATGGCACCCGCCAGCGCGCCACGGGTCAGGTCCGGGCGGATGATCTCGTCCACCACGCCCAGCGACCGGGCCCGGTCCAGACCGCCCACGGCCTGCTCGTACCTGGCCACCAGCTTCGCCGACAGAGCCTGGAGCCCTTCCTGCGAGGTGACGGAGGCCAGCTCCCGGCGATGGACGATACGGACCGCCGCCGCGGCGCCCATGACCGCGATCTCCGCTCCCGCCCAGGCGAACACCCTGGTGGCGCCGAGGGCACGGGAGTTCATCGCCACGTACGCGCCGCCGTACGCCTTGCGGGTGATCAGGGTCACCCGGGGCACCGTGGCCTCGGCGAAGGCGTGCAGGAGCTTGGCGCCGCGCCGGACCACGCCCTCCCATTCCTGGGTGACGCCGGGCAGGAAGCCGGGGACGTCGACCACCACGATCAGGGGCACGCCGAACGCATCGCACATGCGGACGAACCGGGCCGCCTTCTCGGCCGACGCCGCGTCCAGGCAGCCGCCCATGCGCAGGGGGTTGTTGGCGATCACGCCGACGCTCCCGCCGCCCAGCTCGCCGAGCGTGGTGGTGATGTTGGGCGCCCACTTGGCGTGCAGTTCCACGCCGGGCTCGTCCAGCAGCCCGTGGACCAGGGGGCGGACGTCGTAGGCGCGCCGCGGCGAGGTGGGCAGGCACGGCGCGAGGTCGGCCTCGGCGACCTCGGTCCGTCGCGCGCCGCCGCGCGCGCCGAGCAGACCGGCCAGCCTGCGCGCCTGTGACAGCGCGGACGTCGTGTCGGGGGCCAGGATGTGGGCCAGCCCGCTGCGCCTGGTGTGCGGATCCGGGCCGCCGAGCGCGGCCATGTCGACGTCCTCGCCGGTCACGGTCCGCACGACGTCGGGGCCGGTGACGAAGACCCTGGCCTGCGGCGTCATGATCACGATGTCGGTGAGCGCCGGGCCGTAGGCGGCGCCGCCCGCCGCCGCGCCCAGGACGACCGAGATCTGCGGGACGACGCCGGAGGCCCGGGTCATGGCGGCGAAGACCGTGCCGACGCCGTGCAGCGAGGCGACGCCCTCGGTGATGCGGGCGCCGCCCGAGTGCCAGATCCCCACGATCGGCAGCCGCTCCCGGAGGGCGGCCTCGTACGCGGCCACGATGGTCCCGCAGCCCGCCAGGCCCAGCGCACCACCCTGGGAACGGGGATCGCTGGCGAACGCGACGGCCGGGGCGGCGCCGATCAGGCCGCGCCCGGCCAGGACGCCGCTGTCGTCGGCCGGGCGCAGCAGGTCCAGGGTGCCCGGCTCGAAGAGCGCCGCCAGCCTGGTCAGGGGATCTCGCTGAACGTCGCCGCCGGTTCTCGTCTCAAGAGAGGTCATAGGTGGCCCAGCGCCACACCGGCCAGGTCGTCCCGGGTGACGGCACGGTGGCGTACCAGCAGCCGTCCGTCCGCCCTGACCAGGGTGTCCTCGCAGACGCAGACGCGGTGCAGCCGGGAGTCGCCGCCGTGCCGCGTGGCGATCACCAGCGCGTAGCATCGCACGCCGATCGTGCCGTCGGGCCGGGGCTCGACCGCGACCATGCCGTGCCAGTGCCGATGCGTCTCTCCCGCCGCCGCGAGGTCCTCGGCCGTCCGGCGCAGCCCGGCGGCGAGCGCGGCCCGGCCCTGGACCGGTTCGGGAAGCGTCGGCGGGGCGAACACCCCGTCGTCGGTGAAGGTCGCGGCCCAGCCCTCGGCGTCACCCGAGTCGAGCAGGTGCAGGTGCGTCGCGTAGAACTGCTGCACCTCCGCGTAGAGGCGCTCGAAGGGAACGTCGGAGGCGGACATGGCATCACCCCATCGATGGTCTGCTTGGTCGGCGCGGCCCACCATGACGCCGCCGACTAGAGCGCCGGTGGAGTCCGGTTCCCATGACGCCCCCGGCCGGAGCGCTGGTGGACGCCCTCGACTACGCCTCAAGCGGGCTCCTAGAGCGCGGCGGCATGCTCCGGCCATCGGACGAAGGAGAGCGTCGCCGTGACAGACAACGCCGTGACAGACGACAAGGTCCACGTGGTAGAGGAAGCGCAACGGGTGCGCGCACCCATGGAGACGGTTTACGGCCTGGTAGCCGATGTGATCGGCTGGACGCAGCACTTCCATCCCGCCGTGCACGCCGAGTACGTCTCGCGGTGCGAGAACGAGGACGTGGTGCGGCAGTGGTCGCTGGCCGGGGAGGACGGTGTCCGCGTCTGGACGGTCCGGCGCCGGCTGGACCCGGCCGGCCGCATCACGTTCGTCCACGAGCCGCCGGCGCCGCCCGCGACGGACGTACGGGGCGAATGGCTGTTCACCACGGACGGGCCGGACGTCACCGAGGTGCGGATGCGTCACGAGTTCCAGGTGGCGGGTGGCGCGCCGGTCGCCGGCCCGATCGCCGAGAACATCCGCGCCAACACCCTGCGGTACCTCGCGGCGCTCGCGGACACGGCGCAGCGTAAGGCCGAGGTGGACGAGCTCACCGTCTCCTTCGAGGACTCCCTGGTGATCGACGGTCCCATCGAGGCGGTCTACGCCTACCTGTACGCCGCGGATCGCTGGCCGGAGCGCATCCCCCATGTGACGCGCCTGGATCTGCGGGAGAGCACGCCCAATGTCCAGTTCTTCGACATGGACACCAAGGCAGCCGACGGATCCATCCACACCACCCGTTCGGTCCGGATCTGCCAGCCGCCCAACCTGATCGTCTACAAGCAGATCCGGCTGCCGGACCAGCTGGACGCGCACACCGGGCACTGGAAGTTCACCCAGACCGCCGAGGGCGTCATCGCCAGCGCCCGCCACACGGCCACGATCAAACGCTCCGCGCTGCCGTTGAAGAGCCCGGGTGAGACGCCCGCGGGTGCCCGCCGGTACGTGCGCAAGGTGCTGAGCGCCAACAGCATGTCGAACCTCCGCCTGGCCAAGCGGTTCGCCGAGGAGCAGGCCGGTGGCTGAGCGGGCGGGCGGACTCCCCCGAGGCCGGATCGACCATCCCCAGGGCCGCGTCGACGTGCTGCTGAGCGAGGCGGCGCTGCGCTCCCCCGCCCGGCCCGCGCTGCGGACGGAGTCGGGGGTGCTCTCCTACCGGGAGCTCGACGACGCCGTGGACCGCTGGGCCGCCTACCTGGGCGAACGCTTCGGCCCGGGGTGCCCGATCGCCGTCTGCACGGTCCTCGACCCCGCCTTCGCGATCGCCTTCTACGCGGTCTCGCGCAGCGGCAACGTCATCGTCACCGTCAACCCGCTGCTCCCCCAGGAGCGCCTGACGCACATGCTCGCCGCCACCGGGGCGCGGGCGGCGTTCGTACCGGCCGAACTGCGCGAGCGGATCGAGGCCGTCCGCGGGAAGCTGCCCGATTTGACGACGCTGATCGTCATCGACGGCCAAGGGGACCCGCCCGGTACGAGCGGCGACCGGCCGGAGGCAGGTCCGCCGGCGGACCTGCCCGGTACGAGCGCCGGTCGGCCGAAGGCGGGTCCGCCGGCGGATCCGGACTCGGTGGCCTGCCTGCAGTTCACCAGCGGGACCACCGGCGCCCCCAAGGCGGTGATGCTCTCCCATCGCAACCTGCTGGTCAACGCCGCCCAGGTGGCCGCGGCCCACCGGCTCAGCGCGAGCGCGATCACGCTCAACCACCTGCCCGCCTACCACCTGATGCACCTCAACTCGGGCGTCCACGCCGGCGTCACCCAGGTGCTGTGCCGCGACCCCGACCCGGTGGCCGCCGTCGAGCAGGCGGCCCGCCACGGGGTCACGCACTTCTACGGCCTTCCCGCCCGCCTGATCCACCTGTCCAGGGACCCGCGGCTGGCCGGGCTGCGGCTGGAGAGCGTGCGCGGCATCTTCTCGGGCGGCGCCGCCCTGCCGGTGGCCGCCGCGAAAGCCCTGTACCGCCAGTTCGGCATCCCCGTCATCCAGGGGTACGGCCTGGCGGAGACCTCTCCCCTCACCCACTGCGACGTGCTGACCGGTCCACGGTGGGGGTCGGTCGGCCCTCCGGTGGCCGCCACCGAATGCCGCGTCGTCGACGTGCGCGACCGGACCCCGCTGCCGCCGGGCTCGCCCGGCGAGGTGGAGGTACGCGGCCCGCAGGTGATGCTGGGCTACCGCGACGCGGACACGCCCGTGCGCGACGGCTGGCTGCCCACCGCGGACATCGGCTACCAGGACGCCGACGGCTGGCTGTTCATCGTCGACCGCATCAAAGACGTGTTCAAGTGCGACAACGAACTCGTCTCCCCCTCCGACCTGGAGCGCCTGCTGGACGAGCACACGGCGGTGCGTGACTGCGTGGTCGTCGACCATCCGGACGACGTCCACGGAGCCGTGGCGCACGCGCTGGTGGTCCTGGCCGAGGAGGAGCGGGACGGCACGCTCCTGGGGATCGCCTCGTCGGTGAACGACCGGCTCCCCTACTACCACCAGATCCGCTACATCCAGCGGGTGCCGGAGATCCCGCGGCCGCCGTCCGGCAAGCTCGAACGCCGGACCTTCCGCGGCTGGATGGATGCCCGCGCGACCTTCATCCCGTTCCCATCTGTGAAAGGAACAGATCATGGTGCTGCTCGTCAACAAGATGACGGTGACCGGTGATCCCGCCGAGTTCCTGCGCATCACCGAGGCGCTGACCGACTTCATGCGCAGGCAGCCGGGCTACATCCGCTACCAGCTCCTGCACTCCCTCAGGAACGAGAACGTCTACGTCGAGATCGCGCTGTGGGACAAGGCGGAGTCGCATCTGAGCGCCGTCCAGAGCGACGGTTTCCGCGAGCGGGTCAGCGGGCTGGGCGCGGTGGCCACCGTCGATCCCGACGTCTACGAAGTGATCCGCGAAGGCGAGACGATCCTGGCCTGACGCCTGGGACGGGTGCGGCCGAGCGAGGGAGACAGACATGCCGACATCGGCGGACGACTATCACGTCCTGGTCGCGGGCGCCGGCCCGGTCGGGCTGACGGCGGCCCACGAGCTGGCCCGGCGCGGCCTGCGGGTGCGGCTGGTGGACGCCCTGCCCGGCCCGGCCACGACGAGCCGGGCGATCGCCACCCATCCCCGCACGCTGGAGATCTACGACCAGATGGGACTCGTCGCCCCCATCCTGGAACGCGGCCAGCGGATCCACGCCTTCACGATCTTCAAGGAGGGCACCCGGCTGGCCCGCCTCGCCGCCGACTACTCGACCATGCCCACCCGCTTCCCGTTCAGCTTCATCATCGAGCAGACGGAGACGGAGGCGGTGCTGCGCAACGAGCTGAGCCGCCAGGGCGTGAAGGTGGAGTGGGGCACCCGCCTGGCCGGCCTGCGCCAGGACGGCGACGCGGTGCGCGCCGAACTGGTCCACCAGGACGGGACCGTGGAGCAGGCCAGAGTGCCCTGGCTCGTGGGATGCGACGGCGGGCACAGCGTGGTGCGCAAGGTGCTCCAGCTGCCGCTGATCGGGGAGTCGTCGGAGACCTGGATGATCGCCGACGCCCAGGTCGACACCGATCTGCCGCGCGACAGCATCTACTGGGTCCACTCCGGGGGCGAGGCGCTGATGCTGGCCCCCATGCGCGAGCAGGGCCGGTGGCGGATGCTCGACACGATCGACGTCGAGCGGGACGTCCCGGCGGCGGAGGCGGCGGCCAGGTTCAGCAGGAAGTTCAGCCGCGGGCTCGGCCGCCGGACCACGGTGTCGGAACCCTCCTGGACCTCGGTGTTCACCTTCCAGCAGCGCATGGTCCCCAGCATGCGGGTGGGCCGTTGTTTCGTGGCCGGCGACGCGGCCCACGTGCACAGCCCCGCCTCGGGGCAGGGGATGAACACCGGCATCCAGGAGGCGTACAACCTGGCGTGGAAGCTGGCGCTCGTCCACCACGGCCACGCGAGCCAGGAGTTGCTCGACACCTACAGCGCCGAGCGGGTGCCCGTCGGCGAGCGGCTGCTCAAGTCGACCAGGACGGCCACGTTCCTGGTCCAGCTCAGGAACTCGCTCGCCGGGCTCATGCTCCCCGTGGTCTTCGGGGTGGTCCGCAACGTGCCCGCGGTGCGGGTGCGGATGCAGCGCAAGATCCTCGGCGGCGTCTCGGGGCTGCGCCTGGAGTATCCCGGCAGCCCACTGACCGTTCCCGCGCCCCACGGCCGCGGGCCGCGACCCGGGCAGCGGCTCACCGAGGCCGCCGCGGGCCGCGGCGCGGGGGGCGAGGCACTGGCGGACGAACTGCGCGAGCTGCGCTGGACGCTGCTGGTCTGGGGGCTGTCACCGCAGGAGACCGAGCTGGCCACCCGCCTCGACGAGCGGCATCGCGCCTGGCTGTCGGTACGGACGCTGACCGGCCGGCCGGACGCGGGCGGCCCGAATCCCCTGCACGACCCGGACGGGCAGGTGCGGGACGGGCTCGGCGAGCGAGGCTGGATCCTCGCCCGGCCCGACGGGTACGTGTGCGCCCGCGGCGAGCCGCTGTCGGAGTCCCGCCTCCGGCCGGCGTTCGCGGTCATCGGGCAGGCGGTCATCGGGCAGGACCCCTGAACAGGCGCGACGTCCCAGGGCCTGACAGCGCCGTGCGCGCCGGTCAGGCCCTCAGCCCGCTTCTGCCGCCCGGTCAGCGCCTCAGCTCGCTTCTGCCGCCCGGTCAGGGCTTCAGCCCGCTTCTGATGCGGTGCCGCGGCGGGGCAGTCCGGCCGCCGTGTAGACCTCGTCGATCAGCCGCATGGTCGCCGCCGCGTCGCCCGGGTCCGTCGCCACCCGGCCCCCGTGCAGCACGGCGTCGGCGAAGGCCCGCAACTGGTAGTGGTAGGAGGGCTCGCCGCGCACCCGCTCGCGGATCGCGCCGCGGCCGGTCCGTACCTCGATGCGGTTGTAGACGTGCGGCATCAGGTAGCCCCGCACGCGCATGGAGCCGCGCTCTCCCGTCACGCGGATCGACATGGCGGGGCGCGGCCGCCATCCCAGTGAGCAGGCGAACCGGCCGCCGGCCCCGGAGGGGAACAGGAGGTCGGCCGTCATCGACCGGTCGACGCCGGGACGGCGCAGGGTGGCGCGGGCGGAGACCACCCTGGGCTCCGCGCCGCCGAGCAGGCGCAGGGCGTGCAGGGCGTAGCAGCCGTTCATCATGGTGGCGCCGCCGCCGAGCGCGAGGCTCGCCACCACGTCGTCGGAGCGCGGGACCGGGAAGCAGTTGGCCGCCTCGACGCGTTCGACGCCGCCCAGGATCCCCTCGTCCAGGAGCTCCATGGCCCGGCCGATGAGAGGGTGGTAGCGGTAGTGCATGGCCTCCATGACCACCAGGCCGCTCTCCGCGGCCTCCTTGGCGATCAGCTCCGCCTCGGCCGCGTTACAGGTGAACGGCTTCTCGCACAGCACGTGCCGCCCGGCCCGCAGGGCGCGCCGGGTCCAGGTGGCGTGGGCGGAGTTGGGCAGGGCGATGTAGACGGCGTCGATGTCCGGATGGTCCAGCAGTTCCTGGTAGCCGGGGAGCCAGGCGGGGATGCCGTGCCGGCGGGCGTACTTCCTGGCCCGCTCCGGATCACGGGCGGCCACCGCCACGACCTCCACCTCGGGGAGCCCGGCGGCCGGCTGGACGAGTGCGTCGGGCGCCACGCGGGCCGCGCCGAGAACGCCGATTCGCAGTGCCTTCACCCGATAAAGTCAACGCCTGCCCACTCGACCGCCGCTGGAGCACGAGATGAGAGAGGTGTGGCATGCGCTGGAAGGTCCACTCCGAGCGGCCTCTGTACACCGACGACTGGCTCCAGATCTCCATGGCCCACGTCGAGCTGCCCGACGGCCGCCATCTCGGCCACCGGCTCATCCGCACCCCGCACGCGGCCGGGGCGGTGGTCCAGGACGCGGGGCGGGTGCTGCTGCTCTGGCGGCACCGGTTCATCACCGGCACCTGGGGGTTCGAGATCCCCATGGGCAAGATCGAGGCCGGCGAGAGCCCCGAGGCGGCGGCGGCGCGGGAGGTCGAGGAGGAGACCGGGTGGCGGCCGGGGCCGCTGCGCAGGCTGGTCGGCGTCGAGACCGCCAACGGGCTGTGCGACTCGCGCCATCACCTCTTCTACGCGGCCGGTGCCACCTACATGGGCCCGCCGAGTGATCCGTCCGAGGCCGAGCGGGTCGAGTGGGTGCCGCTCACCCGGATCCGGGAGATGATCGCCCGCGGTGAGATCGTCAGCGCGCCGACCGCGCTGGGGCTGCTGTACGTGCTGGCCGAGGGCTGTGGTTGCTCCAGCGGCGCTTGACCTGCTCTCGAGATCCCCTTCCTAGGCTCTGCGCGATGGCTAGGAGAGGACCTCGCATGGCGCCCACCGGCAAATGTCTCGTCTATCTGGTCCAGCAAGGTGTTTGGGACATGCCGCTGGAGTCCATGCCGCTGGCTTCGGGATACCTCAAGTCGACCGCGCTCGCCGACCACCGCATCTACCAGAACGCGGAGCTGGAGATCCGGAACTTCCGGGGCGGCACCACGCTGTCCAGCATGGCCAACCAGCTCTTCGAGGACCGGGTCCCCGACATCATCGGATTCTCCGTGCTCGGCTGGAACCATCGGACGTTCGGCGCGCTCGCCGAGACGTTCAAGCAGCTGAACCCCGACGGCTGGGTGGTCTTCGGCGGGACCCACGTCTCCGACCAGGCAGAGCGGACCTTCCGCATGTTTCCCGAGGTGGACGTGGTGGTCAACGGCGAAGGTGAGTTCACCTTCCGCGACCTGCTCGGCGCCTATCTCGACCGCGTGCCGCGGCACGCGCTCGGCGCCATCCCCGGCATCTCCTACCGGGGCCCGGAAGGCGAGGTGGAGACCACCCCGGCGCGCCCGCGGATCGCGGACCTGGAGGAGATCCCCTCGCCGTTCCTGACCGGCTCCATCGAGCTGCTGGACGGGTCCAGCCGGTTCCGCTACGACGTGGCGCTGATGGAGACGAATCGCGGCTGCCCGTACAAGTGCGCGTTCTGCTATTGGGGCGGGGCCGTCGGGCAGAAGGTGCGGGCGTTCTCCCGCGACCGGCTCAGGGCGGAGCTGGAGCTGTTCGCCAAGCTCCAGGTGCACACGATCGTGCTGTGCGACGCCAACTTCGGGTTACTCCCCGGCGATCTGGACTTCGTCGACGATCTCATCGAGATCCGCGGGCGGCACGGCTTTCCGCGCGCCCTGGAGACCTCGTGGGCCAAGAACAAGTCCAAGACCTTCTACGAGATCGTCCGCCGGATGAGCCGGGCCGGGATGCGGAGCTCGTTCACGCTCGCGCTCCAGACGCTGGACCTCGACGCGCTGAAGCTGATGAACCGCCGCAACATGAAGGTGAACGAATGGGAGGACCTGTCGGCCTGGCTCACCGGGGAGGGACTCGACTGCTACGCCGAGCTGATCTGGGGAGCTCCGGGAGAGACCGTCGAGTCGTTCATGCGCGGGTACGACGAGCTGGCCAGGAAGGTCTCCCGGATCGCCTGCTATCCCATGCTCCTCCTGCCCAACACCGACTACACGGACAAGAAACGTGAGTACGGGATCATCTCCATCCGCGGGGACGGCGACGACTTCGAGTACGTGCTGCGCAACAACACCGTCACCTTCGCGGAGAACCAGGAGATGCAGCGGTTCCTGTTCTGGGCCCGGGTGGTGGCCGAGATGGCCGTGCTCCGCTTCACCTGGATCGGCCTGCGCGAGCTGTCCGGGCTCACCCAGTCGCAGGTCCTGCGCAACCTCGGCCGCTGGATCGAACAGGGCGCCGACCCCGTCGCCGAGCCGCTGCGCGCCGCCATGCGCGGCGCGATCGGCGGCACCGGTGACCTGGTGGCGGCCATCGCCTTCCTCTATGCCGACCCCGAGGCCAAGCCCATGCTGGCCCGCTGGTGGGCGGCCTCCGTACGCCCGCTGCTCCACGGCTCCGTCGCCGCCGTCCAGGACGAGATCTTCAGATTCGACCTGCTCACCCAGCCCGTGTGCGGGGGATCGGGCGAACCGGAGGGGCTGACCCTGGCCAGGATCAGGGGCGAGGACTACTACGTCCGCGAGAACGTACGGCTCGCCTACGACGTCCCGGCCATCCTCGCCCGCCTCCGCGCCGGGGAGGAAGCGGATCTGACGCCCCGGGAGACCGTCCTGGACCTCTACTACAGGACCGGCTCGGAGAGCGCGGTGCGCTCCACGAACCACGAGACCATCGTCCACTACATGGGGATGACCAGGCAGCAGGTCATGGACAACGCCGCGGCGGGCACGCCCCGGCCGGCGAGCGCGTCGCCGGGCGACCGGGGCGGTTGCGCCTGACCCCGGCGGCCCGTCAGGCCCGCTCCTCCACCAGGCGCGGGGCCGTCATGCTCGGCACGGTGAGCAGGTTCTGGTGCAGCCGCTGCAGCTCCGGCGAAGGCTCCAGTCCCAGCTCGTCGCGGAGGATGCGCCTGAGGTGCGCGTACGCCTGGAGCGCCTCGGCGCGCCGCCCGCTCCGGCCCAGCACCCAGATGAGCCGCTCGTGGAACCACTCGTTCAGGGGGTTGATGATGACCAGCGATCTGAGGTCGCCGACCACCTCGCGATGGCGGCCAAGCTGGATGTCGCACTCGATGCGCAGCTGCAGCGCCCGGAGGCGCTGTTCCTCCAGCTGGACGCACCACGCCTCCAGGCGCGGCCCGCGCGTCACCCCGAACAGGGGCGGTCCGGTCCACAGGCTCAGCGCCTCGGCGAGCAGGGCGACGGCGCGTTCGGGAACACGCCGCTCCAGCAGGTCGCGCGCCTCCGACACCAGCAGCTCGAACGTCTCGGCGTCGAGCTGGCCCGGCTTGACCTTCAACACGTAGCCGGGCAGCTTCGTGGCCAGCACGTCCTCCCCCGAGGCCGCGATGCCCTCCTTCTCGAAGATCTTCCTGAGCTGGTAGATGTAGGTCTGGGTGGTCGTGATCGCGCTGGACGGGGGCCGGTGCTCCCACAACTCGTCGATGATCGAGTCGATGTGGACGACCTGGTTGCCGTGCATCAGCAGATGTGCCAGCACCTGGCCCACCTTCGGCGCGGTGGGCGTGCAGACCTTCGCGCCCGCAAGGAGGTCGAACCTCCCCAGGACCTTGAAACGAACCACGATAGCCATCCTCTCCCGTATTCAAGAAATCTCGATTTCATACAGGAGACATTCTCTGGTATCAATCTAAAGACTATTGGCGATAAAGTCTTGAAATAGGCTACATGAGCTCTGCGCCGTCGATCGCTGACCACGCGTCACCGCCGGACAATCCGGCAGAGGCGCCGGATACGGGTGAGACTCCGCCTAACCTCGGAGGATAGCGCGCAGGTCAGGCTTGTATTACCAAGGAGACAAGCAAGGCCAACCTCACGGACAGTCGCGGTGGCACCAGATCTTTGATCCCATACCTTTTGTGGCCAAACTATAGAAAGTCCGGCAGGTACGCCGTCATTTCCGCGTACCACGAAAAGATGAGCCCGACTACTGGCCATTACGCTATCCAGGGGAAATGCACTGCCACCACGAGATACGTGGGACGGGGGCGATGGGTCCGATGGTTGCGAGTATCCGGCTGCTCGGCAACGTGGTCGCATGGAACGAGGGCCAGGAGGTGGGGCTCGGTTCGCCCAAGCAGCGGGCGGTACTGTGCGCGCTCGCGATGCGCGCCAACGAGACCGTGGACCGCGAGACGCTCATCGACGCCATCTGGGGTGACTCTCCACCGATCAACGCCGTCAGCAGCCTCTACTCCTACATCTCCGGGCTTCGCCAGGTGCTCGAACCGAACCACGCCCAGCGGGCATCGCGGATCCTGCCCGCCTCCCGCGGCGGCTACCTGCTCGACCTGGCTCGCGAGCGCATCGACGCCCTGCGCTTCAGCGATCTGTGCGGCCGGGCCAGGCGGCTGAGCGAGGCCGGCGACCACGCCCACGCGCTGTCGGCGATCGAGCAGTCCCTGGCCCTGTGGCAGGGCACCGCGCTGGCCGGTGTCGCCGGTCCCTTCGCGGAGATCGAGCGGGCGCGCCTGGGCGAGCTCCGGCTCACCGCCACGGAGGATCGCCTCGAACTGCTCCTGCACCTGGGCCGCCACCATGACGGCGTGGCCGACCTGTGCGGCCTGGTGCGGGAGTTCCCCCTGCGGGAGCGGCTGCGGTGCCTGCTCATGCTGGCCCTGTACCGGGGCGGCCGGCAGGCCGAGGCCCTGGACGTCTTCAGCGACGCGCGGCGGACGCTGATCGAGGAGCTGGGCATCGAGCCCGGATACGAGTTACGCCGCTGCCATCAGGAGGTGCTGGCCGGCTCCCTCCAGCCCGGCGCCACGGCGGCGGCCGACGGCGTTCCCGCGAGCCCCGTCTCCCTCTGCGAGGTCTCCTTCTGCGAGTCGCCGGTCCGGCAGCTGCCCTCCGCCACCCCGGACTTCACCGGGCGGCTGGCCGAGCGCGCGAAGATCATCGAGCTGCTGGACCAGGCGCGCACCGGTTCCGGCGTGCCGATCATCGTGATCGCCGGGGCGCCGGGCACCGGGAAGACCGAGCTGGCCCTCAACGTGGCCCACGAGCTGCGCGACAGATACCCCGGCGGCCAGTTCTACGCGGAGCTGAGAGGCCCGGCCGGGTCGCGCCGCCCCGAGGACGTCCTGTACTCCTGGCTGCGCTCCATGGGAGTCCCGGAGAACATGATCTCCGCGGGCCTGTTCGAGCGGGCGGCGCTGTTCCGGTCGTGGCTCGCGCTGCGGCGCGGCACGCTGATCGTCCTGGACGACGTGACGTCCATGGCGCAGCTGCGCCCGCTCCTGCCGGGCACGGTGGGCGACGCCGTCATCGTCACGGCCGGCACGCGCCTGATGACGCTGGCCGGCTCGCGGACCCTGATGCTGGACGTGCTCCCCCCGTCCGACGCCATCACCATGATCGAGAAGATCACCGGGGAGCAGGCCGCCACCGGTGACCGCACCGCCACCACCGAGCTCGCCCACGCCTGCGGCTACCTGCCGCTGGCCCTGCGCATCGCCGGCGCCAGGCTGGTGGACCGGCCGGACCTGTCGCTGTCGGCGTTCGCCAAGGCGCTGGCCGCCGCGGAGACGCGGCTCGACCTGCTCGAGGCGGGCGACCTGAGCGTCCGCGGCAGCCTGGCCAAGAGCTACGACGCGCTCGGCCCGGCGCAACAGCACGCCTTCCGACTCCTGGGCCTGCTCCAGCGCGACGACTTCGCCTCGTGGGTGATCGCCGCGCTGCTCGGCAAGCGGCACGTCGACGATGTCATCGACGCGCTGGTGAACATGTGCATCCTCATCCCGCTGGGCATCGACGAGGAGGGCTACCGCCGCTACTCCCTGCACTCGCTGCTGCGCGACTACGCGCGAGAGCGGCTCAAGGACGCGCCGGCCGAGGATCTGGAGCACGCGACGGACCGCATGCTGGCCACCTGGGTGGACCACGCCAGAAGGACGCAGTCATGGGCCCGCCGCCTCCCGGACCGCCTGCGCACCGACCCGACCATGGTCAGCGGCCGATGACCACGGTGTACCGATCCGAGGCGGTCCGCACGCTCCGATCCGAGCATGGTCAGCGGCCGATGACCGCCTGAGCGCCCTCAAGGCGGCGCGGCATGCCGTTGAGCTCCAGCCCGCCGTCGACGCTGAGCACCTGGCCGGTCACGTATCCCTCGCCGGGCGTGCCCAGGTGGAGCACCCACGTCGCGATCTCCTCCGCGCGGCCCGGCCGTCCCTGGACGGTGGCCGCGGCGAACATCTCCGTCGCGACGCGCACCTGCTCCGCGGTGAAGCCCTCACGCGGGGCGTCCTGGCTGTCCACCACGCCCGGCGCCACCGCGTTCACCCGGATGCCGAGATAGGCCAGCTCGATCGCCCAGGCGCGGGTGAGGCTCTCCACGGCCGCCTTGGAGGCCGCGTACACCGCTGTGCCAGGTGGCGGCGGCCGGTGGCCCACCACGCTGGAGACCAGGACGATCGTCGCGCCCGGCGAGCGCAGGTCGGGCAGGAGCCGCTGGGTCAGCTGGATGGGGCCGAAGACGTTGGTCTCGAAGATCGCCCGCACCTCCGCCATGCGCAGCGAGTCGATGGGCAGCCGGGTGTTGACGGCGGCGTTGTGCACCAGCACGTCGAGGGTTCCCGGTCCCGAACGTACGGCCCGCGCGATCGTGTCCGCCCCCTCGCCGGTGGTGACGTCGGCGACCACCGGGACGATGGCGGGATGCCCGGCCGCCACGGACAGCAGCGGCTCCAGCCGTCGCCCCACCACGAGAACGGCCGCCGCGTCCCGCCGCGCCGCCTCCAGGGCGACCGCCCGGCCGATGCCCGTGCCGCCGCCGGTCACCAGGACGTGGCGCCCGCCGTACCCGCTGTCCTGCGTGGAACTCATGACAACTCCCCTCCCATGGCAGATGAGACGACGAAGGGTCCTATGACACGTCAGACCCAGCCGATCAGCCGGGTTCGCCGGCTCGCGGCTGGGTCTGTCGCCGGTGGCCGATCGTGTCGGTCTCCGCCGCCACCAGTACTGGCGTCTGTGTGCGCGTTCAGCCTGTGCGCGTTCAGCCTGTGCGCGTGTTCAGTGGTCGCGTGTGTTCAGTGGTCGCGTGTGTTCAGTCGGTGACAGTGACGAACGGCCGGACCGGGAAACTGCCCATGCCCTCCACCGGAGTGGGGACGACGGTGAGCAGCGCGCCGGTCTCCGGGACCTCCTCGATCCTGCGGCTGACGCATTCCAGCAGGTAGATGTCCGCGCCCAGCAGCAGGTTCTGGGCGGGCTTGCTCTGGTCTGTCCCGCTGTCGATGTTCTGCGTGTCCGCGCCGAAGATGCCCGGGTGGATGTCGACGAGCAGCTTGGCCGCGTCGGCGGTCAGGTACGGGGAGTCCTGGAAGAACGCGCCCGTCCCCCAGGAACGCGAGTGACCCGTGTGGAGCAGGACGGCCTTGTCGGTGAGGTCACGTCCTTCGAAGATCTCCGGCCCGATCTCGCGCCCGCCCGGCAGGCTCGCCGTGTCGATCCGGATGACCACGACGGGCACGTCCACGAGGCGCTCGAGTGGCAGGCGCGCGACGTCGGACATGTCGACGTGGAACTGGAACGGCGCGTCGAGGTAGGTTCCCGTGTTGCCCGGCAGGCTGATCTGCGACAGCGCGAACGTCACGCCGGGGCTGAGGAAGGACGCCGACTGCTCGCGAGTGATGTACTCGTTGACCAGGGGCTTGGGCATCCACGGGTGGGTCAGCATCTCGTGGCTAACGGTGTGCCCGATGTCTATCAGGCGCTTGCGACCGGTCATGTTCACTCCCTCTGGGTTCGTGGTCGAGTCTCGCTCTCGCTGTTCGAGTGCTGCTCGACAGGTGCTCGACGCTTCACGGCCGGGCCAGCACCTGCCGGAGCACCTGGTGCAACCGCCTCTTGTGGTCGCCGACGCCACCGACGGAACGCCAGCAGACGACGCCGTCCGGCCGGACCAGCGCGGCGCCGTGAGAGCCCACGCCGTAGGCGTAGCGCCAGCGACCGCCCGGGTCGGTCAGGTCGAGGCCGATCCGGTGGCACGTCAGGCCGCCTTTCAGCCCGGTGGACAGCTCGGCGCACGCCTCGTGCCACCGGTCGCCCGCGGCCGCGTCGGTGAGCAGGACGAAGCGGTCCCCGAACAGGTCCAGGGTGGAGATCCGCCGGGTCCCGTCGAGCAGCTCGACGTGCGGGGCCCGTGTTCCCGGCTGGCCGGTGAGCCGTTCGGCGGGCACGACGGCCTCCTGGCCGGGGTCCTCCCGCACCACCGCGGCGGAGCGGTACCTGAAGCCGAACACCAGCGCCGCCTCGTCGATCAGGCCGCTCTCCGCCGATCCGCCGCCCTCCTTCTCCCGGCCGCGCAGCATGGCCTGCTCCATGGAGATCAGCCCGACCGGGCGGCGCTCGGCCTCATAGGTGTCCAGCAGCCGCTCTCCGGCGTCCGCGCGCAGCACCGCGGCGAGCTTCCACGCCAGATTGTGGACGTCCTGGATGCCGGTGCTCGCGCCGAGCCCGCCGGCGGGCTGCATGACGTGCGCGGCGTCGCCGGCGAAGAGCACGGGCCCCGCGCGGAACCGGTCGGCCACCCAGGAGCCGCTGTGCCAGATCTGGGCCGGCGCGGCTCTCCGCCCGGCCGCGGGCAGCACCTCGATCGCCACCTGCCCGCTGCCGACCGCACCGCGGACCATGGCCGCGCACGCCTCCGCGCTGGTCGCCGCGATCCGCTCACCCTCACCGGGCGGGTACGGGACCATCAGCACCCACTGGTCGGGCAGGCGCAGGGGTGTCAGCACCGACCCCGGCCGGGGATGGTCCACGAAGACCCAGCCGGGCCGGCGCTCGCCCAGCAGCGCCGAGAGGTCCGCGCGGAAGACGATGTTGAGCACCGTGGCGATGTCGCCCGCGCCCGTCTCGCCGACGCCCAGCGTGCGCCTGATCCCGGCCCGGTAGCCGTCCGCGGCCACCAGGTACTTGGCCCGCACCTGGCTCCTCTTCCCGCCCTGGGCCAGCTCGGCTCGTACGCCGTCACTCTCGACGCCGAAGGAGACCAGCTCCGTGCCGTAGCGGACGTTGGCGCCGTGGTCGCGGACGAACTCCTCGATCAGGCTCTCCAGCTCGGGCTGGTCGGCCGCGACCCACCAGCCGACGGGGCTGTGGCTCGCGGCCCTGGCCTCCGCCTCCTCCCTGCGCTGCCAGAAGATCTCCGGCCCGGCCACCGTCTCGGCTCTGACCACCTCGTTGAAGGTGCTCAGCGCCGAGCGGCCGGCGCAGGCCAGCATGGGCTCGGCCAGCCCCAGCGGCCGGAAGAGCTCGATGGTCCTGGGGCTGAAGGCCCGTGCCCGCGGGAGCGGGAGCGGCGCGTCACGCCGCTCCACCAGCATGGGTGAGACGCCCTGGTGCGACAGGAAGGCCGCGGCCGACAGACCGGCCAGACCTCCCCCGACGATCAGAACCTCCACGTCGGCGGCGGGCATGTCCCCTCACCCCCGGCAGACGAACGCGGTGAAGTACCGCTCCGCGCGGAGCTCGACCACCTGCGGGAAGACCCGGTACAGCAGACCCTCGACCTCGGCGCTCGAACGCAGCTGCGTGCGGTAGGCGCCCGTGGCCAGCCGTCCGCCGGAGGCCCGGATCAGCATCGCCGTGCCGAGGAAGGCGGCGGCGCCGAGCAGGTGCTTCAGCTCGCCGTGCCGCAGGCGCTGGAACTCGTGCCAGTGGTCGCCGGTCCAGAAGTTGCCGAGGAACAACCCGCCCGGCCTGACGTACGACCTGAGACTCTCCAGCACCTCCCGCGTGTCCCCCAGGTGGTGGATGGCGTCCACGCACACCACGAGGTCGGCCGTGCCGAGGCCGTGGTCGTCCCAGAAGTCGCCGTGGATCAGCCGCAGGTTGTCGTGGTTGACGCGCTTCCTGGCCATCCGCAGGGCCCGCTCCCCGATGTCGAGCCCGACGAGCTCCTTGACCGGGGTGTGGTCGGCGACCAGGCGGGTGATCTCGCCGGTCCCGCAGCAGAACTCGTACGCCTTCTCCACCTCCGAACCGTGCCGGTCGAGCAGGTCCACGAGCGTCGCCTTCTGCTTGAGCAGCTGACCGGCGATCAGGGGATGGCCCTCGTCCCCGTCTCGGTCCCAGAATCCGCGCTTCGCCCAGTGGGCCGCGCCGTCGGGCGGTATGTCGCCCAGGATCGCCTTGCCCGCGTTGGCCATGAGTTCGGCCAGCATGAAGCCCTCCTTAGAGCCGGGACGGCGGGATGGCCCTACTCGTCCCCGAGATGGATGATGCAGTCGTCGCCGACGATGAGCCGGTGCTTGCCCGAGGTCCGGATGACCCGCGTCCCGCCGCCGATGATCGACCCGTGGACGGCGCGCACTCCGGACAGATGAGCCCCGTCGAGCAGGATCGAATAGCCGACCTCCGAGCGGTGCACGACGCAGTCGGCACCGATGGACGTGGAGGAGGTGATGTCGCTGTCGCGGACCAGCGCGTTGGGGCCGATGTGGACCGGGCCGGTGATCCTCGACCGGATCACCCGGGCGCCGGGCGCCACCGTGACCGCCCCGTGCAGCTCGCTGTCCTCGTCCACCAGCCCCTCGATCGAGCCCTCCGCCCGATCGAGCAGCTCGCTGTTGCAGGCCAGCAGGTCGTCGAGCCGGCCGGTGTCCTTCCAGTACGCCCGGTAGGCCGAGGCCCGTACGTGCGCGCCCTGCTCGATCAGCCACTGGATGGCGTCGGTGATCTCGTGTTCGCCGCGCTCGCTGGCGGGCACGCTGCCGATCGCCTCGTGGACGGCGGGGGTGAAGAAGTAGACGCCCAGCATCGCCAGGTCGAAGCGGCTGCGCCGGTCCTTCTCGAACACCCCGGTCACGCGCCCGTCCGGGCGTACCTCCGCGGTGCCGTAGTCGCTGGGGTTGTCCACCTTGGCGACGGCGATCAGGGCGTCGGGCCGGCCGTCCGCGAACTCCGCGGCCAGGTCGGCGATGCCGCCGGCGAGCATGTTGTCGCCGAGGTACAGCACGAAGTCGTCGTCGCCGAGGAAGTCGCGCGCGATGGCCACGCCGTGGGCCAGGCCCAACGGGGCTTCCTGCCGCAGGTAGGTGACCTCCAGCCCGAAGGCGGCGCCGTCGCCGACCGCGCTCCGGATGCGCTCGGCGTGACTCCCGACGACGACCGCGGTCTCGGTGATCCCCGCCGCGCCGATGTTGCGCAGGCAGTGGAAGAGCACGGGCACGCCCGCGACGGGCACGAGTTGCTTGGGCATCGTGTGGCTCAGCGGCCGCAGTCGCGTGCCCCGGCCGCCGGCGAGCACCACGGCCTTCATGCCGCCGCCCCCCGCGCCGCCAGCCAGGTCTTCCGCACGCCCCATTCGAGCGGGGTACGCGGCCGCCAGCCCAGCGCCCGGCCGGCCAAGCCTGCGTCCAGCCAGACGTCGGGCTGGTCGAAGGGGCGCGCCTCGCACCGCTCGGCGGGCAACGGGCGGCCGGTCGTGCGCCGGAGCACCTCGACGAGCCGGCTGAGCGAGGTCGGCCGGCCCGTGGCGATGTTGAGCACGGCGGGCAGGTCGGGCCGCCGTCCGGTGCGGTGGGCCATCGCGACCTCCTCGTGGATGCGGGTCATGGCCGTTACCAGGTCGTCGATGAAGAGGTAGTCCCGCCTCGGGTCGCCGTACAGCCGCAGCGGCCGGCCGTCCAGCGCGGCCCGGATCCCATGGGCGACCACCCCGAAGCCGGGCACGATCCGCTGGCCGGGGCCGTACACGTTGCTGATCCGCAGGATGACGGGGATCACCCAGTCCGCGGCCAGCAGGTCCTCCTCCAGCGCGCGCTTGATCCGCCCGTAGACGCTGATCGGCCGCAGGGGCGCGTTCTCGGCGTGGGGCGGGGCCGCCGCGGGGTCGTAGAGGCTGCCGCCCGAGCTCGTCAGCACCACGACCGGTGGGCGCGGTGCCGAACGCTGGTGGTCGAGCATCCGCGCGAACGCCGCGCGATCGGCCGCCACGAGATCGGGGCGCCGCTCGGCGATGCCCGGGTTGACGCTGCTGACCAGCCAGAACATGGTGGCCGGCGGCTCGATGGAGGCCGGCGGCACGCGCCTGGTGAGGCTCGACACGGGCACGCCCGCCCGGCTGAGCGCCCGCGTCAGAGCGGCGCCGACGAACCCCTCGGCGCCCGCCACCGCGGCACGTGGCGCGGTCATCCGCGCGGCCAGGCTCGCCCCGAGCGTGGCGGCGTAGGCCTCGGCGCGTCGCCGCCCAGCGAGCTGGGCGGCGAGCGGGGCGCTCCCGATCCGCTGGCTGGCCATCGCACACCTCCGGTTCCGCGCAACGGCCCCCATCCCAGCAGCGGCGACTCAGGGCTCGGCAGAGGATGGCTGGACCCGGCCTTCGAGCGGGTCTTGAACGGGATCGAGTGGGGTGTCGTCACCTTTCCCGCGTCGCCTGGATCGAGGGAGTTGCCGGATGAGATGCGAGAGCCTGTACGTGGCCGCGGTGGCGAGCTGGTTGCCGCCCCCGATGCCCGTCGAGGAGGCGCTGGCCCGAGGTCTTTGCGATCCCGTCGTCGCCGCGCGGACCCGGGCCGTCTCCGTGACCGTGGCCGGCGAGGAGTCGCCGCCGGAGATGGCGGCCCGCGCGGGGCGCCTGGCCGTGGCGCGGGCCGGGGCGGCGGGCCGCTCGGTGTCGCTCGTGCTGCACGCGCGCGTGTACGACCAGGGCCACCACCTGTGGAATCCCGCCTCGTACGTGGAGCGGGCGGTCCTCGGAAACGGCAGCGCCGCGATGGAGATCGGCCAGAGCTCCAACGGCGGGATGGCCGCGCTCGACCTGGCCGCCGCCTACCTCGTGGCCGACCCCGCACGCGCCGCCGTCCTGATCACCGCGGCGGACACGTGGCGGCTGCCCGGCGTGGACCGGTGGCGCAGCGACCGGGGAACGGTGTACGGCGACGGCGCCGCGGCCCTCGTCCTGTCCCGCGAGGCGGGCTTCGCCCGGCTGCGCAGCCTGGCGCTGGTCGCGGACTCCAGCCTCGAAGGGATGCACAGGACCGGCCCCGCCGACGGCCCGGCTCCGATGTATCCCGGCCGCACCGTGGATCTCGACCTGTGCAAGCGGTCGTTCATGGCGCGGGCCGGGCGGTCCGGCACCGTGGCCAGGGCCGCGGCGGGCCAGCGGGCGGCGGTGGAGGGCGCGCTCACCGGCGCCGGGCTCAAGCTCGACGACATCGACTGGTTCGTCCTGCCGCACATGGGACACCGCCGCATGGTCGTCGGCTTCGCCGAGCCGCTCGGCGTCGACCTGGAGCGCACCACCTGGCCGTGGAGCCGCTCCGTCGGGCATCTGGGCGCGGGCGACCAGTTCGCCGGCCTCGCCCACCTGGCGGACACCGGGCGGCTGCGGCCGGGCCTGCGCTGCCTGCTGCTCGGCGTGGGCTCGGGGTTCAGCTGGTCGGCGGCCGTGGTGGAGGTGCTCAGCGAGCCTTCGTGGGCGGCGACATGACCGGCTCGAGCGTTGTTCGAGCGGCCGGTGCGAGCCTGCGTGCGTTCCGCACAACCACCATGGAGGCTGCGTTGCCTTTCCCAGTGAGCCCGACCCATGACGTTTTCACACTGCTCGACATGACCTCCGCTTACCCCAAGGCGCAGTATGTCCGGGCGATGGCCAAACTCGGCCTGGCCGACCTGCTCGCCCCGGGTGCCATGTCGCCCGCCGAACTGGCCAAGGAGCTTTCGGCCGATCTCGAGGCGCTGACCCGTTTCCTGCGGGCCTGCGGAGTGCTGGGGCTGGTCGCCGAGCACACTCCCGGCAGCTTCACGCTCACCGGGCTCGGTGAGCTGCTGAGATCGGACCATCGCCTGCACGCCGTCGCCAGGGCCAACGCCTCGCCCCAGATGTATCGGCCGTACGAGGACATCACGCACACGGTGCTCACGGGGCGGCCCGCGACCGAAGGCGTGCTCGGTATGGGTTTCTGGCAGTTCCTCACCGAGAACCAGGAGGAGGAACGCTACTTCGGCGAGCTGATGTCGTTCGTGTCGGCCGAGTGCGGGGCGGCCGTCGCCGAGCACTACGACCTGTCCGCGTACTCGAAGATCGTCGATGTGGGCGGCGGCCACGGCGCGCTCCTGACGGAGTTGCTCAGGGCCTCGCCGCACGCCTCCGGCGTCGTCTACGACCTGCCGGGCGTCGTCTCGCAGGCCACCAAGAAGCTGGCCGTCACCGACGTGGCCGACCGGATCAGCGTGGTGCCGGGCGACTTCCTCCAGGAGGTCCCGCACGGCGGCGACCTGTACGTGCTCAAGAGCGTCCTGTGCGACTGGGGCGACGGCCCGGCCGCCCGGATCCTGGCCAACATCGCCGAGGCGTGCGACGGGGCGCCGCTGCTGCTGATCGACTGGGCGCTGCCCGACGATCCCCGGCTGGTCGACCGGGACGACCCGCAGCGCGGCATGCTGCCGCTGATGAACTTCTCGGTCATGCTCCAGATCGGCGGCAAGGTGCGCACCCACACCGAATACCGCACGCTGCTGGCCGGAGCCGGGTTCGAGTCGGTCAACACCGTGTCCACCACCGGCTCGCGGATGGGCTGGGACCTGTTCGAGGCCCGCCGTTCATGAGGGCCTGAGCCATCCTCGACCGGACGTCGATGCGAGCGTACTTGTGTGGGCCCATGGGAATCGACACACTCGCCGGCAAGGTGGCCCTGGTAACCGGCGCGAGCAGGGGAATCGGCGCGGCCACCTCCCTCGAACTGGCCGGCCGCGGCGCCGCGGTCGCGGTCAACTACCGCACGTCCGAACAGCACGCGCTGGCCGTGGCCGACCGGATCGAGCGGGCGGGCGGCCGGGCGATCACGGCGCGCGGCGACATCACCTCCTCCACCGACGTGGTGGCCATGGCCGAGGTGGTCGCCCGTGACCTCGGCGAGCCGGACATCCTGGTGCTGAACGCGCACGGGTTCGACGAGGCCATCAGGGAGTTCCCCCTGGACATCGAGCCCGAGACGCTCGTGTCCGTCGTGTCGGGACAGCTCAGAGCCGTGATGCTGCCGGTGCGCGCCTTCGTGCCCGGGATGGTCAAGCGCGGGAGCGGGTCGGTGGTGTTCGTCTCGGCCGTCCTCGCCCGTGATCCCTGGATCCGCTCCATCGCGGCCGGTACGGCGAAGGCCGCCATGGAGGCGGTCGCCAAGTTCCTCAGCAGGTACACCGCTCCGCACGGCGTGCGGGTCAACACCGCGATCGTGGGCGTCACCCGTACCGACGCCGCCGCCCAGGTCCCCAAGGAACGGCTGGCCGAGGCGGTCCGCGACGTGCCCATGGGCCGGATGGGCGAGCCGGAGGAAGTGGCCCGCGCGATCGCGGCGCTGTGCACCGATGACATGTCCTACGTCACCGGCGCCTTCGTACCCACCTGCGGCGGATCGCTGATCCTGTGACGGAGGGGTCGTGAAACTCGGACTGGACGGCAGGATCGCCCTGGTCACGGGCGGTACCGGCGGCATCGGACGAGCGGTCGCGGCGGCGCTGGCCGCCGAGGGCGCGCGGGTGGCCATCACCTACCGCACGGACAGGGAGGGCGCGGAGAAGCTCGCCGCGGAGCTGGACCCGGCCGGGTCGGCGGCGATGGCCCTGCCGTACTCGCTGGAGGAACCGGACAGCCCCGCCGCCGTCCTCGGCCAGGTCGAGCGGCGCTGGTCCGGCGTGGACGTACTGGTCACCTGTGCCATGCGGTGGGGCGTCAGGAGACCGCCAGGCACTCGCTTCGAGGACGTGGCGGCGGCCGAGTGGGAGCCGGTCGTGGCCGAGAACCTGGCTCCCACGATCCGCACCGTGCAGCGGGCCGTTCCCGGCATGCGCGCGAACGGCTGGGGCCGCATCGTGCTGATCTCCTCGCACGTCGCCAGAGACGGTCATCGGGGTCAGGAGTTCTACGCCGCCGCGAAGTCCGGGCTGCACGGCTTCGCGCGGAGCCTGGCGTGGGATCTCGGCCAGTCCGGGATCTTGGTGAACGTGGTCAGTCCCGGGCTGACCGGCACCGATCGGGTGCTGACCGGCCTGCCGGAGCCGATCAGGCAGGGCGAGCTCGCGCGCACGCCGACCGGGCGGCTCAGCTCGCCCGCGGACGTGGCGGCGGTCGTGGCGTTCCTGGCCTCGGCCGCCAACGGCAACGTCACCGGCGAGGTGGTCACCGTGTCCGGCGGCCGATGAACGCCGCCGTGTGAACGCCAGCGTGTGAACGCCAGCGTGTGAACGCCACCGATGAACGACGAGGAAGGTGCCATGACCGACCAACCGTACGGACCCGGCTTCCAGCTGGACCCGTATCCCGTGCTCACCAGGCTGCGGGAGAGCCAGCCGCTGTCCCGCATGACCCATCCGACGCTCGGCGAGTGCCATCTCGCCCTGAGGTATGCCCACGTCCGGTCGCTGGTGGCCGATCCGCGCCTGGTCAAGCCGCTGGAGGAGGGGGACGAGAACTCGCTCAACAGCGCGCCGCCGACCCACACCCGGCTGCGCAAGCTGGTGCAGCAGGGCTTCACCCAGCATCGCCTGGTGGAGGCGTGGCCGCGGATGCAACGCGTCGTGTCGGACCTGCTGGACTCCTTCGCCGGCCGTGAGGTCGTCGAGATGGTGAGCGAGTACGCCAACCCCATGCCGATGGCCGTGATCAACATGATGCTCGGCGTGCCGGAGGCGGATCGCCCGCACGTCATCGAGGTGGCGACGAGCTTCCTGGACGGCGAGGACGAGGAGCGCAGGGCCAAGGCCTACCAGCAGGCCCACGGCTACGTGGTCGAGCTGGTGGCGGCCAAGCGCCGGCGGCCGGGTGACGACGTGGTCTCGGACCTGATCGCCGCCCGGGAGGGCGAGGACCGGCTGAGCGAGGACGAGCTGGTCAGGCTCGTGATGACGCTTCTGGTCAACGGGGTGATCACCACCACGAACGTGATCGGCACGGGCCTGGACCTGCTCCTGCGGCACCCGGACCAGCTGGCGATGCTGCGCGGCGAACCGGACCGCATGGAGGCGGCCGTCGAGGAGATGCTCCGCTTCGAGCCGCCCGTCAGCGCGGTGGTGTGGACCGCGACCGAGCCGATCGACCTGGGGGACGCCAGGATCGGGACGGGTGAGCACGTGGTGACCTCCTTCCAGGGCGCCAACCGGGACCCGCGCCAGTTCGACGACCCCGACCGCTTCGACGCCACCCGCGACCCGAACCCCCACCTGTCGTTCTCGCACGGCATCCACCACTGCCTGGGCGCCGTCCTGGCCAGGATGGAGCTGATCGCGGCGTTCCAGGGGCTGCTGGAGCGCTACCCCGTGCTGGAGCCGGCCGGCGAGCCGCGCTGGCGCGACAGCTACGTGGTCAGGGGCCTGGCGGAGCTCAGCCTTCGGGTGGGCGGAGCGCCGCGGTGAAGGCTGGGGAGTCCGCGGGCCGGCCGACCGGCGCCGAGACCTACACGAGAAAGGTGCTCTTCGCCTACGACGTGTTCGTCCTGGGCGTCATCTGCCCGCTGGTGTGGCGGTGCCCGCGAGCGGTGATGCTGGCGCTCTACAACCGCAACGTCGGCGCCCGGCATCTGGACCTGGGGCCCGGCACCGGCTACTTCCTCCACCGCTGCCGGTTCCCGGTCCCCGACCCGGCCATCACGCTGGTGGACCTCAACACGAACGTGCTGCGCACGGCGGGCGCCCGGCTGGCCCGCCACGAGCCCGACATCCGCCGCGCCGACGTACTGGCCCCCCTCGACCTGGACGGCGAGCCGTACGACTCGGTCGGCATGAACTTCCTGCTGCACTGCCTGCCGGGCGGGATGGAGCGCAAGGCGACGGTGTTCGACCACGTACGGCCGCATCTGCGGCCCGGCGCCCGCGTCTTCGGCAGCACGGTACTGGCGCACGGGGTCCGCCACAGCGGTCCGGCCCGCAAGCTGATCGCCTCCTTCAACGAGGACGAGACCTTCCACAACTCCGGCGACTCGCTCCAGGCGCTCCACACGGAGCTCGGCAGGCGCTTCGCCGACTACCGGATTCAGACACGCGGTTCCGTGGCTCTCTTCGAGGCACGCATGGACGAAAGGGCAGCGGTATGACCCTCCACACCGAGCAGGCGGCCGTGATCGGGCGGGCGCGCGAGATCATCGAGCTGAACAACGCCTACACCCGGTCCAAGGTCCTGCACAGCGCGGTCGAGCTCGGGGTGTTCACCACCCTGGCCGAGGCACCGGCGACGGAGACGGAGCTGCGCGCGGCACTCGGGCTCCACCCCCGGCTCGCCCGGGACTTCCTCGACGCCCTCGTGGGCCTCGGGCTGCTCGAGCGCGAGGACGGCCGCTACCACAACAGCGAACTGGCCAGGGAGCACCTCGTCCCCGGTGTCGCGTTCTTCCTCGGCGGCGTGGTCGCCCGCAGCGCCAGCCACCACTACCGGATGTGGGGCCGGCTGACCGAGGCGCTGCGCGACGGCAAGCCGAAGTCGGAGGGGCTGGGCGGCAGCAACGCGTTCAAGGAGAAGTACTCCGACCCCAACCTGATCAGGCAGCTCCTGGCGCACATGGACTCCTACAACAGCTACACGGGTGTGGAGATCGCCAGGACCGTCGACTGGAGCGGCTACCGCGACTTCGTCGACGCGGGCGGGGCGCGGGGCAACGTGGCCTGCCAGCTCGTACGGCGCTATCCGCACCTCACCGGGACCGTGTTCGAGCTGCCCCCGCTGGAGCCGTACTTCGAGGAGCACGTCCGTAAGCACGACCTGGCCGACCAGCTCTCCTTCGCCGGCGGCGACTTCTTCAGCGACCCGCTGCCCGAGACGGACGTGGTGATCATCGGCCACGTGCTGCACGACTGGCCGGAACAGGCCAGAGCCGAGCTGCTGGCCAAGATCTTCCCCTCGGTGCGGCCCGGCGGCTGCCTGCTGGTCTACGACCAGATGCTCGACGACGAGCACGGCGACGCCCACAACTCGCTGGCCAGCCTCAACGTGCGGCTGGTGCGTGAGGGCGGCTCGGAGTACAGCGCCAAGGAGTGCGGCCAATGGGCGGAGAAGGCGGGTTTCACCGTGCGCGAGGTGATCCCGCTCAACACGATCGCCCATGATCGGCTGCTGGTCGCCGACAAGCGCTGAGTGATGGAGACCGACTTCTGCGTGGTCGGCGGCGGCCCGGCCGGGCTGACCATCGCGCTCCTGCTGCTGCGTTCGGGCGCGCGGGTGACGCTGGTGGAACGGCACCGGCCGGGCTCCAGGGAGTTCCGCGGCGAGATACTCCAGCCGGGCGGCATGGCCCTGCTGGACCAGCTGGGCGTGCTGGCGGGCGCCAAGGCCAAGGGGTGCTTCAGGCTCGACCGCTTCCAGCTCGTCGACCGGGGGCGCCCGCTCCTGGACATCGACTACCGCCGCCTCCCGGCGCCGTACGACCACCTCCTCAGCCTGCCGCAGGAGCATCTGCTGGACGAGCTGCTCGCCCAGTGCGCCGGCGAGGAGGGGTTCACCTGCCTCATGCCCGCGCACGCCAAGGAGCTGATCAGGGAGTCGGGCCGGATCGCCGGCGTGGTGTGCGCGGGCGCCGAGGGGCGGACGGACGTCCTGGCCCACTGCGTGATCGCCGCCGACGGCCGCTACTCCAAGGTCCGGCGCCTGGCCGGCATCGACAACCTCCGGGCCGAGGCGTTCGACCTCGACGTCCTGTGGTTCAAGGTGCCGCTCGCCGGCGGCCGGGAGCCGAACGTGCGGATCTTCCGCGGCCGCGGCAACCCGGTCCTGGCCTACCCGTCCTATCCGGACCAGCTGCAACTGGGGTGGACGCTGCCGCACGGCTCGTACGGGGAGTTCGTCCGGCGGGGGCTGGGCCCGGTGCTCGACGAGGTCTGCGCCGCCGTTCCCCGTTACGCCGAGACGATCAGGGCGCGGATCACGGACCGGCGCCGGCTCAGCCTGCTGGACGTCTTCGCCGCCCGCGCACGGTCGTGGGCGCTGGACGGGCTGCTGCTGATCGGCGACAGCGCCCACACCCACAGCCCGATCGGGGCGCAGGGCATCAACCTGGCCATTCAGGACGCCGTCGTGGCCCACCCGATCCTCATGGAGTCGCTGCGGCAGGGCGACGCCAGTCGCGCCTTCCTCGACCGCTACACCCGGCTGCGCGGCCCCGACATCGACGCGGTGATGAAGATGCAGGTGATGCAGAGCAAGGGGATGCTGTCGCGGGGCCGCCGCGGCGCGGTGGCCCGCCAGGTCATGGCCAGGATCCTGCCGCACACGCCCGTACTCGACCGCATCACCCGGCGGATCGCCCTGGGGAACCCCGGCATCCGCGTGGCCACCGACCATCTCGTGGTGAACCGGTAGCTCGTAGTGAACCCGTCCTGAAAGTAGAACAGCAGGGAGCCAGACATGCGTGTCATCGACCTGTCCTCGCCGATAGACGCCCGCGCGTTCGAACCGGACGAGGTGCGGCACACGATCCTGTCACCCGCAGACGGCGCCCGGCACATGAGCCAGGGCGTCCGCGAGCACCTCGGCGTGGAGTTCGACCCGGCCGTCCTGCCCGATGGGGAGTTCCTGTCGCTGGACACGCTCACCCTCACCTCCCACACCGGCACGCACGTGGACGCCCCGTCGCACTACGGCAGCCGCGCCGCGTACGGCCCGCCCAAGAACGTGGACGAGCTGCCGCTCGACTGGTTCGTCCGCCCCGGCTGCCTGCTGGACGTCAGCGACGTGCCCACCGGAGCGATCGGCGCCGCCCGGATCAAGGCCGAACTGGACCGCGTCGGCTACCAGCTCCAGCCGCTCGACATCGTGCTGATCCGGACCGGCGCCGACCGCTGGGCGGGCACGCGGCGCTACTTCACCGACTTCGCCGGGCTGGCCGGCGACGCCGTCCACCTCCTGCTCGACATGGGGGTCCGGGTCATCGGCACCGACGCGTTCAGCCTGGACGCCCCGTTCGGCCACATCATCGAGCGCTATCACGCCACCGGCGACCCCGCCGTGCTCTGGCCGGCCCACCTCGCCGGGCGGGAGCGGGAGTACTGCCAGATCGAGCGGCTGGCGAACCTGGGCGCGCTGCCCGCCCCGTACGGGTTCACCGTGGTGTGCCCGCCCGTGAAGATCGCACGGGCGGGCGCGGGCTGGACGCGGGCCGTCGCGCTGGTCGACTGATCGGCGCGGGGGCAGGCTCAGGCGCGGGCGAGGGCGCGGGCGGCCAGTTCGCCCGCGATCTGGCCGTAGTCCTTCTGGGCGAGCATCTCTTCACGCAGGCGGGTCGCGGCCGCGCCGTAGCCGGGGTCGTCGAGCACCGCGGCCAGGTCCTTGCCCAATGCGGCCAGAGCGCTCTCGTCGGTGCCGATCTCACGGCCGGCACCGATCTCGGCCAGCTTGGCCGCGCCGATGTACTGGTCGGGCAGCTGCGGGAGGACGAGCTGCGGCACCCCCATCAGGGCGGCGGTCAGCGTCGTACCCCCGCCGCCCTGGTGCACGATGGCGGAGCAGGTGGGCAGCAGCAGGTTCAGCGGCAGCATCTCGACCACCCTGACGTTGCCGGGCACCGCCTCCAGCCTGGCCGCGGCGTTCGGGTTCACCGCGACCACGACCTCGACGTCGGTCCCGGCCAGGGCCTGGAGGATCTGCGGAACGAGGAACAGCTCCTCGCTGCTGACATGGGTGGTGCCGGTGCCCCAGGTCACGCAGACGCGCGGCCCCTCGGGCGGGGCCCACAGCCAGCGGGGCACGCCGCCCGGACCGTTGTACGGCACGTACCGCACGGGCAGCCGCTCCGGCATGTCGACCACCTGGAGGCTGTTGGGGCACGGGTCCACGGTCAGGTCGTCCAGCCCGTCCTCCTCGGCCACGCCGAACCGCCGGAACAGGTCCTGGAAGCCGGGAATCCACTGGCTGTCCAGCCCGGAGGCGCGGACGATGTCCGGGCCCCAGGTGTGGCGGACCGACAGGCTGCCGAGGTGACGGGCCACGACTCCGCCCGCGAACGTACCCGAGTCCCACACCACCACGTCCGGCCGCCAGCAGCGGGCGAACTCGGCGAGTTCGGGGACCATCGTCTCGGTGACCGCGAGCTGGATGCGCTGCATGACCGCGTTGGCGCCGTCCAGGCCCCGGTCACGGGTCTGCTCGTAGCTGCCGAGCGACGCCGTCTGCCCCTGCTCGGGATCGCGCAGCTCGCCCAGGACGGAGCGGTACATCGCGCCGAGGTCGACGTCCGCTCCCACGCGCACCGGCGCCATGCCGGAGGCGACGATCGCCTCGCTCAGCCCTTCCGTGCTGGCCACCCGTACCTCGTGGCCGGCGGCGCGAAAGGCCCACGCCAGGGGGACCATGGGGTAGTAGTGGGTGGGCCAGCCGATCACCGCGAACAGGACGCGCATGGTCAGGCTTCCGCGAGCTGGCGATTGACGAGCTCCACGAACTCCGCGGGGGTGCCGACCGAGGCCAGTTCCCCTTCGGGGATGGCGACGGCCAGTTCCTGGGTGACCCTGCTGGCCGTCTCCATCAGCGCCAGCGAGTCGTAGCCCAGCTCGTCGAAGGTGCTCTGGCTGATGTCGCCGTACAGCTCCGCCGCCTCGTCCTCGCCCGCGCACTCGCGCAGGATGCGCCGCAGGTCGGTGATCGTGAACGTGCCGTTCGTCATGGCGTGCTCCTATCCGAAGGACTGCTCGCGGACCACGATGGCCGCGTTGAAGCCGGGCCGGCCCCTGGCCAGCACGAGCGCGACCCGCACGGCCGCCTTGCGCGGCGTGTCCAGGACGAGGTCGAGATGGTCCTCTTCGACCGGTTCGCCGACATTGACCGTGGGGGGAATGACGTTGTCGCGGATGGCGAGCATGGCGGTCGCGACGTCCAGGACGCCGCCGCCCGAGCCGAGCCGTCCCGTCATGGTCTTGGGCGCCGTGACCGGCACGCCCCGGGGGCCGAACAGCTCGCGCAGGGCCTTGGCCTCGGAGCGGTCGGCGGGCGCCCACCCGGCGGCGTCGGCGAAGACCACGTCCACCTCGCCGGGCGTCACGCCGGCGTCGGCGAGCGCGATCTCGGCCGCCCTCCGCAGCCCGGGCTCACGGCCGCTGCCCTCGGGCGGGTCGAAGGTGGCCCCGTAGCCGGCCAGCTCGGCCAGGAAGCTGCCGGGTAGCCGGGCGACGGCCTGCTCCGCGCTCTCCACGATGAGCATGGCGCCGCCCTCGCCCGGCACGTAGCCGCTGGCGTCGGTGCCGAAGGGCCGGTAGGCGCGCCGCGGGTCGGTGCGGGGGCTCAGCCGGCCGCTCGCGTGGTGGGCGGCCAGGCCGTACGGGCACAGGGAGCTGTCCATGCCGCCGCACACCATGAGCCGGATGCCGCGCCGTACCTGCCGCCGTGCCTGGCCCAGCGCGTCGAGCCCGCCCGCGTGGTCGCTGACGACCACCCCGGACGGGCCGCGCAGGCCCTGCCGGATGGCGAGCTGGCCGGAGTTGACCGCGTAGAACCAGGCGAAGGACATGTAGGCGCTGACGTGCTCAGGACCCTTGCTCCAGAGTTTGCCGAGCTCCCGCTGACCGAAGTCGAACCCGCCGGAGGTGGCCGCGGTCACCACGCCCGCCTCCAGCGCGGGCAGCTCGTCCAGGTCGACCTCCGCGTCGGCCAGCGCGTGCTCGCCGGCGACCAGCGCGAGCTGGGTCATCCGATCCGTCTGCGGGACCAGCCGGCCCGGGATGCGCTCGCGCGGCACGAAGCCGCGGATCTCACCGGCGAGCCCCGACGGGAAGGCGTCGGCCGCGAAGCTGGAGATCGGCCGGATGCCGCTCTCGCCCCGCAGCGTGGCCGCCCAGAACTCCTTGACGCCGAGCCCGTTGGGCGCGGTGATCCCCAGCCCCGACACGACCACGCTGCCTTTCACCGGCGTTCCTCTCGCTCGGGATGGGTGAGCGCCATCGCCGTCTGGAAGCCGCCGAACCCGCTGCCCAGGCAGAGCACGGCCGACATCGGGCAGGACCGGGCCTCGATCGGCACGTAGTCCAGGTCGAGCTCCGGGTCGGGCTCGGTGAGGTTCGCCGTGGGCGGCACGACCCCGGTCTGCAGCGCCAGCGCGGAGGCCAGGACCTCTATCGCGCCGATGGCGCCCAGCGAGTGGCCCACGATGGGCTTGATGGAGCTGACCGGCACCTCGTAGGCGTGCGCGCCGAGCGCGTGCTTGATCGCGGCCGTCTCGTGCCGGTCGTTCTGCTTGGTGCCGGTTCCGTGGGCGTTCACGTAGTCGACGTCGGCGGGCGCCAGCCCGGCCTGCCCGATCGCGGCGCTGATGGCCGCGGCCATCTCCCGGCCGTCCGCGCGCAGACCCGTCATGTGGTAGGCGTTGTTGCGGTTGGCGAAGCCGGCGATCTCGGCGTGGACGCGCGCGCCGCGGCTCAGGGCGCGCTCCCGCTCCTCGAGCACCAGCACCGCGGCTCCCTCGCCCAGCACGAAGCCGGAGCGGCTGCGGTCGAACGGGCGAAGGGCCTGCCGAGGGCGGTCGTTGTCGGGTGAGGTGGCCCTGATCGCGTCGAAGCAGGCGACCGTGATCGGTGAGATGGGCGCGTCGGTGCCGCCCGCGATCACCACGTCCGCCTCACCGTCGCCGATCAGGTGGTAGGCGTGGCCCACCGCGTCGAGCCCCGAGGTGCATCCGGCGGAGACGACCGTGGCCGGGCCCTCGGCGCCGACCAGCCAGGCCACCTCGGCGGCGAACGAGCTGGGCACGAAGAAGTCGTACAGGTGCGGGACGGCGTAGCGCGGATCGACCAGCCACCGCCTGCCCTCGTCGCTCAGTACGAGGTACTCCTCCTCCAGCCGGATCGTGCTGCCCACCGCGGTGCCGATGCTGACCCCGACGCGGGCGGCGAGCTTGGGTTCGACGACCAGGTCCGCGTCCGCCACGGCCTCCTTCGCCGCGACCACCGCGAACTGCGCAGCCCGGTCCAGACGTCTGATCTGCTGGGCGGACAATCCCGCTCGGACCGGGTCGAAGTCGCACTCGGCGGCGATGCGGGAGCGGAACGGCGAGGCGTCGAAGGTGCTGATCGGCCGGATGGCGGAGCACCCGCTCGTCACCGTGTCCCAGAACGCACTCACGCCGATCCCGGCGGGAGCGACGATCCCCGCGCCCGTGATCACCACGCGGCGGTCCATACGCTCTCCCTTCACCGGCCCCCTGCCTTGTTCAGGGTCGCGGCCGTCGATGGTGTACGGCTCAAGTGATGCTGGAGCACAGGACCGACAGCGACGGCTCGGGGCCGTCGAGCGGCGTGGTGACCGCGTACAGGGCGGACCCGTCGGGCGCCCACGCCAGCCCGCGGTCGGCCAGCGTCGTCTGCCCGCCCACCTCGAGGACCGCCACCGGCTCGGCCAGGTCCCGCCGGTACACGCGGACGTCCGCGCCGCCGAGCGAGCGGCGGCCGACGGCCACGTACCGGCCGTCGGGCCGGATCGCGACCGCGTTGGGGTACGGGCCCGCGGCGTAACCGCCGTTCCGTGCCAGTCCGGGCAGGGTGAAGGCGGCGACCCGGTCGTGCGCGGCGCCGACGGCGAGCAGCGCGCCGCCACCCGGCACGAGGACCGCGTCGATGAGGTTGGGGCTCACCTCGTCCGTGGCCCGGCTCAGCCTGAGCACGTCCCCCGTCACCTCGTAGACGTGCACGGCCGACGGGGTGAGGCCGCCCTGGACGGCCAAGAGGACACCGTCGTCCGCCGCAAGTTCCGGAGCCCGCCAGTACCTGGTGGGGTGGGCCTCGGTCCAGAGCCTGCCGGTCAGCGGGTCGAGTCCGCCGATCCGGCCGTTCCAGGTGGTGGGGCCGTGGTAGCCGAACCAGAGCGTGTCCCCGGCCCTGGCCAGCGATTCCGGCTGGGCCTGGCCAGGGAGGTGGTGCCACCTGATCACCCCTAGTCCGGAAATATCCACTTCCGCGATCGCGCCCGCGTGCCGCAGCGCGACGTACAGCGTGCCGCCGTCACGGCTGACGGCCAGCCCGCACGCGCCGGGCAGGCCCTCGATCGCGCGTACGGGCGCGCCGGACAGGTCGAGGACCAGGACCCGGTCCCCGCTCGGACCGGGGCTGACGAACACCCGCTGGGACCGCCCATCGGCGAGCAGCCGGTGGAAGCCGGGAAGATCCAGGTTGTCTGCCATGCGGACCAGCCCAGCACGCCGCGCTCAACCGGCGCTTGAGGGCCGGGCCTTAGCGTCGGCATCTCCGCCGAACCGCCAGGAGATCACCATGTTCGCCGATCATGATCACCGTTACCTTGGGGTCCACGGGGTGGACTGCGGCGCCGGGCTCCGGCTGGAGGTGGACCCGCCGTCGGGCCGGCCGTCGCTGCGCTATGACCCCTTCGTCCATCCGGGACCCGGCTTCGACCTGCTCGTACGCCTGCGCTACCACCGTGACTGGGTGCTGTCCGTCTGCGGCGTTGCGCCGGCGGCGCGGCTGCGACGGCTGCCCTCCGGCGACGTCGCGGTCCCCGACGAGACCGGCACCGACCTGATCTTCCACAAGACGGCGACAGGGTATGAGCCGCCGCCGGAGGTGTACGCGACGCTGCTCGAGGGGACCCGCTGGCGTCTGACCTCGCCCGACGGCCTGCGCCGCGAGTTCGACGCGGACGGCCGGCCCGTCCGCGTCCGCGACCGCAACGGCAACGGACTGGCCTTCGTCTACGACCCGGACGGCCGGTGCGTCTCCGTGACCGACCGCTCGGGCCGGCGGGTGCTCGGCCTGGGCCATGCGGGCGGCCGGATCGTCTGCGTCATCGACCTGCTGGGCCGCCGCCTGGTCCTGCGTCACGACTCGTCGGGCCTGCTGCGCGAGCTCGTGGACGCGGACGGCACCCCCGACGCCAAGCTGATGTCCTTCGGCTACGACGACTCCGAGCGCCTGGTCCGCGTCGTGGATCCGCTGGGCGCCGCCACGGAGCTGCACTACGCCCGGGACGGCGGCCACCGGCTCGCGGGCATCCGCGACCGCTCCGGAAACTGGATCGGCTTCCCCCCGCCCCCGGCCGACACGGCGCAAGCGGCCGACCGCGATCCGGGGACGGAACGCACAGGGGAAGCGCCCACCTGCGATCCGGAGACGGGACGGCCGGTGGCGGCCGGGGGCGCCCGGTTGCGCTGGGCCCGGCACGGCGACGGCCATGACCTGGTCGAATGGGTCACCCCGGGCAACCGCAGGTGGACCTTCGGCCGCGACGAGCGCGGCAACCTCACCGAGGTCCGCGCGGGCGCCTGGCTGCTGGCCCGCCTCGGCTACGACAGCCGGGGCCGGCTGACGAGCCTGGAGGACGCCAAGGGCAACCTGACCAAGTACGCCGGCCACGACGCCAACGGCCTGCCCGGCAGCATCGTCGACCCCTGCGGCCAGGAGACCCGTTACACCTACGACCCGCTGGGCAACCTGCTGAGCACCCTCGACGCCCAAGGAGTCTCACGGCACCAGTGCTATGACCTCTTCCGCCGCCCCCTGGCCCTGGTGTCGGCCAAGGACGCCGCCAACGGGCAGTACGTCATCACCCCGGGTCCCACGTACGACGCCAACGACAACATCGTCCAGCTCACGGCCGGGAACGGCGCGATCACCCTGTTCGAGTACGGTCCGGACGACCGCCCGCGCGCCCTGGTGGCGCCGCCCGACCAGTTCGACGATCCCCCGCGCCGCGTCGAGCCCCTCCCGGAGGAAGCCGCGGACGGCGCCGGCCGGTCCTACGACGCCGACGGGTTGCTGGTCGAGTTCGCCGATGCGGACGGCCGCGTTTTGCGCTTCGACAGGGACGAGCGCGGCCTGGCCCGCACCGTCAGCAGCGACCGCGGCGACCGGCTGGACCTCGGCTACGACCTCGCGGGCCACCCGTCGTCGATCGTGCTGACCCGTGTCGACGGCTCGACCCGGGAGTGGCACTTCGAATGCGACGCCGTCGGCAGGGTGAGCGCGATCCGGTGGTCATTCGACGGCGACACCGTAGAAGACGCGAGCGCGATCCAGCCGCCGCTCAACGGCGACACCGTAGAAGACGCGAGCGCGGGCCGGTGCCCGGTGGGGTCGGGGCGCTGGTTCGCGCGCGACGAGCGGGGCCGGATCGTGGGCAGTGGCCCGTCCGGCGGCCCCGCCGACCGCGAGTACGCCTATCTGGACTCCGGCTGGCTCCTGCGGGTGATCGACCTGGCGGCCGGCGTCTCGACCGTCTACGAGTACAACCAGCTCGGGCAGCCGACGCTGCGGACCGAGACCCGGCGGGACGGCACGCGCCGTACCAGGTCATGGGAGTACTTCTGGGACGGCAAGCTCCGCTCGATCGCGGACGACGCCGACGGGACGCGGCGGGAGTGCCACTACTCCTACGACCCGAGCGGGCGCCTGCTGTCGGCGGCCGAGGAGTTCGCGCCGATCAGCGACACCGGGCTCCCGCGGCTGCCCGCGGACCTGGCCGCATGGGCGCCCGCGCTGCCCGCCGCGCTGCTCGCGCTCGACGCACTCGGCGCGCTCGACGCACTCGGCGCGCTCGACGCACTCGGCGCGCTCGACGCACTCGGCGCGCTCGACGCACTCGGCGGGCTCGGCGGGCTCGGCGGGCTCGGCGGGCTCGGCCAGGGGAGTCTGTCCGACTGCCCGGCCGGATGGCGGATCGACCCGTACACGGTGTGCGGCCTGCCGCCTTTCGGGCAGGCCGCCGCGCTGGCCAACGCCGGTTGGGCCTTCCCGGCCGACCAGCTCAACGGACCGGCGCGGGACTACGCCCTCCTCCTGCCGCTCCGCCACATCCGTCCGTCCGCGCGCACCACCGCCCCGGGGGTGCCGTTACGGCTGCCCGGCCCGTGGGCCGACCCGGGAGCCCCCTACGTGAAGATCGCGGGAGCGGCAAAAGCTATGGGCCAAAAATATCTGACTCCGTAATGTATGGCTGCCAACAAACCTGATATCGTACGACCATGACGTCTGAGCATTCGGCGGAGCCCGACCTCCAACAAGCACCGCTCCCCTATCTGGTGTCGATCGCGGGAAATGTGCTGAACAGCCGTTGGAACGCTCTGTTGAGCCAGGAGCATGGTGTGTCCGTCGCGGGGATGAACGTGCTGCTGGCCCTGAGCCGCGGGTCGGGCACCCACACCGAGATCGCCCGGCGCTGCTGGGTGCACGTCTCCACGCTGACGGGGATCGTGGACACGCTCGCCCGCGATCACCTGGTGGACCGTCTGCGCGACACCGTGGACCGCAGAAAGGTCCTGCTGGTGCTCACGCCGCGAGGCAAGAAGATCATCGAGCGCGTGGGGGGCGTCCTGAGCGAGGCACCCGCGCTCGCCCCCAGCCTGCCCGATCCCGAGCACGAGGCGATCATCCGCAAGTTCCTCATCGACACCATCCTCTTCGACGAACGGGAGGCCACTCGTGCCCGGATCGCAGACACAGACAACGGTGACCGCCGGCAAGGTCGATGACTCAGCAGTCGCCATCGACGCCCTGGTCAAGAGATATCCCGGGGCTCCGGCGAACGCCGTCGACGAGCTCTTCCTGGAGGTCCGCCCAGGAGAGATCTTCGGCCTGTTAGGCCCCAACGGCGCGGGCAAGAGCACCACGATCGGCATCCTCACCACCCGCGTCGTCCCCACCGGCGGCACGGCCACCATCCTGGGCGTGGACGTCGTGGCCCGCCCCGTGGCGGCCCGCCGGCTCCTGGGAGTCGTGCCCCAGGTCAACAACCTCGACCGCTCCCTGAACGCCTGGCAGAACCTGGTCTTCCACGCCGCCTACCACGGCGTGCCGCGCGCGGTCCGCAAGGCCCGGGCCACCGAGCTCATGGAGTCCTTCGGGCTCACCGGGCGGGGCCGCGACAACGTCAACACCTATTCGGGCGGCATGGCCCAGCGCCTGCTGATCGCCCGAGCCCTGATGCACGACCCTCGCGTGCTGTTCCTCGACGAGCCGACGACCGGGCTCGACCCGCAGGCGCGGCTCTTCGTGTGGGATCGGATCCGCGAGCTGCGCGCCGCGGGGGTGACGATCGTCCTGACCACGCACGACATGGACGAGGCCGCCGACCTGTCGGACCGGGTCGGCATCATCGACCACGGCAAGCTGCTCGCGCTCGACACGGTCCACGCGCTCACGCGCGGCCTGGAGGGGAAGAGCATGCTCGACATCACCCTCGCGCAACTCTCCGGACCGGCCGCCCAGGAGCTGCCGGACGTCCTGGCCGGTGTCGACGGCGTCGAACGCGTCGAACGCGTGGAGTCCGCACCCGCCGTACGCGGCGGACCGGGCGGCGCGCCGCCCTTCGGGCCGCCACCCCCGCCGGCCGCCCCCGCCGGGCCCGCTACGAGCGAGACGCGTTTCCGGCTCTACGTGAGCCACGATCCCGCCGCCGTGCTCGGGCCGGTGGCGCAACTGCTGGCCAAGCGCGACTGTCCCATCACCAACGTCCAGATCGGCGAGCCGAGCCTGGAGGACGTCTTCATCACCCTGACCGGGAGGAGCCTGCGATGAGCGTGTCCGCCCAGACGGCCGTCCGCAGGGGCGTCAGCCCGCTGCGCGTGGTCCTCGCGATCCTGTGGCGCGATGCCGTCGTGACGTGGCGCGACATCGTCTCGGTGCTCGCCCAGGTCGTGCTCCAGCCACTCGTCATGCTCTTCATCTTCGTCGGCGTGCTCGGCCGCCTGGCCTACGTCGACCCCTCCTACAACGACGTGCTGCTTCCCGGCGTGGTCGCGATGAGCGGCTTCGTGGCGGCGCTGCAGGCCGTCGCCCTGCCGCTGATGATGGAGTTCGGCTACACCAAGGAGATCGAGGACCGCCTGCTGGCGCCCGTCTCGATCTCCCTGGTCGGGCTGGAGAAGGTGCTGGCGGCGGCGCTGCGCGCGCTGTTCGCGGCCGCGGTCACGCTGCCCGCCGGCATGCTGATCATCCAGGACGCGACGTTCCGGGTCGACGGCCTTCCGCTGCTGGTGCTGTCGATCCTGCTCGGCGGCTGGGCGGCCGGGGCGATCGGGCTGATCATCGGTACGCTGCTGCCGCCCAACAAGGTCGGCATCATGTTCGCCCTCATCATCGCGCCGATGCTGTTCACCGGCGGCACCCAATACCCGTGGCCCTCGCTCGGCAAGCTGCCCTGGTTCCAGGTCCTGACGGCGCTCAATCCGATGACGTACTCGAGCGAGGGAGTGCGGGCGGCGCTGGAGCCGCAGGTGCCGCACATCGAGCCGTGGATCTCGATCGTCGTGCTCATCGGCTCCTGCGTGGTGCTGACCGCCATCGGGATGGTGAGCTTCCGCCGCCGGTCGCTGACCTGAGGACGCCGCCATGACCTCCGTGACCTCCATGACCACCCGCCCCCTGGCCGTCCCGGGCGCCTGGGCGTTCGACCCCGTGCACCACCGCGATCCACGCGGGCGGCTCGTGGTCTGGTACGACGAGCAGGCGCTCGCCGCGGCGACCGGCCACCCGCTGCGCCTGGGCCAGACCAACCACGCGGTCTCCCGCAAGGACACGCTCCGCGGCGTGCACCTGACCCGGCTGCCGCCCGGCCAGGGCAAGTACGTCTACTGTCCGCGCGGCTCGGCGCTCGACGTGGTCGTGGACCTGCGCCCCGGCTCCCCCACCTTCGGGCTGTGGGACGCGTTGCTGCTCAGCGAGTCCAACTGCCGCGCCGTCTACATCTCCGAGGGCCTGGGGCACGCGTACTGGGCGTACGAGGACGACACCACGATCGTGTACCTGTGCTCGGAGCGCTACGACGCGGACAAGGAGGTGGCCGTCCACCCGCTCGATCCCGCGCTCGCCCTGCCGTGGCCGGAGGGCCGCTCTCCCGTCCTGTCCGAGCGCGACGCGCGCGCGCCGAGCCTCGGCGAAGCCGAGCGGGCCGACCTGCTGCCCGGCTTCGCGGCCTGTCTCGAGCACTACGCCCGGCTGCGCACCGACGCGGCCAGTTCGGGCAGCCCGTCGGCCAGGCTCGCGTAGGTTCGCTGCCCCGCCATCTCGTCCCGGAGCCGCTGGGCGGCCGCCGTCATCGAGCGGTCCTCCAGCGCCGTGACCAGGGACTGCCTGATCGCCCCCGGGGACACCTCGTCCACGGGCAGGTGGTGGCCGGCCCCGCTCTCGGCCAGGCGCACGGCGCCGAGCACCTGGTCGGGGAACTCGGGGACGAGCAGCTGGGGGATCCCGGCCAGCGCGGCCGTGAGCATGGTCCCGGGACCGCCCTGGTGCACGATGGCCGAGCAGGACTCGAGCAGGGCGTGCAGCGGCAGCATCTCGGCGACCCGGACGTTCTCCGGCATCGCGGGTAACGCGTCCAGCTCGGTCCTGGTGACCGTCAGCACGATCTCCACGTCCAGGTCGGCGATCGCGTCCACCACCTTGGGCAGCATCTCCACGCCCCGTCCGGTCATCCGCGCGGTGGTGGTACCCCAGGTGACGCACACCCTGGTCCGGTCCTGCCGGTGAACCCAGCCCGGCAGGACCGCCGGGGCCGTATAGGGGACGTAGCGGACGGGCAGGGTCGCGGAGTCCGCGCACACCTGGAGGCTCGGCGGGCACGGATCCACGGTGCGGTCGGCCAGGGACGGATCGGGGCCGAGACCGTACCGGTCGAAGAGCTCGGCGAACTCCGCCACCCACCGTTCCTCGAGCGCGGTGTGCCGGACGATGTCCGGCCCCCAGAGATGCCGGAGCGAGGCGACCCCCAGACGCCGGGCCACGATGGGCGCCGCGTAGGTGCCGGGATCCCAGACGATCACGTCCGGCGACCAGCTCGAGCCGAAGTCCAGGAGGTCGTCGAGCATCGCCTCGGCGATCGCGGCGTGAATCCGCATGACATGCGGCCGCCCGCCCAGCTCCGCGCCTGCCCGCGCGTTCCACCGGGAGAACCTGGCCAGCCGCCCGTCCGACTCGTCCCGCAGCCGGTCCAGCCGCGCGCGGTACATGCCGTTCACGTCCAGGTCCTGGCCCACCACCACCGGTGAGAAGCCCGAAGCCATGATCGTGTCCGCGATCGCGGGCTGGCTGGCGACGCGGACCTCGTGTCCCGCCGCCCGGCAGGCCCAGGCGAAGGGCACCAGCGCGTAGTAGTGCGTGGGCCACGCCCACACCGCGAAGAGGACTCGCATCATCGCCTCCCAGGCTGTCGACCAGCCCGAGGCTGCCCCGCGCCGCTCGAGCGCGGGTCGTCCACCCGTCGAGACGGCCCGCCTACGGTACGGCCAGCACCCGGATCAGGGAGGGTCTCGATGAAGGCGCTCGTCGCCGCGAGCCGGACCGGCAGGAGACTGCGTCAGGTGAGCCCGGCGACCCACCTCCTGCCGCTCGCCAACCGGCCGATCCTGGGCCACGTCCTGGACGAGCTGGCCGCGAGCGACATCACCGACGTCGTGCTGGTCGTCGGGGACCACGCGACGGAGATCCGGCGCGTGCTGGGCGGCGGCTCCCTCTTCGGTGTCGCGGCCTCCTACCTCCATCAGCCCGCCTCCCGTGGCCTGGCCGAGGACGTCCTCGCCGCCCAGCACCTCCTGCACGACGACGGCTTCGTGGTCCACGAAGGCCACACCGTGACGCTCGGCACGCTGCCCACCATGGTCAAGGAATTCCGGGTCACCCGTCCCGAGGCGCTGGTGCTGACGGCGGGGCCGGCGTCCGCCTCCGAGTCGGGCTTCGTCTACGTGGACGACGACGGCGCCGTGCGCCGGGTCGAGGACGGCAGGCACCGGCCCGGCCCGCTCGCCGTCCCGCTGATGGGCGTCTACGCCTTCTCCCCCGTCGTCCTCCAGGCGCTGCACAGCCTGAGGCCCACCTGGGACCGGCGACTGGAGACCACCGATGCGCTGCGCTGGCTGATCGAGCGTGGCTATGCCGTACGAGCGCACGCCTGCCAGGGGTACGCGGCGCAGGTCACCCAGGTGGGGGACCTGCTGGCGGCCAACGCCACCATCCTGGAGACGCTGGGCGGCACGGTCGAGGGCGACGTGGATCCGGCCAGCGTGCTGAACGGGCCGGTGGTCGTCGGCGGCAACGCGCGCGTGGTCAGGAGCCGGGTCAACGGTCCCGCCGTCATCGGGCCGGACTCGGTGGTGGTGGACTGCGTGCTCGGCCCGTACACCAGTCTCGGGCCGGACTGCGCGGTCCTCGACGCCGGCGTGTCACGCTCCGTCCTCCTGCCGGGCGCGCGCATCCGCGCCGCCCGGATCCGCGACTCGGTGGTGGGCGGCGACGCCCTCGTGGAGGGGTACGGAAAGGCGGCCGCGCTGCGGCTGGTGGTCGGCGACAGAGCCCAACTCCTCCTCGAGCGCCCGTCGAGTGAGGACGCCGACACTCAGGCGACCGGCACTCGGACGACCGGGGCCCAGACAGCTGGTATTCGGACGCCGGCCGCCTTCGAGGAGCACGCATGACCACGTTGCCCGCACTGCCGTTCCCGCAGGAGCACCCGCTGGACGTCGCCCCGGAGCTGCTCACGCTCCAGGCCGAGTCGCCCATCAGCAGGATCCGTACGCAGGCGGGTGACGAGGCGTGGCTGGTGACCAGGTACAGCGAGGTGAAGCGGCTGCTGGCCGACGACCGGCTGGGCCGCTCGCACCGCGAGCCGGACAAAGCCTCGCAGATCTACACCAACAGCCTGTTCAACGGGGCGATGGACGGCTTCGACACCGAATTCGAGAACCATCGCCGGTTCCGTTCCCTGCTGCAACCGTACTTCTCCGCCAAGCGCATGCGAGCGCTGCGCCCGCGCGTCGAGGCCCTCGCGGACGAGCTGCTCGACGGGCTCGCCTCGCGGGCCGAGCGGCGCGCGGACCTGCACGCGGAGCTCTCGCTCCCGCTTCCCGTCCTGGTGATCTGCGAGCTGCTCGGAGTGCCGCCGGAGGGCCGGGACCTGTTCACCGGCTGGTCGACCGACATCGCGGACATGCTGGACCTGGAGCGGTCGCGGGCGGCGCTCTTCTCGCTGGTGGGCTACATGCGGGAGCTGGTCAAGGAGAGACGGGAGCACCTGGGCGACGACGTGATCTCCGGATTGTGCGGGGTCGAAGGGGTGGGGGACGATGAGGCGGCCTTCCTCTCCGCCACCCTGCTGTTCGCGGGGCACGAGACGACGACCGTCCGCGTCGACACCGGGGTCATGCTGCTGCTGACCCATCCCGACCAGCGTCAGGCCCTGCTCGAGCGGCCCGGCCTGCTCGACGACGCCGTGGAGGAGATCCTCAGGCACGGCGGTCACGGTGGCGGCGGCATGATCAGATACGCCCGGTCCGACCTGGAGGTCGCCGGGGTGCGGGTACGCGAGGGCGAGGCGGTGCTGCTCGACGCCAACGCCGCCAACTACGACGAGCGGGAGTTCGACTGCCCGCGACGCTTCGACGTGTCGAGGCGCCCCAATCCCCATCTGTCGTTCGGGCACGGCGTGCGCTATTGCATCGGCGCGCCCCTGGCCCGCATCGAGCTGCGAACGGTCTTCGGCCGCCTGTTCTCCCGGCTGCCCGGACTGCGACTGGCGGCGCCCTTGGCCGGCATCCCCAAGCGCGCCGCACTCACCGGCGGTGTGACGGAACTGCCCGTCACCTGGTAAGGAGCGATTCGATGGCAGACATCCGTCCCTTCCGCATCGAGATCCCGCAACAGGACCTGGACGACCTCCAGGAGCGGCTGGCCCGTACCCGCTGGAGCGGCGAGCTGCCGCCGGAACCGGCCGACGAACCAGCACAGACCGGCGCCGTTCCCTCGGGATGGGAGTACGGCATCCCCCTCGCTCCCCTGCGCGAGCTGGTGGCCTACTGGCGCGACGGCTACGACTGGCGCGCGTGGGAGCGGCGCCTGAACGGCCACCCGCAGTTCACCACCGAGATCGACGGCCAGAACCTGCACTTCGTCCACGTGCGATCGGCGAACCCGGGCGCCACCCCGCTGCTCATGATCCACGGGTGGCCCAACACGGTCATGCAGTACGTGGACCTCATCGACGCCCTCGGCGACGCCTTCCACCTGGTCATCCCGTCGCTGCCCGGGTTCGCCTTCTCCGGGCCCACGACGGAGCGGGGCTGGAACCGCCACCGCGTCGCCCGCGCGCTCGCCGAGCTGATGGCGCGGCTGGGCTATGACCGCTACGGCGTCCACGGGAACGACCTGGGCGCCAAGATCGCTCCGGACCTCGGCAGGATCGCGGCCGAGCGGGTCATCGGCGTACACGTGACCCAGGTGTTCTCCTTCCCCACCGGCGACCCGGCCGAGTTCGAGAACCTCACGCAGGAGGAGGCCGGGCAGCTGCGCTTCCAGCAGACCTTCGACACGGGCATGATCGGCTTCGCGGTGATGCAGGAGACGGCGCCGCAGAACGTGGCCCACGCCCTGGCCGACTCCCCCGTCGGCCAGCTGGCCTGGAACTACCAGCTGCTCGCCGGGCTCACCAGAGACCAGATCCTCACCAGCGCGACGATCTACTGGCTGACCAACACCGCCGCCTCGGCCGCCCGGCTGTTCTATGAGGACCACCACACGGAGCACCCGAAGGAGCCGACCAGCGTCCCCCTGGGCTTCGCCAGCTTCGCCTACGACTTCAGGCCGCTGCGGCGCTTCGCCGAACGCGACCACCACGCCATCGTCTCCTGGACAGAGTACGACCGGGGCAGCCACTGGGCACCGCAGGACGCACCCGACCTGCTCGCCGGCGACATCCGGCAGTTCTTCGCCCGCTTCGGGGAAGCCGCTCAGGGCGACGGACCCGGAGGCCGGTGACCGCGCGGCCGATGCTCCGCCGGCTTCGCCGGCTTCGCGGGCGTGTGAGCGCCTGATGGGATGACGTTTACGTCGTGAGCGGCGCGGGCACCGATGGCGAGGGTGATCAGATGCCTCTGCCTCGCAGGTACACACGCTCCACGGACGTGAAGGGCGCTCTGCCGCGCGTGTGGTCGGCCGTGCTGGCGATCGCGCTGGCCTTCGGAAGGGGCTATCTCGACGCCTACGGTCCGGGAGGCTGGGTCGGGGTCCTGCCGGCCCGGACTCGATGACGACCAGCACCTCCGTGGCGAAGCCGGGCGCCACCATCGCGGTCCTCTGGGACCCCACCGGACGAATCACGCCACGCCCGGCACGGCCCGGCGACACCCCGGCCGAGGACTTCCGCGCCGCCGGGCTGGCGGGCGGAGCAGGCGTCCTGCTGGCCCTGCTCGACGCGGTGCTCGACGCCACGGGCTTCCGTGTCAGATTGCCCGGCTGGCTGACCGCGCGGCGCTTCCGGCGACGCCGCTGATCGTCGGTAACCGCTGCGGGGATCCTGCCTTCGTGACAGCCGATCCCCCATTGTGTGATGAAACGATGACAACGCGGTCGGCCTCCGGAATCGCCTGCTTGCCTGATGGTCATGCAAGCGACGAACCTCTCTCCCGCTGTCTCCGCTGACCGTCATCGTGCCGGAGCGTTCCTGGCCATGGCCGTGGCCGTCGCGGTCGGGGCCACGCTCGCGGGGTGCGGCGCTTCCCCCGCTTCCCCCGCCTCCACCGCCTCCACCGGCGATGGACAGGCCGCGGCCGGCGTCAGGGTGTTATGGATGGGCGACTCCATCGCAGGCGCGCAGGCCCCCGCCCTGGAAGCGGCGCTGAAGGCCGGCGGTGTGGCGTTCAAGAACGCCACTTCCGACGGCGGTGGCAACATCGTCGCCGGTGACCATCCGGTGACGGCCATGGGGGCCCGGGACACGTGGAAGACGCTGAAGGCGAACCTCGCCTCCTTCCGGCCGACGGTGATCGCCTACCAGATCACCAGCTACGACTGGGGCGCGGCCCACCAGCAGCTGTCGGCCTACCAGAAGCTCGCCCGAACGGCCAAGGACGCCGGAGCCCGGCTCGTCCTGGTGTCCGCCCCGCCGTTCAAGATCGACGAATTCTTCAAACCGCACGAGAACGCGATCAAGAGCGCGCCCGCGATGGCCGCGAAGGCCGCTCACGCGAGCTACCTGGATGCCTCCGAGCTGTGGGGCGGCGACTACGCCGCCAAGAAGGCCCAGCGCGCCAAGGACGGCATCCACTCCTGCCAGCAGGGGTCGGCGGCCTTCGCCAACTGGTTCGCCAAGCGGCTCGGCAAGCTGGCCGGCTTCACCCCGGCGGCCCCCAGCGTCTGGGCCACCGGGCCGTGGACCGGCGATGAGCGCTTCGCCAAACTCGGCTGCGGCTGATGGTGCCAGCCCCTGGCGGCGAGGGACTGAAGATCCCCGGCCCTCACCGCGCGTACATCGGCGTCTCAGACCATCGCCGCGCGCACATCGGCGCGCTTGATGGGCTGCGCGGGCTCGCTGTCGTCGCGGTCCTGCTGTTTCACGCCGGGTGGATGCGCGGCGGGTTCCTGGGCGTCGACCTGTTCTTCGTCCTGTCCGGCTTTCTGATCACCGGCCTGCTGCTGGAGGATCTCGGCAGCAGCGGCCGTCTCGGCCTGATGGCCTTCTGGGGACGCAGGGCCCGCCGTCTCCTGCCCGCGCTGACCGTCATGGTCATGTCGACGCTGCCGCTGGCCTGGGCGTTCGCCAGGCCGGACATGCTGAGGTTCGCCCTCCAGGACGCGCCATGGGTGGCCGCCCAGAGTGTGAACTGGCACTATGTCCACGAGCAGCTCGGATACTGGGATGCCGCCGGCACCCGCCTGTTCGCCCACCTGTGGAGCATCGGCGTCGAATGGCAGTTCTACCTGGCCTGGCCGCTGTTGGTGGCATTGGCCGGGAAGGGGCCCGGCGGGCAGCGGCGAGTGGCGTTCGTCGCGGTCGCCGGTGCGCTCATCTCGTTGCTGCTCATGATCAGGCTCGGGGCGGCCGTGGACACCACCCGCGCCTACGAGGGCACCGACACCCGGGCCTTCTCCCTCCTGCTCGGCGCGGCCGCCGCCACGGCGCCCGTCCGAGATGCCGTGGCCGGTCTGCCGCGTCTGGTCGTGGATGTGATCTGCGTCCCGCTGCTGTGCGGGCTGTCCGTCTCATGGCTGCTGACCGACGGGGAGAAGGCCCCGGGGCTGTTCCAGGGCGGGATGTTCGCGCACTCCCTGGGCAGCGCCGTGCTGATCGCGCTCCTGGCCCGTACGCCGGACGGCCTGGTCGGCAGGGTGGTCGGCAGCGCCGTACCGCGTCGGCTGGGCGAGCTGTCCTACAGCCTGTACCTGTGGCACTGGCCGGTCTATCTGCTGCTGCCCCGGCCGGTGGCCGGGCTCGACGGCTGGGGCTGGACGATCACCGCGGTCGGACTGTCGCTGCTGGCCGCGCTAGTCTCGAAGGCCGCGGTCGAGGATCCGGTACGACTGCGCGCCCGGTGGGCCACCGGGCGGCGCGGATGGGCGACGCTGGCCGTCGCGGGGATGATGGCGGTGGGGCTGTGGGCGGTGATACCGCGGCCGGAACCCGGCGCCGGGACGGTCGATGTGAGCATGCTGAACCAGCCGTAGCCGGAGAGACCATGCCGAAGAACGAGAGCGAACACATGCCGGGGGTGCTGTGTCGCGTGGCGGCGATCCTTGTCGCGGCGGCGGCGCTGGCGGGCTGCGGGATCACCGACACCGACGCACGCCCCGCCGGTCAGCCGGCCCAAGGCGGCCTGACCGAGAACAGCAACCGTCTGCTGCGGGTGTACTTTGTCACGCCCCAGGGCACCTGGCCGGTGTCCCGGCCGGCATCGGACGGAGACCGGTTGCGACAGGCCATGGACGCGCTGCTCGCCGGGCCCACAGCGGCCGAGCGGGCCCGGGGGCTGATCACGCGGCTGCCGTCGGCGACCCGGCCGATCCGGGCCAGGACGACCGAGGGCCGGGTGGAGCTGCGTTTACCGTGGCTGGTGCGCGACCTGCGGCCGGAGGCGGTGAGCCAGCTGGTGTGTACGGCCGCCGCGGCCCCGGGCATCGGCGCCGACCCGGTCGTCGAGGTGTTCGAGCCCGGCCTGGCGGCCGACCCGTGGCCGGTCAGGTGCGATGAGAGCGGGTCGGCCATCCCGATCGAGCAGGGAGCCCCCTCATGACCCGCGTACTGCTGATAGAAGACGACCCGGCCGTACGCCGGGGCGTGAGCCTCGGCCTGCGCCACCGAGGCCACGAAACCCTGCTGGTCGCGACCGGCGAGGACGGGCTGGCCGAACTCATCGCGAGCGCTCCCGAGATCGTCCTGCTCGACCTGATGCTCCCCGGCATGAGCGGTCTGGAGACGTGCCGCCGTATCCGCGCCTTCAGCCAGGTGCCCATCGTGATCCTTTCCGCGCGCGACGATGACGTGGACGTCGTCGTGGGCCTGGAAGCCGGCGCCGACGACTACGTGATCAAGCCTGCCAGCAGCGAGGTCATCGAAGCCCGCATGCGCGCGGTGCTGCGCCGTACCACCCAGCCCGCCGCCCCCGGCCAGGCCCGCACCACCCACGGCGACCTGCTCATCGACCGGATCGCCTTACGCGTGCTCAAGCACGGTGCGCAACTCGCGCTGGCGCCGACAGAGCTGAAGCTGCTGCTGTTCCTGTCAGCCGCGCCCGAACAGACCTTCAGCCGCCAGCAACTCCTGGAGCAGGTGTGGGAACACAGCTTCCACGGCGACTACCGGCTGGTCGACGCGTGCGTGATGCGGCTGCGGGGCAAAATCGAGGACGACCCTCGCGACCCCCGCTACATCCAGACCGTGCGCGGCTTCGGCTACCGGTTCGGGCCGCTGTGATCCGGCTTCGGTTGCCGGTTCGGGCCGCTTCGATCCGCCCGCCCCTCGCCCGAGGCCTGCGGGCCCAGCTGGTCCTGGTGTTCCTGCTGGTCTCAGCGCTCAGCGCGCTGACCGCCGCCGCGTTCACCTTCCGCCAGGGCCGTACCGCGATCGTGGAACGCGCCCAGGCCGACGCCCTGCAGGAGCTCCGCGCCCACCTCACCGCACGGGCGCCCGACCTGCCCGCCGACCCCGCCGAGGCGGACCTGCGTACGCTGGCGCGGCAACTGGACCGCGCGGCGGGCACGCGCGGCGGGCGCACCGCCCTGTCCTATCGCGGCGGCCCGCTCATCACCGCCGGGGCACAGGCGCCGCCGCTGCCCGCGCAACTGCGCGCCCAAGCGGCCTCGGCGACCACCGCGCTGGCCCAGCGCTTCCACCACGCCCAGACGCCCTGGCTGGCCGTGGCCCTTCCCGTCATCGCCGCCGCACGCCCGGACAATCCCCCGCCGCTCATCGTCTACGCCTCCTTCTCCCTGGCCTCCCAGCAGCAGGACGTGGACACCCTGGCGGCCGCCGCCCGCTCCGGGGCCCTCCCCGTCGCCCTGGCCTCCATCGTCCTCGCGCTGCTGGCCGCGCGCAGACTGCTGCGACCGGTCCGGCAGTTACGGACGGCCGCCGAGCGGATGGCGGGAGGCCGTCTGGACACCCGCGTGAACGTCACCGGCGACGACGAACTCGCCGACCTCGGCCGCACCTTCAACACGATGGCGGCCACGCTCCAAGCCGACGCGGCCGCGCTGCGTGCCATGGAAGCGCGGGCGCGCCGGTTCGCCGCCGACGTCTCCCACGAGTTGCGTACGCCGCTGGCGGCCATGGCCGCCGTGACGGAGGTCCTCGACGCCGACGCCGCCTCCGGCCGCCTCGCGCCCCTCACCGCCGAAGCGCTGCACCTGGTCTCCGACGAGACACGCAAGCTCACCCGCCTGGTCGAGGACCTGATCGAGGTATCACGCTTCGACGCCGGTGCCGCCGTACTGAACCTCGACGAGGTCGACCTGGGCGAGTTCATCGCCAAGACGCTCGCGCTGCGGCACTGGCAGGACCGGGTCCGTATCGATGTGCCCTCAGGGCTGCGCGCCCGCCTCGACCCGCGCCGCGTCGATGTCATCCTCGCCAACCTCGCGGGCAACGCGCTGCGGCACGGCGGCGCGGCGGTGTCGGTGCTCATCCAGGTTCGGGCCGGTATCGACCAGATCACCATTGCCGTCTCCGACGACGGGCCCGGCATCCCCGCCGACCTTCTGCCCCACGTCTTCGACCGCTTCACCAAGGCCGACGCCGCCCGTACCCGAACCGACGGCAGCGGTCTGGGCCTGGCCATCGCCACCGAGAACGCGCGCCTGCACGGCGGCACCCTCACCGCAGCCAACGCGCCCCACGGCGGAGCCATCCTGACCCTCACCCTGCCTCGCCACCCACCATGAGGAGCGCGGCAGCGAGCGTGTAGTCGCCCGTCTCCTCTAACTGCTCCTGGGCGACCGTTCGTTTGAACGCCGGCGTAAACGCCTGCCAGATGCCGCCGTGAACGACCTCGGATTCGTCGACGATCTCGCAACCCAATTCCCGGAGCGCACCCTTGACTCGGTTCAGCGTCACATCGGTGGCGGCCGAGGGAAGGTAGACGATCGCCAGGGCCTCATGGCTTTCGGGACATCGGAGGTCCGCGATGCGCAGCCGACCATATGTCCGCCACAGCAGGTCCTGCAGTCGCCGCTCGATCAACGACCATCCCGCCACCGACTCGGCAGGCTTGAGGTATGTACGGTCGGCGAGCGGTTCCTGGTGGAGTGGCATGAGGCTCGTGCTCCCATCACGCGGTCCGATCGCGAAAGCCTCCTCGATGTCAGGCGGACGCGGCACGGGCAACTAACACTTCGTGGAAGTCGTCGCGGATCTCCTGCTCGGAGGTCAACGTGGGCGCAGGTCGTCTTGGTCGCGGCGTTCGGTCCGGACTTCGCCTTCCACCACGTAACCGACTACGCCGCTCCATCGCCCTTCGCCCGAGCGGTGCCACTCGAGGAGGAGCCCCGGTAGCCACTGCGCTCCGTGCCGAACGCTGCAGGGCTTGGCACCTGGCGGTACGTAATCCGGGAAACACAGGATGCAGGCCCCCCGCCCAGCCGACTCGGCGTCTCGCAGGGTGACCGGCAAGGGATCATGGATCTGCTGGCCGAATCGTAAGGCCTTTCGTTGCCCTTCCAGTAAGGCCGAACAGTCCGGTTGACGGTGAAAGACCGAGCCGCCCTTCGTGACGTAGACCATTTTGGTGAGGCCCCGCGGGATCGGCGCGCAGTCAGCGCATCGGCCCAGGATGAGTTCATGGATGCAGCGCTCGTCCGTCATTTCATCAGCGCCTCCCAAGATCGTCCGCCTGTCCAAGATAATCTCGTTCGCCCATACGTCCCGTCATTCCGCATCACTTACGGAATGACGGTGAACGACGCCGCCGGACCGGAGTTTCCAGAACGCCAAGATCAACACTTGTCAGCTGTATATGTTGTCACCCTCCAAAAGCAGGCGTTGCCAAACATGGCTTTCGCACGGCTGGACGGTCAACGACGTCAGTCCGCGGGTCCAATTCGAGGCCATGACCGAGTGGGCCTGCTCGCCAAGTGCGAAGGCCCCTTGGAGGACTCCGCAGCGTTGGCACCCGTTCGACAAGTACGAGTCGCCCCGGGTCTTACTGGCACGGATTTGGATGCTTCGCGTCAAGTCTGTTGGCCCGGCGCGCTGAAGTAGACCACGCGCGACTTCGAGGGCGTCACCTTGTTCAGCTCCCACTGCTGCCCGGTAACCCTTGGCCGCCCGTGCGGGATGCAGCACGACGACGCTCGTCGTCTGAGCGGCGCACTACCAGCAGGCGCGTGTCAGGCCGAACACTTCAAGATCAAGAGTCGGCTCGCAGCCTGGAGCCGGCCCGTTCGGGACCGGTAGCGGATCTTCGCCACGCGCGTCACGATGATCCGCATCGGAGCACACGGAACAATGGACAAGCCAACCTTTGTCGCCCTTGACGAGTTCCCCGCCCTTGGCCAACACCCCGACCGAGCAGCTCGCGCAATGACCCGGAAACTTGTTGGGTCGTACTCCGGAGCGCGTACGGGCGGTTTCTTGGGCGTTTGTGACCGCAGGTTGGTTACTGCCTGCTCCGGATCGTTCTGCATCCTGCGGCCGGGCCGCGGTCGCAGCGCTGACGGCGCCGGCGGTCGGAGCTCGCTCTGTTCGTGCTCGCGCCATGATCTGCTTGACTCGGGCGCAGGAGGCGCGACTCGTGATCCGCATCATGAGATCTGTGGGCCCGCTGTCGGTGAAGAGGTTGAGCGAGCCATGCCAAAGGATCTCATCATCGATGATCAGCACCTTCTCATGCATGTGGGCGTGTGCGATGAGAGCCCAGTCCCCTCGTAGAAGTATCCGACCTTGTCTGAGGCACCCGCCACCGTGTCAATGATGATCAGCGGCCGCTGGCTGCCCTGAAACCGATGGACCGTGTCGACGAGTCCGTCGAAGGAAGCGCCGAAACGGTCGGTGATGCTTCTCTGCAAGGCCGTTACCTGGTCCCGGTACGGAGCGATCACCGCGATGTTGTCTGTCGGCGGTCCCTCGCTGCGTCCTTGATACGCCGGGAGGACGGCGTCAGCCTGCAAGCCGCGAATCAGCTCGTGGATGACCGCCTCGTGGATCGCGTTGGCCTTGTGACCGTGGCGGGTTGGCTGGGGAGCCAGTGCTTTGCGTTGTTCACTTGTGTCGACCAGGATCAGCGGGCTCTCGATCAGGGGCGACGCCCGCAAACCGCTTTTATCGTCGCGACCAGTGATCAGGGGGCGTCAGGATAGGCAACGGTGTTGACCACCGCGCAGATGGCTGGGCGCATGCGGTACTGCTCCACGAGCGCGACGAGCCGATCGTCTCTACGGACCGAACCGGACGCGTCGACCAATCCAGCGGCGTGAAAGACGTCGCGGTCCATCCATTCGCGGGAGTGCGCTTGGTCCTGCGGACTGGCACGGCGATCTCCCGACCCCTTCGTCACCGCCGGAAGCTGTCGGAAGTCACCTGCGACCACGACCCGCCGCCCGGCGAGTCCGGCGATGTACCAAGCCGAGGGCAGGTCGACCATGCCCGCCTCGTCGATGACGACCACATCAACGGTATCGAGGAGTTTGCGTGACTGAACGGCCTTGGCCACCGTCGTTCCCAGGACCCGACAGCGACTACGAACAGCATCGCCGATCTTCGACAGTTGCTCATCGATCCCTTTCTGCTTCTCCGCCAGTTGCGTCGCGGCCCCTCTGAGGACCTCTAGCGGAGGCAGCCCGTTCAGCTGGTGTTGCGCCTCCCGGAGCGCTGGTTCGACCACGGCCAGCTCTTTGGCCGCAACCTTCTCGTCGCGACCGCTGGCTTGGAGGCGTTGACGCAGCTGCGCCTCTACGGCCTGGTCATTCGCGATCTTCCTGCGCAGCTCATCAAGGCGAAGCTGTTTACGGTGCGCGAAGATTCCGGCAGGAATTCCGATCTCATCGGCGTCACGCTGATCCTTCTCTATCTGAGCGTGAATTGTCCGGAGACCTCCAGCCAGTCGCTCGGACTCCTGGCCGCTGTTCGCGATTACGCTCTGAAGGCGGTTGCGCTCCTGGGCGAGTACCGTCGCTCGCTCGTGGAGATCCACCGCTGCTTGGATCTGAGCCAGGCGTTCAGCGATCTCCTCTCGCTGGCGGTACAGCGCGGCCGATAGGCGTTCAGCGATCCGCTTGGGCATCACGGCGTCGCCGAACTTTTCCGCCAGCGATTTGACTGCCAGGTCCCCGGCTCGCTGCACCAATCCGTCGCCAAAGCCCGCTTCTGCCGACAGCAGCTCGCAAATCCGCTCCAATGCCTGGTCGACGGCGACATTCGTGGGGGCGACGAACAGCACCCTATGACCCTGTCGGTAGCACCCCTCGATGATGCGACTGACGACCTTGGTCTTCCCCGTTCGAGGACCGAACAGCCGGGCGAAGAACGCCTTTTCCTGGGGGATCTCCATGCAGACGCCAGCCGCCCAGCATCGCGCCGATGCGTGCAGCTTCCTCACCGGTTCACTCCCGCCCGGGGCAAACTGTGACGAGTATCCGATGGCACACACCTATGAGGGCGCGTACACCAGCGGCGGCGACTACCCCGCCGACTTCTCCGTCGAATGGGTGAGTGAGACCCAGAACAGCAGCGCTGGCGGTAAGTTCGGCAGCTTCGCTAACAACCAACGCCTGCTGGACAAGGACCCGTTTTACGTCCTCCCCGACATGAATTCCTAACTCCGGAAAGGTCTTCTCCCCATGACCGGCACCGCACCGTCGTCCTATCGGGCGAACGTCTGGCTGTCCTACCACCAGGTGCAGATCCGAGATGCGAACGAGCTGGGTCCGCAGTTGCCGGAGCGTTGGGACAACGGCTTGATCGCAGTGGCGGATGAGCCGGATGGCGCGACGATTCTCACGGGCATCTCCATCGGTGCCGTTGACGTCACGGTGCAACTGGCCGAGGGGCCTCCGCCTCTCGACCTGGACAGCTGGGAGGAGATCGTCGAGGTCTCCATCGAATCCACCAGCGGATCACTCATCGTTTGCGGCTCGACGGAGACCTCCCTAAATTGCCGAACCTCGCCTGACAGGGGATGGGCTTCTACCGGCTTCGGGTACACGCGCGAGGGCGTGACACCAACCCGGACGGCTCGGCCGGCGCCACCCCGGTTGAGCACTATCTGATCGCCTCGTGACAGGCGGAACCCCAGCCGGACATGCCCTTTAAGTACGCTGACGTGTTCGGCGCAGGGATCCGCCAGCGGCACGGCGCCTAGCCGGCGTAGGTGCGCAGCGCGGCCAACACGATCTGCGCGGTGCTGACATTGCCGTCGCGGGCTCGGATGCGCCCAAGCAGGCGGCGCCAGTTAAAGAAGCTGACTAGCGCCTTCGTCTTCGCCCTGTCAAAGGGGGACAAGGAACACAAGATCCCTATGTCCCGATGGGTTGCGGAGTACCTGCGCGCACATCGACGTCAACGAGCCGCGGCCGTGCACAGACCCGGCTCTTACTCTCCGTGTCTATGCTCACATGCCGTCTCCGTCGCACGACCGCGTCCGCGACGCCATCGACCGGCAGTTCCGGTACCTCGAACTTCCTGAGACAGACCTGGGACAGAACTGAGGTCCGCGCACTGGCGAGGGAGCGGTGAAGAGCGGCGTGCCGCGCTGACGGTTCTGCGGTTACGCCACCCCCTTTGACGTGCGAAGTCCTCAGCGAACGGGCAGGCCGGTAACCGCCCTGCCGATGATCAACCGCTGGATCTCCGACGTACCCTCGAAAATGGTGTAGATCTTGGCATCCCGGTGGAAGCGTTCCACCGGATGTTCCCGCGTATACCCCGCCCCGCCCAGGATCTGGATCGCCTGCTCCGTCACCCACACCGCCGTCTCCCCCGCCACCAGTTTCGACATCGAGCCCTCCGCCTGCCCGAACTGCCGGCCCATTCGGGCCATCCAGGCCGCGCGCCAGGTGAGCAGGCGGGCCGTGTCCACGCGGGTCGCCATGTCGGCGAGGAGGAAGGCGATCGCCTGGTTCTCGCCGATCTTGCGGCCGAACTGCTCGCGTTCCCGCGCGTAGTCCCTGGCGTACTCGAAGGCGGCCCTGGCGATGCCGACGGCCATCGCGGCCACCGAGGGGCGGGTGGTTTCGAAGGTGCGCATCGCCGCCTGCTCGCCGGCGCGTCCGCCGTTGCGGACGCGGGCGAGGCGGGCGTCGAGTTTGTCCTTGCCGCCGAGGAGGCAGGAGCCGGGAACGCGGACGTCGTCCAGGACGACCTCGGCGGTGTGGGAGGCGCGGATGCCGTGTTTGCGGAACTTCTGCCCCATCGACAGGCCGGGGGTGCCGGGTGGGATGACGAAGGTGGCCTGGCCTCGGGTGCCCAGCGACGGTTCGACGGAGGCGACGACCACGTGGACGTTCGCGATGCCGCCGTTGGTGGCCCAGGTCTTGACGCCGTTCAGGATCCAGTCGCCTCCGGAGTACACGGCACGCGTACGGATCGAGCCGACGTCGGAGCCCGCGTCCGGTTCCGAGGCGCAGAAGGCGCCCAGCTTGACGTCGTTCTCCGTGCCGAACATCTGCGGGAGCCACTCCCCCATCTGCTCCGGCGTGCCGTTCGCGGACAGGGCGGCGGCGGCCAGGCCGGTGCCGACGATGGACAGGCCGATGCCCGCGTCGCCCCAGAAGATCTCCTCGAACGCCACCGGCAGCGCCAGGCCGCTCTCCTCGAACCACTGGGTGGCGAAGAAGTCGAGCGAGTACAGGCCGATCTTGGCGGCCTCCTGGATGACGGGCCAGGGGGTCTCTTCGCGTTCGTCCCACTCCGCGCCTGCTGGGCGGATCACGTCGCGGGCGAACGTATGCACCCAGTCCCGCACCTCGGCGACGTCATCACTTAACTCCGGACAGAAGCCGCCCATGCTGTTACTCCCTGAAAAATCCCGCCAAACACCCAAGACCACACTCACGGAACGGCCACACCCAGCCGGCCGTTACCACTGGTAACACCCTACCGGCCAGTAGCCCGTCACCGGAAGCCCGCCATGGCCAGTGCCGCTCGTCAGCGGCCGCGGGACAGGGTCGAGGCCAGTACGGCCGCGGCGGCCAAGGCCATCGCGATCGCCAGGCCGTACATGAGCGGCCCGAACCCGCCGAACGCGGCGGCCACCTGCGGGCCGACGCTGCCACCGACGGCCAGGGCGAAGGAGAACAGCGCCAGCGCCGTGCCACGCGCTCGTCCCGCCCGCGCGGAGACCGCTTCGTTGAGGCTCGGCAGGCCACCGGTGATCGAGGCGACATAGACGGCGAGCAGGAGCACCAGCCCGAGCGCGGCGGCGGCCGTCCAGCCGATGACGGCCAGCGCGACGGCCCCCGCGAACAGCAGCGACACGGCCCGCGTGGTCGCCGGGATCCGGCCCAGCCAGGGCATGAGCAGCGGTACGAGCACGATCGAGGGCAGGCCGCCGGCGCGCAGGAGGAGCAGTTCGCTCGGCGACGCCATGCCGTAGATCTGCAATCCCGTGTAGACGGCCACGAACCCGACCATCAGCACGATCGTCGCGACGTACCGCAGCAGCAGCACCCGGTCGAACAGCAGCCCCGGCACCGACCGGTACACCGACAGCAGCGACCCCGACCCCTCGCGCGGCAGGTCGGGCAGCATGACGGCGCGCAGCCCGAGCGCGGCCAGCGCGAACCCGGCCGCCGACAGCCCGAACAGCCCCCGCCAGCCGAGCACACTCACCAGCAGCTGGGCGGCGACCTGCAGAACTACGGCCGAGGCGAGGAACGCGCCGGTCACCGCGGCGATCGCCACGACCCGGCGTCTTGGCTCGACCCGCTCGGCCAGGTACGCCATGCCCGCCGGCGGGAACATCGCCACGGCCACCCCTTGCAGCGCCCGCAGGACGAAGGCCGCCTCCGGCGAGGGGCTCAACGCCACCAGCGCGGTGGTGACGGCGGCCAGCGGCAGTCCCAGCAGGAGCAGCCGCCTGCGCCCGAACCGGTCGGACAACGGACCGAACACCAGGAAGCCAACGCCGTATCCGACGCCGAAGGCGGTGACCAACCAGGTCAAGGCGCCGGTGGACGCGCCCCAACCGGCCGCCATGTCATGCAGAAGCGGGATCACGACGTACAGCTGGCCGCTGACCAGGATCGCGGTGAGCACAAAGGCCACCATCGTCCGCCCGAACCGCGCGACAGCCGGGGTGGGTTCGGCCCGCACGCGTTCACGGGCGACGACAGTCGAAAAGGGACCCACAGCGTCGCGGGGAACCGACGTCGGCGCGGCTCGATCGCAAGTGGCCGGCGCCGGACGCGGGCTTGGGCGGGCGGCGCGACGGCCGTGGATCACACGAGGAAAGGAGATAGCCATGTGCCGGGACGGTAGCCAACCAACTAGTTGGATGTCAACCAGGCAGTTGGATTGCAACCAACCAGTTGGTCATGGCAAGATGGACACCATGGCACCCAAGGTCTCGACCGCCGCCACCCGAGCCGCCCTGCTGGAGGCCGCGCGGGGGGAGTTCGCCGCGTACGGCGTCGCGGGCGCCCGCGTGGATCGCATCGCCGAGCGCGCGGGCGTCAACAAGGAGCGCATCTACGGCCATTTCGGCAGCAAGGAGAAGCTGTTCGACGCCGTCATCACCGAGGCGCTCGACGACCTGACCGCGCGGATCGCGCTACCGGGCGCCGATCCGGCCGACTACGTGGCCAAGCTGACCGACTACTATCACGAGCACCCCGACCTGGTGCGCCTGCTGATGTGGGAGGCGCTCAACTACCGCGGCCAGGACCTGCTGCCCGGTCAGGAGGCCCGCGTCGAGCGCTGCGCGCGCAAGACGGCCTCGCTCGCCGAGGGCCGGGGCGAGGAGCCGGACGCGGCGACGGCGCGCAGGTTGTTCTTGCTGACGGGGCTGGCGTTGTTCCAGTCGATGATGCCGCAGCTCGCGCGCATCATCCTGGGCGAGGACGCCGACTCCCCCGCAGGCCGCCGCGCCCTCCGCGACCAAGCCGCCGCCATGGCCGAGCACCGCGACAAGACGGCCCCCGTTACCTGAAGCGGCGCAGGCGCAGGCTGTTGCTCACCACGAACACGCTGGAGAACGCCATCGCCGCACCCGCGATCATCGGGTTGAGCAGCCCGAGCGCCGCCAGCGGCAGGGCGGCCACGTTGTAGGCGCCGCGTCGGTGCCGGTGCCCATGGCCGGCCCGAGGCCGGCCACAGGACGCGCGGGTCAAGCCGCCGATCGAGAGCTAGACGGCGTTGCCGTCGGCGAGGGAGATCATCACCGCTCCTAGGCGCAGAGTTTCGTCACTGGTTCGCCACCTCGTAGCCGGCCTCCTTGACGGCGGCGACGATCTTCGCCTCGTCGATCAGGTCCTCGCTGTCCACGGTCAGCAGTCCGCTGGCCAGGTCCACCTCCACGGCGGTGACTCCGGCGACCTCGCCGACCTCTTCCTTGACCGAGCTCACGCAGTGGCCGCAGGTCATACCCTTGACGGTGTAGGTGGCGGTGCTCATATCGATCAACCTTCCGGGTCAGGAACGAACAAGTCGGGCGATGGCGTCACTGGCCTCTTTGACCTTGGCCTGGGCCTCGGGACCGCCCTGGAGGGTGGCTTCGGCGACGCAGTGACTCAGGTGCTCTTCGAGCAGGGACAGGGCGAACGACTGCAGGGCGCTGGTGGCCGCCGAGACCTGCGTGAGGATGTCGATGCAGTATTTGTCGTCCTCGACCATCCGCTGCAGCCCACGCACCTGGCCTTCGACTCGGCGCAACCGCCGCTGGTGGTCCTGCTTGTTGTCGGTGTAGCCGGCCATTCGCCGCTCCTCTCCCGCGCTCCGCTGTGGATGTTACTATACCCCCCTACCCTATTGTTGCCGGACGCTACCGCCAGTTCGCGGGCGGGCCGGACGGGGTGCGGTGCAGGGCCGCCACAGCACCGCCAGTGTGTACGCGCACAGCACGGCGAAACCGGCCCAGCCAGGCAGCGGATAGTGCCCGGCGGACGGCGCGTAGTGCGCGACCACCTGCGGATACTCCACCGCCGTCTGCTGGACGGCGAAGCCCGCCGCCGGGGTGAGCCGCAGCAGCCATCGCGACACGGCGTCGGGCAGCAGCGGGAGCGCGGCCACCGTGTAGGGCACGGCGACGAGCGCCAGCGCGAGCAGGATCGCCGCCCAGCCGCGCCGCAGCAGGACCCCGAGCCCGTACGCCAGCACACCGCACAGTGCGAGCACCGCCGCGAGGCCGAAGACGACCCGGACGCCGGTCACCGGTGACATCGGCTGCAAGTTGACGCCCTTACCGGTCAGGATCGCGAAGCCGAGTGCCACCGCCACGCCGACGGCGACGAGCCCGGCCACGAAGATCGCGCCGCCGGCCACCACGGCCCGCGCGGCCAGGACCGGGCGGGAGGCGGGCGTGCCGGACCGGGCGCCGAACCGGGCGGCCACGACCAGGATGATGATCAGTGCGATCACCAGACCGAACAGCGTGGTCGTGACGGTCATGCCGCCCTCGCTCGGGCCGATGTCGCCGGTCCCGCTCACGGTGATGACGCCGTCCTTCTCGACCGCGCCGGAGGCGGTGTGGTACTTCTCCCAGTCGGTGTGGTTCATCCCGCCGACGGACTCGCTGCGCCACTTGCCGCCGGCCGCGCCCGCCGGGTTCGCGTCACCGGCCGCGTCCGTCACGTCGACGTGGTCGAAGACCCCGGTGGCCTGCGTGAACCGGACCTCCTCGATGGCACCGCCGAGTCCGACCTCCCGTAACGTGAGGTCGCCGGGTGAGGTGGCGAACAGTCCGGCCCGCACCGTCTCCGGCAGGCCCGCCAGGCGTACCGTGCCGACCGTCTGCCAGCTCCGGCCGTCGGCGGACTCCGCACCGGTGATGGTGTCCCCGGATCGCGTCAGCCGCAGCCAGCGCGGGGATCCCGGCGACAGGCCGCCCGCGCTCCCGGCGATGTCGTGCCGGTAGCCGTCCTGCATCCGTACGCCGTGGTGGCCGGTCATCATGAGCGCCGCGTACGAGGAGCCCTGCCGGACGCCGTCCTTGATGATGATCCCGGCCTTCGCCCACGGCACCAGGCCGGAGACGATCTGGTCGTGGTTCGGCGGAGGGTAGGTGATCGTGCCGGTCATCGAGGTCATCCGCACGGTGATGACACCGTTCGGGCCGAGGTCGCGGTGGTGGAACCAGAACTGGTCATTGACGATCGAGCCGTCCGCGGCGGTCGGAGCGACCGGGCAGGGATCGCCGCAGTCGACCGTGGAGCTGAAGACCAGGCCCAGGGCGATCACGACGAGGACCGCCACCGCCAGGGCGATCAGGCGGCCGGGACGGCGGAAGGCCGTCCATTCCCGGTGGAGGAGTTGAGTGCTCAGCATGCGCTCGTTCTATGAGCGCGGGCCTAACATCGCCCGAACCGGGCCTGTCATACCGTTGTTAGGTCCGTTCGGGCATGCTGGAGGCGTGATCAGGCTGCGTAAGGGGACGGTGGGGGCCCGGTTCACGATCTTGTACGCCGGGGTTTTCCTGCTGTCGGGCATCGTGCTGCTGGCCCTGACCTTCGTGTTGTCCGACACCGAGGTCGCCTCCGTGGGACCGCCCCCGCCGGGCGGCGACGGCATGACCGGGGCGCAGCGGCACATTCTCCAGTTGCAGCGGCAACTGGGCGACACGGAGGCGAACCAGTCCCGGCAGCTGCTGGTCGGCTCCCTGCTCGCGCTGGTGGTGATGGCGATCGTGTCCCTGCTGGTCGGCCGGGCGCTGGCCCGCCGGGTGCTGCGCCCGCTGCGGCTGATCACCGCGGCGACCCGGCGCATCTCCGCCGACAACCTGGACCGGCGGCTGGCCGTCAGCGGCCCGGCCGATGAGGTGAAGGACCTCGCCGACACCATCGACGGCCTCCTGGAACGGCTGGAGGCGTCGTTCGCCGCCCAGCGCCGGTTCGTCGCCAACGCCTCGCACGAGCTGCGGACCCCGCTGGCGACCATGCGGGCGTCACTGGACGTCGCGGTCGCCAAGCCCGGCGTGCCGACGCAGACGCTCGTCGTGGGTGATCGGCTGCGTACCCAGCTGGACCAGGTGGATCAACTGCTCGACGGCTTCCTGGTGCTGGCCAGGGCCCAGCACGGCGCCCTGGCCGCGGTCGCCGTCGTCGACCTGGACGATCTGGTCACCCGGGCGCTGACCGACCATTCCGCCGCGATCGCGGCGAAGGGGCTGGACGTGACCACGCGGCTGCGAGCCGCGGGCACCCGGGGCGATCCCGCGCTGCTCTCCCGGATGGTGCAGAACGTGATCGACAACGCCGTGGCGCACAACGAGGAGAGCGGCTGGATCAGCGCCGAGACCCTCCGGGAGGGCGCCGAGGTCCGGCTCGTCGTGCGGACCGGCGGACGCGTACTGGACCAGCGGGACGTGGACCGGCTCGCGCGGCCCTTCGAACGGCTCGGCGCCGACCGCACCGGCTCCGAGAACGGCTCCGGCCTCGGGCTGTCCATCGTGGCGGCGATCGCGGCGGCGCACGGCGGCCGGCTCGACCTGCTCGCCCGGCCGCAGGGCGGCCTTGAGGTCTCGATCGCGCTGCCGGCCGGGGCGACGGCATGAGGATCATGGTGGTCGAGGACGCGCGGCCGCTCGCCGAGGTCGTCGCCGAGGGGCTGCGCGATCAGGGGATGGCGGTCGACATCACCTACGACGGGCTGAGCGCCGCCGCCAAGCTGGAGCTCACGGAGTACGACGTGGTGGTCCTGGACCGCGATCTGCCCGGCCTGCACGGCGACACGCTGTGCCAGATGATCTGCGAGCGGCCGGACCGCCCGATGGTGCTGATGCTGACCGCGGCCGGGGCGCCCGGCGACCGGGTCAGCGGTCTGACCCTCGGCGCGGACGACTACCTCGCCAAGCCGTTCCACTTCCCGGAGCTGGTCCTGCGCGTCCAGGCGCTGGCCCGCCGCAGGCCGGACGCGCGCCCGCGGACCCTGCGCGCCGCCGGGATCGAGCTGGACCCGATCCACCGGACCGCCGTACGCGACGGGCGGCAGCTGAGCCTTTCGGTGAAGGAGTTCGCCCTGCTGCAGGCGCTGCTGCGGGCGAGCCCCGGCTTCCTCAGCGCCGAGGAGCTGCTGGAGCGGGTCTGGGACGAGAACGCCGACCCGTTCACCAACACCGTGACCGTGACCATCGGGCGGCTGCGCCGCAAGCTCGGCGAACCACCGGTCATCACCACCACCCCCGGCGTGGGCTATCGGCTCGCCTAGATCACGGCGGCGTGCCGTTCCAGGAAGGTGTAGACGTCGGCCTCGTCCACTCCCGGGAACGACCCCGGCGGGAGGGCGGCCAGGACGTGTGAGTTGGCGCGGGCCGACGGCCAGGCGTAGCCCTCCCAGCGTTCGGCCAGCTCAGTGGGCGGGCGGCGGCAGCAGTCGCCGGTCGGGCAGTTGGATTTGGTGCGGTTGGTGGTCTCCCTGCCCCGGAACCACCGCGACTCCCTGAACGGCACCCCGAGCGTGATCGCGAAGTCCCGCTCCCGCGACGGGTCCACGTGCGCGACGCAGAAGTAGGTGCCGGTGGGCGAGTCGGAGTACTGGTAGAACACCGAGAACCGGTCCGGCGAGGAGAACACCTGGCGGCCCGACCACTGCAGGCACATCCGCTGCCCCTCGATCGCCCCCTGCTCGTCGGCGGGGAAGACGATCCCGTCGTTCTCGTACGCCTTGTAGATCGTGCCGCCCGCGTCGTTGCGGACGAAGTGGCAGACCAGATCGAGGTGGTGGGTGGCCAGGTTCGTGAAGCGGTGGGCGGCCATCTCATAGGACACCGCGAACACATCACGCAGGTCCTCCACCGACAGCGCCCGGTCCGACTTGGCCTCCTGAAGGTAGAGGGCCGCGGCCTTCTCCGGTACGAGCACGGCGGCGGCGAAGTAGTTGGCCTCGGTGCGCTGACGCAGGAAGTCGGCGAAGTCGCGCGGCTTGCCGTGGCCGAGCGCGAGGTGGCCGAGGGTCTGCAGCAGGATGGTCCGAGGGGTGTGCATGCCGAGTTGCTCGTGCTTGACGTAGATGCGGCGGTTGCGGAGGTCGGTGATGGAGCGTACGGATCTGGGGAGGTCCTGGGCCGTGTGCACCGTGAAACCGAAATGGGTGACCAGGCCCTGGACCGTGCTCTGGGACAGGGCGCCGGTGCGGTAGCCGACCGAGTTCAGCGCCTCGGCGGCGGCCTTCTCGATCTCGGGGAAGTAGTTGCCGACCTCGCGCTGCCGGCGTCTCAGCTCGGCATTCGCGGCCCTGGCCTCTTCCGGGGTGGCGGTGCCTCGCGCCTGCCTGGCGCGCAGCTCTCCGTACAGGCCGAGGAGGTGTTCGAGCACGTCGTTCGGCACGCGGGCGGAGACCTTGAGCCGGGGCAAGCCGAGGCTCGCGTAGATCGGATCGCGCTGAGCCTCCTCCAGGGCGATCTCGAGCTGGGCGCGGCGGTTCGGCGGCTGACGGCGCAGCAGCTCCTCGACGGGGACGCCCAGCGCGGCCGCCAGCGACTTGAGCAGAGTGAGCTTCGGTTCGCGCTTGCCGTTCTCGAGCAGCGACAGCTGACTGGGCGCCCTGCTGACCCGCGTCCCCAGGTCGGAGAGGGTCAGGCCACGCTGTTTGCGCAGGTGACGAAGGCGTTGCCCAAACGCGATGAGATCAAGCTCCTGCGTCAAAGACAGCGGTTCTTCGCCTAGCAAGGACGCCATGCGAGCATCTTAGACAGAAATTCCGGCCATTTTCTAGACATCGGAGGTCGGAGTGCCGGGAGTGCCGCAGACTCCCGGAAGCCCATCACATTGGTCTAGTCCATATGGAAAACTTGCCGTTTATTCCTCGCTTAACAACGGACCAACCTTCATATTTCGCGAAATTTGCTGCTTCTTCTGCTTGATGGAGGCTATTGAGCCATGTCGGCCCGGGCACAGACTCGGCACAGGCCCCAGGGGACGACAAAGGAGTGAAAAATGAACGATCGCCTCAAGGGAGCTGCTGAGCAGCTGCAGGACGAATGGGACAACGACCCTCGCTGGGCGGGCGTCGAACGCACCTACAGCGCCGAGGACGTGATCCGGCTACGCGGGAGCGTCCAGGAGGAGCACACGCTGGCCCGGCGCGGCGCCGAGCGGTTGTGGAGCTTGCTGCGGAGCGAGGACTACGTGCACGCGCTGGGCGCGCTCACCGGCAACCAGGCGGTGCAGCAGGTGAAGGCCGGGCTGCAGGCCATCTACCTGTCCGGCTGGCAGGTCGCGGCCGACGCGAACCTGGGCGGCCAGACCTACCCCGACCAGAGCCTGTACCCGGCGAACTCCGTGCCCGCCGTCGTGCGCCGGATCAACAACGCGTTGCTGCGGGCCGACCAGATCACCTGGTCGGAGGGCCTCCAGGACGCCCCGCACTGGCTGGCGCCGATCGTGGCGGACGCCGAGGCGGGGTTCGGCGGCGTGCTCAACGCCTTCGAACTCATGAAGGGCATGATCGCCGCGGGTGCGGCGGGCGTGCACTGGGAGGACCAGCTCGCCTCCGAGAAGAAGTGCGGCCACCTGGGCGGCAAGGTGCTGATCCCGACCGGCCAGCACGTCAAGACGCTGAACGCCGCCCGCCTGGCCGCCGACGTGGCCGGGGTCCCGACTCTGATCATCGCGCGGACCGACGCCCAGGCCGCGACGCTCCTGACCAGCGACGTGGACCCCCGCGACCAGGCCTTCGCCACCGGCGAGCGGACCGCCGAGGGCTTCTACCGGGTCCGCAACGGCGTCCAGGCGTGCATCGCGCGCGGCCTGGCCTACTCACCGCACTCCGACCTGCTCTGGATGGAGACCGGTACGCCCGACCTCGACGTGGCCCGCGAGTTCGCCGAGGCGATCAAGGCCGAGTACCCCGACCAGATGCTCGCCTACAACTGCTCACCGTCGTTCAACTGGAAGAAGCACCTGGACGACTCCACGATCGCCAAGTTCCAGCGGGAGCTGGGGCACATGGGGTACAAGTTCCAGTTCATCACGCTGGCCGGTTTCCACTCGCTGAACTACTCGATGTTCAACCTGGCTCAGGGGTACGCCTCGGACGGCATGACGGCGTACGTGGACCTGCAGGAGGCGGAGTTCGCGGCCGAGTCGCGCGGCTACACCGCCACCCGCCACCAGCGCGAGGTCGGCACCGGCTACTTCGACCTGATCAGCACCGCCATCGCCCCCGACTCCTCGACGACCGCGCTGCGCGGCTCCACCGAGGAAGAGCAGTTCAGCCACTAGATCCGCTGATCTCGCCGGCCACCTCCAGGGCATGGGATGGTTCCCCCGGCGATGGGCCGCGCCAGTCTCTCCCCCCGGCCTGGCGCGGCCCACTTTCGTGCGCACCGTCCGCTCTGGGAACCGGACGAACCCGAGCACCGGGAGATCCGCATGATCACCTCTTGCCGGCACACTTGGCCGCCACTCTGGAATCGAGCGAGCAGGAAACTCGGCTCGTAGCCGCACGGCTGGACGTCGGACTCGCCGTAACGGGTCGCCGTAATAAGCCCGTCGCCGAGCAGGTCCGCGGATAGCAGGCGAACCGGCCCGGCTCGTGAGCGACGCGCACCAGCGGCGCGTCAGCCGTCCGGTAGGTGAGCCTGCCGATGACGAACCGCTCGGGGCCGTCTTCACGCCACAGGGGAAGGTCCGGGTGGGTTGGCTTGATCGTGAGCATGCCGGTGCCCAGCGTCGGTAGGGCGCGTTTTCGTTGAGACACGCCAATGTCAAAACTGCGCGAAAACGTGGGCTCGTACGGCAAGGCCCCGTATCGTGCCAGGTAGAGGGCCTTCTCCTACTGGATCCACCCCGGACGGCGTCCACTGCGCATGCCGCGCATGGAGCCTGCTTCGGATGGGGTTCTTCGTCGGATAGGAGTTGGTTCGAATGGACCTGCAACGTGCGCTTCTTATAGCGCTCGCGATAGTCGCCTCCACCAGCATCGCGACTGCTCTTATGCTCGCGGACGGCTCCACGTGGCCCGCCGCACTCCTAACTGGCCTCGCCGCCGGCGGCGCCGTTTTGTGGGGGCTGCTCGGCTGTTTCAGGCGCCACCCATAGACGCAAGGACGGGACCCGGCCGCGCCAGACGTCCCCCGGCCTGGCGCGGCCACCTCATGCTGTGATCATTTCCTGCTGTACCAGAGGGTGACCGCCTTGAGTTCCGTCGCGGGCCCCTCGGCCAGGACGCGCTTGGTCTTGCCGTCCAGGCCGGCCAGGACCAGCCGGGTGGTGCCTGCCTTGGTGACCGTGGTGAGAAAGTGCTCGGAGTCCAGCCAGCCGTTGAAGGTCGTGCTCTTGTCGCTCGGTATGACGGCTCGCCTGGCGCCGGTCGTCGCGTCCCACAGGCAGATGCCCTTGAGCGTGCCTGGGCAGACGGTGGCGAATACCGTGGCGGTTCCTGTGCCGATGCGCACCGTGGCGGTGCCCACGTTCATCAGGTCGCCCTTGTCGCGGAACGTGCGGACCACCGTGCCGTCCAGCCCGACGAAAGAGATCGCGCCGTCCCTCTCCTGGCGCATCAGCGTCGAGGCGTCCGGCCCCCAGGAATAGCCGCCCTTGCGGCCGCCGGGCGTCAGGCGGGACCGGACGCTCTTGGTGGCGGCGTCCACGATCACGAATCCCGCCGTGTTCTGCGAGCCCGGCCTGCCGTTGGAGAACGTCATGAGCAGGTGACGGCCGTCGGCGTTCCACCTTGCGTCCAGCGTGTTGCCGGGTTTGTCCGCGGTGCGGAGTTCGACGTCCTCGCCGGTGGCCGTCGTGACCAGTCTGATCGTGTTGTAGTCGGTCCGGGTCAGCGTGGTGATGGACAGGGCGGCCACGTAGGCACCGTACGGCGAGACTGTCGGCTGTTGGAAATTCCCGAAATACTGGAATTTGCCGGTCTTGGCGTCGCGGACATAGGCGGGAGAGCCCTCACCCCGCCGCACGGTCCCGTAGGCGGAGTTGACCCAGACGGGGTCGGCGGGGTTCTCGTGCAACGTGATCTTCGTACCGGGGACCTTTGCCGTGGTGGTCGAGGTCGTGGGCAGCACTTCGTCGGCCGTCGCCGCGCCGGACGGCGTCGAGGACGGGACACCGGTCTGGGCGGTGGCTGGGGCTCCGGTCGCTGGGACGCCGGTCCCTCCGATGCTGGTCCCTGGGGTGCCGGTTCCTGTGGCGCCCCGGACGGTCGTACCGGCCTGCTTGATCGCGACGGCCACCCCCGCGACCGCCACCAGCACCGCGGCGGTACCGATCAGCGCCAGCCGCCGCCCGGAGCGCCGACCCGGAACCAGCGTCGACGGGGACGGCCCAGAGGGCCCACCAGAGGCCGGCGGCACCGAATGCGACACCGACGGCGATCCCGCGGACGGGACCCCAGGCGATGAGGCGACAGCGGGTGGAGCGGCAGCAGGTGGGGCGGCGGATTTGGTGCCCTCGGTGAGCAGGCCCTGGGGTGGGACCGGATGGCCGAGCAGGGTGAGCAGTGCTCGGGCGGCCGTGGGCCGGGCGGCGGGGTCCTTGGCCAGGCAGCGGGCCACCAGGTCGCGCAGGTCGCCGCGCAGGTCGCCGAGGTCGGGTTCCGCGGACAGGATCCGGTTCAGTACGGACGGCAGGTCTCCCGAGCCGAACGGCGGCTTGCCGGAAGCCGCGCACACCACCGTGGCCGCCCAGGCGAACAGGTCCGCGGGCGGCCCGGCGCCGGCGCCGCCGAACTGCTCCGGAGCCATGTACGGCGGCGTGCCCGCCAGATGCTCGCCGGTGAGCTCGCTGGAGTCCAGCGCCCGGGAGATGCCGAAGTCGATCACCCGGGGACCGTCCCTGCCGAGCAGTACGTTGCCCGGTTTGAGGTCCCGGTGCACCACCCCGGCCTGGTGGATGGCGGTCAGCGCGGTCAGACTGCCGATCGCCAGACGGCGCAGCTCGGCCGGCCGCAGCGGGCCCCGCTCCGCGAGCACCCTGGCGAGGGAGGGGCCGTCGACGTACTCGCTGATGACGTACGGCACGCCGTTCAGTTCGCCGGTCGCCAGCACCGTCGCCGTACAGAACGCCTTGACCCGTCGCGCGAGCTCGATCTCCTTGGCGAACCCGGCCCGCCCCTCCTCCCCGGCCGCGTACGTCAGCAGCTTGATCGCGACCCGCTCCCCCGCCGCCGACTCGCCGAGGTAGACGACCCCCTGACCGCCCTGGCCGAGCCGGCCCGCGACGCGGTACGACCCCACCTGGGCGGGGTCGCCCGCGAGCAAGGGGTGCGGTTCCATGGTCACGGGGCCTTGGGTGCGAACTGCCGGGCGCTGTTGTTCGGGGCGACGTCCGCGAGGACGCGCTTGACCTTGCCCAGGAAGTCCACGATCTCGACGTGGGCTCTCTTCTTCTTGGCGGACTCCTGCACGAGGATGTTGTCCTCGTTGAACCAGCCGAGCACGTAGGAGTCGTCCTTGACGCCGGGCACGGTGGCCGTGCGGTCACCGGTCGTGGCGTCCCAGATGCAGATCTCCTTGTTGTTGGGACAGACCGTCATGAACTGCTTGCCTGACGGGGAGTACCAGGAGACGTCACGGGGCCTGCCCACCCAGTGCATGCTGCGGATGACCTTGCCCGACATGTCGTACGTCTCGATGCCCTGGCTCTTGGTGGCGCTGTAACCTCTGGCGATCTTGCCATCCGGGGTGAACGCGAAGGGCAGGCTGCTGGCGTCCTCGTACTGCGCTTCCACGACGGTGGCCGTCCGCGCCTGGACGTCGATGACCGCGAAACCCGTGATCAACGACCGCTTGGCGTTCGTGACCGACAACAGCAGCCGCCTGCCGTCCCGCGACCAGGCTGGGGACCAGGTCTGCGCGGGCTTCTTCACCGTGTTGACGGTGAAGGACTCCTTGGTGTCCAGGTTGGTGAAGCGCACCTGGTCCATGTCGGAGCTCTGGAACTTGACCCACGGGTTGAGCGCCACCCAGTCGCCCGTCGGTGACAGGCGCGGCTCCTCGGCCATGCCGACCTCCTTGAACTGGCCGGATCTGTCCCTGGCGAACGCCTTGTACGGGCTCTTGACCTGGAGGTAGGCGGCCAGCCGTACGGGGTCGGTGGAGTTCTCGTGCAGGATGGCGTCGATGTCGGGGAGCTTGACGTCCTTGTCGGCCTTGGGCGCGACGCTGGCGACCGGCGCGCTGGTCACGCTGGGGGTGATCGGGGGCGCGGCGGTGATGACCGAGGTGGGCGCGCTCGACGCGGCCCCGGAGCGTACGGGACCGGCGCCGCCGGGAGTGGAGCCTCCGGGGGTGGAGCCGCCGGGAGTGGAGCCGCCGGAACTGGTCGAACGGGGTGCGGACGGGCCGGAGACCGCCACGAGCCGCTGACCGGTCAGCGCGTAGACGCCGACGCCCGACACCAACGCCCCGGCGACGAACGCGGCCACGGCGATCAGCGCCGCCCGGCCCCGCCGCACCGGCAGAGTCGCCACGACACCGTCCGGCCCCTGTCTGTCCGGCCCGTGCCCACCCGGCGCCTGCCCGGCCGAAGCCTGCGGCTCCGGCGCCTGTCCGGCCGCCCCCTGCTCTGCCGCCCCCCACTCTGCCGACCTCTGCCACTCCGGTGCTTGCCCGGCCGACGACGTCCGTTGTGGCGACGGCGACGATTCCGGCGATGACGACGGCGGCAACTGGGACGGGGGCGACTGCGAGGAGGGCGGCCGCATGGCCGACGGCTGCGAGTGTGGCGGCGAATCCGGAGATGGCGGCTGCGGCTGCGAGTCAGGCGGTAGTCGAGGCGGCGGCAGGTTGTACGGCAGCCCGGACGGTGGCGGCAGCCGGGCGGTCAGGAAGCTGGTCTCCCCGACCAGCCGCAGCAGCACGTCGCTCGACGTGGGACGCGAGGCGGGATCCTTCGATAAGCAGGCCAGCACCAGATCGCGCAGGTCGCCGAGGTCGGGCAGGTCGGGCTCGCCGTTGGTGATCCGGTTGACCGTGCCCGCCATCGAGCCGCCGTCGAAGGGAGAGCGGCCGGACGCCGCCGACACCAGCGTCGCCGCCCACGAGAACAGGTCGGCCGGCGGTTCGGCCGCGGCCCCGCCGAGCCGTTCGGGCGCGGTGAAGGCGGGCACGTCCACCTTGCGGGTCGTGGCGGACGCCGTGCCCGCAATCGCCCGGCCGATGCCGAAGTTGATCAGCCGCGGGCCGTCGGGGCCGAGCACCACGTTGCCCGGCCGGATGTCGCCGTGGACGACGTTCGCCTGGTGGATGGCCACCAGCGCGGTGACGGTCCCGACGGCGAGCCGGTGCAGCGCCGTGTTCCGCAACCGGGTGCCGGACGCGGTCGTCCGCTCCAGCGTGGGGCCGTCGATGTACTCGCTCACCACGTACGGCCGGCCGTCGTGCAGTCCGGATCCGAGTACCTGGGCCGTACAGAAGGCGGAGACCTCCTGGAAGGGCTCGATCAGGCGCAGGAAGCGCTCCTGGTCGATCTCCGGGTGCAGCAGCTTCACCACGACAAGCTCCGCCACCGACGACGACGGCGGCGCCGATTCATCCGTTCCGGCGGGGTTCGGCGTGCCGACGAAGACGTCCGGGCTCAGCCGTCCGATCAGCCGGTACACACCCACCTGGACGGGCTCTTCCTCGCGCAGCGGTTCGAACTCCGGCATCCGGATTTCTCCTCCCGGCACAACCAGGCCGTAGATCACCGATTATGGTGACTTGTCGCCGGGATTTGCAGGGGTTGCCAGCTATCCGGGGCTCAGGAGGAGACGGTGGCCGGAGCGGTGACCGTTTCCGATACCGATGGGGTGATCGACGGGTCCGGTGACTCGCCTGGCCCGTCCTGCGGGATCGTGGTGATGGACGCCGACGGCTGCGGGCAGTCGCGCCGGGCCGAGCCGCCGCGTCTCTTTCCCGCAGGGCCGGCACAACCGCCGCCCGTGTCCGTGTCGCCCGGTTCGCCCGGTCCGTACGTGGCCGGCGGATGCCAAGCGGTCTTCCGCTCGGGCGACGGGTCGAGCACGATGACCGGGGCTGTCGTACGGGCCCGGGTGGCGGACACCGGCGGCGAGGTGATCGCCGTGCCCGCGACGGTGGCCGGGACGCTGGTCAAGGGGGTGACCGCGGGGCGCCTGGTGGAGTCGGCGGTCTCGTACGGCTGGACGGCGGGCTGGTTCTCCGGCACCGGAGAGGGGCCGCCGACACTCAGGCCGCTGCCGCCCGACGCCGCGATCACGGTGACGGCCGCGATGGAGACCGTGGCCAGCGCCGCGAAGGTGGCGTGCGACAGGTGCGCCCCGGCCTTGGCCCTGCGCCCGCGCTTCGGCGCGGTCGCCGCCTCCTCGCCGGTCCCGGGCACAAGCCGCACCCCATCGCCGGCCCCGAGCCCGAGCCGCACCCCATCGCCGGCCCCGAGCGCGAGCCGTACCTCTTCGCCGGTCTCGGGCGCGAGCCGCAACCTGCCCGCTCCCGGCGGATAGGGCACGGGCGTCCAGATCTCCGCGAGTACCCCCGCCACCGCGGCCCGCAGGTCCCACGGATCGCCCACGCCCCCGGCGGCGAGCAGGACGCGTAACAGGTCGGCGGCCCCGGGCCGGTCGCCGGGCGCCTTGGCCAGCGCCGCCTCGACCGCGGGCCGCAGCAGGGCGGGCACGCCCTCCACGCGCGGCGCCTCGAACAGGATGCGGCGGGTCAGCACGTCGGCCTCGCCGCCGCCGAACGGATGGTGCCCCGTGGCGGCGAACGCCACCAGGCAGCCCCACGCGAACACGTCCGACGCGGGCACGGCGGCCCCGCCGGTCAGCCGCTCGGGCGCCACCCAGCCCGGACTGCCCATGACCTGTCCCGCCTGCGTGTGCGCCGCCAGCGTGTCGACGTCGCGGGCGATGCCGAAGTCGATCACCCGCGGCCCGTCCTCGGACAGCAGCACGTTGCCCGGCTTGAGGTCCCGGTGGACCAGGCCCGCGTCGTGCACGGCGACCAGCGCCGCCGCCACGCCGAGCCCGGCCCCGTAGGCCAGGTCGGGCGTGAGCGGGCCGCGCGCCATCACGACCTGGGACAGGGCAGGGCCTGGAATGTACTCGGTGACCAGGTACGGGCGGTCCCGGTCGGTGCCGTCCTCGATCACCGCTGCGGTGCAGAAGGGTACGATTCGCCGCGAAAATGCGACTTCCTCCGCGAAACGGGCTCGCAACGTGGGATCGTTGAGGTGTACCGCGTGCGGCGTCTTCAGCGCCACCAGACCGCCCCGCGGATGTTCGGCCAGATACACCACCCCCATGCCGCCGATGCCGAGGCGGCCGAGGAGCAGGTATCTGCCGATGATGACCGGGTCGCCCACCGTAAGCGGTCGCACGCCTGGAGGCATGTCGCTCGCACCACGCGCCATCGGTTCTCCGCTCGCTGTCTGGGACACGGCCAAAGCACACTGTCGTCCCATCCGAGCGGGGTTTCCGCATGGTTTTCACAAGGGGTATCGGAGGTAAGGCGGTCGTGCCTCCAAGGTAAGTAAGCGGTGTGACTCGATGGCCTGAAGTGGCGTTTTACAAAGAACCGGCCTAGCCGAGCGCTGCGGCCTCCTCGGCCTCGACCTGGCGGTTCCAGTCGCGCTTCGCGGCCCGCCAGCCCTCGTCGTCGGCGCCGAGCCGCCAGTAGCCGGAGATCGACAGCTGCTCCATCGGCACCTTGCGCTCGACCCGGAGGTGGCGCCGCAGCTCCTTGACGAACCCCGCCTCGCCGTGGACGAACGCGTGCAGGTCACCGTCGGGGAACTCCAGCTCGCGCACCGCCTTCACCAGCGCCGCACCGACGGGAGCGCCGCCGCGGTGCAGCCAGACCAGCCGCGTGTCACCCGAGACCCGCAGCTTCTGCTCCTCCTCCGGCCCGTCGACCTCGATGAAGGCGTAGGCGGTGGCGCCGTCGGGCAGCGCCTCCAGGGCGGCCGCGATCGCCGGGAGCGCGCTCTCGTCACCGACGAGCAGATGCCAGCCCGCCTCCGGACGCGGCGCGTAGGCGCCGCCGGGGCCGAGCATGAACAGCTCGTCACCGGGCACGGCCCGCGCCGCCCACGGCCCGGCGATGCCCTCCTCGCCGTGATAGACGAAGTCGAGCGTCATCTCCCCGGCGTCGGGGTCCCAGGCTCGTACGGTGTAGCTGCGCAGCCGCGGCCAGACCTCCCGCGGCATGGTCTCGCGGACGTGCTGAACGTTGAACGGGACCGGATAGTCGACCCCCTCGTGCGGGAAGACGAGCTTGACGTAGTGATCGGTGAGACCCGAGGTGGCGAAGTCCCGCAGATCCTCACCACCGACCACGACACGGATCATGTGCGGCGTGATCCGCTCCGTACGTATCACTACGCCGCGATGGTGGTCTCTGGGCTTGTCAGCCATCGGAACACTCCTCGAAATATTAGGTATGCCTAACCTACACCCTGATCCCCGATCCGGTCAGGGCGAGCGGCCACGGGTAACGACGAAGACGTGATTCCTGCACACCATTCACTCGCCGCGACCCATCCAGCATCGCATCACGACGACCACCCTGGACCCCACGGGGTCAGGCCGCGTCCTCCAGCGAGGCCGACCGCACCCCCGCGACCGCGGCGAAGAACCTCGTCATGTGCCGGAAGGCCAGCCTGCCCTCGGGCAGCACGTCGGCCAGGATCGGGAACACGTGCGGCATCCGCCGCCACTCCTCGTACGTCACCGGCACCCCCGCCAGCCTGGCCTTGACCGCCACGCGCCGGGCCTCGTCCCGGAGCACCTCCGTCGAGCCGGTGACGATCATGAGCGGCGGCAGGCCGGTGAAGTCGCCGAGCACGGGCGACACGAGGGGGTCGCGCGGGTCCAGGCCGAAGGTCCAGCGCCGGGCCAGCCAGCGGATGCGACTGGCCGACAGCATCGGGTCCTGCCAGCGGTTCGCGCGCTTGGGCAGGTCCGTCAGGTCGGCCCAGGGCGACAGGCAGACGGCGGCGGCCGGAAGTGGCAGGCCGCGGTCGCGCAGGGCGAGCAGGGTGGCGAGCGTGAGGTGCCCGCCCGCCGAATCGCCGCCGAACAGGACGTCCTCGGGGGCGTACCCGCGCTTCAGCAGACAGTCGTAGGCCTCCAGCGCGTCGCTCAGGGAGTCGGCCAGCTTGTGGACCGGCCCCTGGCGGTAGTCGAGGGCGAGCACCGGACGGCGGGCCGCGACGGACAGGCGCCAGGTGATCGGCCGGTGCGTCCGGGGCGAGCAGGAGAAGTAGCCGCCGCCGTGGAAGTACAACAGCACCTTGCCCTCGTCGGGCGCCGCGCCCGCGCGTACCCACTCCCCGCCGCACGCGGAGAAGGCGGCCGGCTCGACGTCCACGTGGCCGGGCGGCCGTAACGGCACCAGCCGCCCCAGCTCGCCGAGCCGGGCGGCGCAGTCGATCGTCACGGGGTGGCGCATCAGGAGGTGAGAGGCCGGCTTGAGAGTCCCGCGCATCAGACCGGTGACCGCGCGAGCCTGCCAGCTCAGTGGATAGTCGGGAGCGACGTCCCTGTCCAAGTCCATATATCCCTCCGATGAATCTCCTTCCCCCTAGAACATCGCTCTACTCGCAAGTAAGTATCTCCTCGCTTACGGGACTATTTCGGCGACGTGTCACACCCGGCAGGCGCGTCGTTTATCGCGTTGCGGACCGCCGACCGGAAAGCAGATAATTCAAGGCTTCCATCGGCTGACCCGCGTGCGGGTCCAGGCACGGCTGGTCACCGTGCCATCACTCTCCGGAGGTGCACAACCATACCCCTCTATGCCCGGCTGGTCCGGTACGGCTTCCGCAAGCACGCCACCTACGTCTGGGCCGCGATCGCGGGCGCCTTCACCAACAGCGTCTTCGGCATCCTTCGCGCCTACATCCTCATCGCCCTCTGGCAGGCCAGGCCCGGCCTGGCCGGCTACGACGTCACCCAGGCCGTCACGTTCTGCTTCATCACCCAGGCCCTCATCGGCCCGATGCAGCTGTTCGGCACGGGCCTGGCCATCCCCGAGCGGATCCGCAGCGGCGACATCGCGCTCGACCTCGTCCGCCCCGCCTCGCTTCTGCTCTGGCACCTCGCGGAGGACCTGGGCCGGGCCGGCTACCTGGCGCTGGCGCGCGGCCTCCCGCCGATGCTGCTGGGCGCCGCCGTGTTCGGCGTCGTCCACCCCACGGAGCCGGGGCAGTGGCTCGCCTTCCTCGTCAGCTTCCTGACCGCCGTGATCGTCAGCTTCGCCTGGCGCTACCTGGTCTCGCTGTCGGCCTGCTGGCTGATCGACGACCGTGGCGTGCTGACATTCTCGCTGGTGCTCACCACGCTGTTCAGCGGGATGATGCTGCCGCTCAGCCTGTTCCCCGGCGTGCTCGGCGACCTGGCCAGGGCGCTGCCGTGGGCCGCGATGGTCCAGGCACCCACCGACCTCTACCTCGGCAAGGCGCCCGTCCTGGAGACCCTGGCCTTCCAGAGCTGCTGGGCCGCCGCGCTGCTCGTCGCCGGTGCGTTCGGCACGCGGGCGATCCGCCACAAGGTGGTGATCCAGGGTGGTTAGGACGTATTTCCTGCTGGCCTGGACCTGGACCCGCGCCGCGATGGCCTACCCGGCCTCGTTCGCCCTCACGACCGTGCTCGGCCTGTTCGTGGCGGGCACGGACGTGGCGGTGATCCTCATCATCTTCGCCAACACCACCTCCCTGGCCGGCTTCTCCCGCGAGGAGACGCTCTTCCTGTACGGCACGGCGAACCTGGCCTTCTGCCTGTGCGACCTGTTCGTCAGCAACATCGACCGGATCAGCCAGCACATCAAGGCGGGCACGTTCGACACCATCCTGATCAGGCCCGTGAACGCCTGGATCCAGCTGGCGGCCGACCGTTTCCTGCCGACCCGTGTCGGCCGCATCCTGCTGGCGGCGGCCGTGCTCGGCTACGCGATCAGGGCCCTCGACCTCGACTCCGGGCGGCTGTGGATGGTCCCCGTCATGATCGCGTCGGGAGTGGTCATCTTCGGGGCGCTCTGGACGCTGGCCGGGGCGCTGCAGTTCGTGCTGACCGACGCGCCCGAGGTGACCAACGCCTTCACCTACGGCAGCGGCCAGCTCACCCAGTACCCGTTCGCCATCTACGGCCGCGACCTGGTGCGCGGGGTGACCTACGTGCTGCCGCTGGCCTTCATCAACTGGCAGCCCGCCCTCTACGTGCTGGACCGGGACGACCCCTTCGGCACGCCGGGCTTCATGCGCTTCCTCGGGCCGGTCGCGGCCCTGGTCCTCGCCCTGCTCGCCGGGTTCGCCTGGCGCCTGGGCATCCGGCACTACAGATCCACGGGGAGTTAGGGATGATCGAGCTCGACCAGGCCGGGCGCTCGTTCAAGGTGCGCAGGAGCCTCAAGCTCAAGGGGAACATCGTGCATGCCGTACGCGACCTGTCGTTCACCGTGGCGCCGGGCGAGTTCGTCGGCTACCTCGGCCCCAACGGCGCCGGCAAGTCCACCACGATCAAGATGCTGTGCGGCATCCTGACCCCCACGTCAGGCCGGGTACGGGTGGCCGGGCTCGACCCCTCGCGCAAGCGCACGACGCTGGCTCGGCGCATCGGCGTGGTGTTCGGGCAGCGTACGACGTTGTGGTGGGACCTTCCGCTGCGGGACAGCTTCGAGCTGATCCGGCTCCTTTACAAAGTAGATCGCAAGGTCTTCAAGACGCGCCTCGACGAGCTGACCGAGACGCTCGACCTGGGGAGCTTCACCCGCACGCCGGTACGTCAGCTCAGCCTGGGCCAGCGCATGCGCGGCGACCTGGCCGCCGCGCTGCTGCACGCGCCCGACGTGCTGGTGCTCGATGAGCCGACGATCGGGCTCGACGTAGTCAGCAAGTCGAGCATCCGGACGTTCCTGCGCCGGCTCAACGCCGAGCAGGGCACGACCGTGCTGCTGACCACGCATGACCTGGGCGACATCGAACGGCTCTGCCGCCGGGTCATGCTGATCGACCACGGGCGGCTGGCCTTCGACGGCACACTCGACGAGCTGATGGCCACGGCGCCCGAGCAGTCCACGATCGAGGACGTGGTCACCCACCTCTACACCGGCAGCCGGTGAGAGGACGACGATCAGTAATAGCCGCCCTGGGGGCTCTCCTCGTAGTCCTCATCCTCGTCCTCGTGCCGCCGCGACCAGCGGGACGGCATCAGCACCGGGATGAACAGGGCGACCCCGAGCAGGGCGAACACGCCCGTGGTCAGCAGCAGCTTGTCGCCGGCGCCGACGTCCCTGACGATCTGGTTCACCGACGGCTCGGCGGGGATCAGGGAGATCGCCCGGTTCACGTCGAGGGAGTAGACCACGGTCCAGGCCAGCAGCACCATCGAGGGCACGAACGTGGCCATCGGCGAGACCCGGCCCGCCACCACGAGTCCCACGACCAGCCCGACCGCCGCCATCGCGCCGAGGGCGATCCACATCTTCTGCCCGCCCACGGGGTTGGCCGAGGCACTGGATAACGCCTGCTGGACGGCCCAGCCGCCGCCGCCCAGCACCGCTGCGGTCACCACGACTCCGATGAGCAATCCTGCAAAGTGCCGCAACGTTCTCACCTCAATGTCAACGTGTTCGGCACGACCCTAGCGACAATTGCCGCAAATCGACCAGGCATTGCGCGGCTTGAGAGGAGCGGTCTCCCCGAACCCTGCCCGCGTGAGAGCATGTGACACACCCATGCGCGCGGAACTTCCCCTCAGACTCGCGCGGACGGCCGCCTTCGCCGCCGTCTGCGTGGGGCTCGCCGCGCTCGCGCACGCGATGGGCGGCGGCTCGGTCCCCGCGCCGCACACGGCCGCGCTCGGCCTCGGCGCCGTGCTGCTGCCGGCCCTGGCGCTGAGCGCCCGGGAGCGCTCAGCCGCGACGATCAACCTCGCGCTGCTGTCCGCCCAGTTCGGGCTCCATGAGCTGTTCGGCGCCGACAGCACCGCCTACGTCATCTCGCACCCGCACGGCCGCGGGCTCGGCCAGGCCATCGGCATGCTGCTGGCCCACCTGACGGCCACGCTGATCACGGGGTGGTGGCTGGCGCGCGGCGAGGGCGCGCTGTGGGCGCTGCTGCATCGCCTCGGTCACCGTCTGGCGCTGCTGCGCCCGGTCGCCGTGCCCGCCGTGCGGCCGGCCGTCGCGATGGTGATCGTACGGATCGTCCCGGTCGATCCGCTGCTCCTGCACTGTGTCGCCAGGCGTGGTCCTCCACTGCCCGCCTGATCCTCTGACACCTTTTTCGATCCCCGCTCATCCCAGTGGAGCTGCATCATGTCCGTCATGCGTCGTACGGCCACGGTCCTGGCCGCCGCCACCGCCATCACCGCCGGCCTCGCCCTCCCCGCGCTGGCCCATGTCTCGATCAATCCGGGCACCGCCGAGCAGGGCGGCTTCAGCAAGGTCGCCTTCCGGGTGCCCAACGAGCGCGACGACGCCTCGACCGTCAAGGTCGAGGTCTCCTTCCCCACCGACCACCCGCTGGCGTTCGTCTCGGTCAAGCCGGTACCGGGGTGGAGCGTCAAGGTCACCGAGGGCAAGCTGCCCAAGCCCGTCAAGACCGAGTACGGCGATCTGAAGGAGGCCGTCACCAAGGTCGTCTGGTCCGGCGGGAAGATCGGTAAGGGCGAGTTCCAGGAGTTCGAGGTGTCCATGGGGCAGTTGCCCACGGACACCGATCAGCTCGCGTTCCCGACGACGCAGACCTACTCCGGCGGCGAGGTGGTCAAGTGGGCGGACGCCCTGAAGGCGGACGGCAGCGAGGCGGAGCATCCGGCTCCGACGCTCAAGCTGACCCCCGCGACCGCGTCCGACTCGCACCACGCCGGCTCCCCGTCGGCCGCCGCGCCGGCGTCGGCCTCCGCTGACGGCACGGCGGCGGCCCCGTCGGTCAGCAAGGTAGCGGCCGACTCGTCCTCGGACGGCACCGCGCGCCTGCTGGGCGGCGCCGGGCTCGTGGTGGGCGTCATCGGCATCGTGATCGCCGCCCTGGCGCTGCGCCGCCGCCCGTCCTGACGCACGGGCGGCTTGGGCGGCTCAAACGCTTGGGCGGCTCTCGGCTGATAGTGGACCGCCGAGACGGTCCGGGTCGGATCTCACCGGCCCGGACCGCTCAGGAGGTGATGTCCTTGCCCGAGAAGCGGGCCCACGCGATGGAACCGAACAGCAGGATGTACGCCCCGAAGACCAGCAGCCCCTGACTGAGACCCGCGAAGTCGACCGGACTGCGCAGCACCGCGTCGAACTTGGTCCACCAGCTGGGCAGCAGGTAGGGCGTGATCGCCTCGAGCTGCGGAATGGCCCTGAGCACCTGGGTGACGATGACCAGGATCATCGTCGCCGCGATGGCGCCGATGGACACCTCGGTGAACGTCGACAGGGCCACCGCCACGGCCGCCAGGGCCGCCATGCCCGCGCCTACGTACCCGACGGTGATGAGAATCCGCAGCAGGCCTTCGGCCACCGAGATGGTGCTGCCCGACAGCAGCGTCACCGGCCCCACCGGGAACAGGACAAGCCCGGTGACCAGCGCCGACAGCGCCACCACGACGGTGGTCGCGTAGCCGAACACCACCGCGTTGAGGTACTTCACGACCAGCAGCCTCGTCCGGCCGGCGGGCGCGGCGAGCAGGTAGCGCAGCGTCCCCGCGCCCGCCTCGCCCGCGATCGAGTCGCCGCCGACCACGCTGACCGCGATCGGCATCAGCAGCAGCACCAGGAAGGAGAAGGAGGCGAAGGTCAGCATGAGGCTGTTGCCCGCGACGGAGCCGATGAGCCCGCCGACCGCCTCGTCGGCGCTGGCGATGCGCAGCGCGATGCCGATCAGCACCGGCACGCACGCCACGACGGCCAGCATCACCTGGTTGCGTGGCCGCCGGAACGTCAGGCCGAGCTCCGAGCCGAGCAGCCGCCAGAACGCCGACGCCAGCCGCACCGGCGGCCCGGCCGGCCCGGCCGGCTCGGATGAACCGGGCACCGAGGACGGCCGCCGCTCGGCGGTGCGCATCGTCTCGGTCACCGGCACCAGCCCCGGCGTCCGGCGCTCCTGCGTCTCAGCCGTCGACATCGAATCCCTCCCCTGTCAGTCCCACGAACACGTCCTCCAGGCTCGGCCGTACGACGGCCAGCCCGCGCACGGCGACGCCCTCCCGTACCAGCGCCGCGTTGATGTCCTCGGGCGCGTGCGCGCCCAGGTCCGCCGTCACCGCCGCGACGCCCACGTCAGGCGTGCGCACGTCGGCCAGGCCGAGCGTGCCGAGCACCCGCGCCGCGTCGGCGACGTCCGGTGTCTCGACCCTGACGCGGGTGGTGAGGCCGCCGTTGAGCGAGGCGATCGTGCCCTGGGCGACCAGGTTGCCGGCGCGCATGATCGCGGCGTGCGTGCACATCTGCTCGACCTCGGTCAGCAGGTGTGAGGAGACGAAGACCGTGGTGCCGTCGGCGGCGATCTCCTTGACCAGCGCGCGCACCTCGCGGGTGCCCTGCGGGTCGAGCCCGTTGGTGGGCTCGTCGAGTATGAGCAGCTCACGGGGTCCGAGCAGGGCGGCGGCGATGGCCAGGCGCTGGCGCATGCCGAGTGAGTAGTTGCGGAAGCGCTTGCCCGCGGCCGCCGACAGGCCGACCCGCTCCAGGGCCTCGGCGACCCGCTTCTTCGCGGTGCCGCCGGGGGCGGTGGGATCGGCGGCGTCGAAGCGGTACAGGTTCGCCTCGCCCGACAGGTAGGGGTAGAACGCCGGCCCCTCGACCAGCGCCCCCACCCGGGGCAGTGCGTCCGCCAGGGGCAGGCCGAGCACGGAGTACTCGCCGGCCGTGGGCGCCACCAGGCCGAGCAGCATGCGGATCGTGGTGGTCTTGCCCGAGCCGTTGGGCCCGAGGAAGCCGAAGACCGATCCGCGCGGCACGGTCAGGTCCAGTGCGTCGACCGCGACCTGGCCGCCGCGGAAGCGCTTGGTCAGGCCCTGGGTGACGATCGCCGAGTCGCCGGAGGGCGGGGCCGCCCCGAAGGGCGCCCCCGCTTCGTGCGTGACAACGGTCACTTGGTGCCCGCCGCCTTGGTGATCTCCTCCGGCGTGACCGCGCCGACCAGCAGCCGGCCGTCGTCGGTCAGCAGCGCGGTGACGAGCTTGGTCTTGATCAGCTTGCCCGAGCCCCACGTGCCGCTGACCGGGGTGGCCGACTTGAGCACGTTGTCGATCAGCGCGCTCGGGTCGGTGCCCTCCGCGCCGCCCTTCCACGGCTTGTGGGACTGGCCGTCCGCCGGGGTCTGCTCCGGCTTGGCCGTCAGATCCTCCAGCGAGGCGGGCAGGACGGCGACGCTGGTCCAGCCGGAGCCGACGACCTTCACGCCCTCGGCCCTCTTTTCGGCGCTCTCCTTGGCCTTGTCCGCCTGCTGTTCGGTGTTGTCGCCGCCGATCGTCTGCTCCTTCACCTTGGCCCCCGCGGGCGGGGTGAAGGTGAAGTTCTCGGCCGCCGGCGGCGTGAACGTCACCTGGGTGAAGCCGACCTGGAAGGCCGGTTCGGCCGAGCCCTTGGCGTAGACCTGGACCTGCAACGGCACGTACGTCTCACCGTCGAGCGCCAGCCGCACCTCCTGGACCAGCGAGCCCTCGTCCTTGGGGGCGAGCACGAGCTGGTAGGCGGAACGGCCGGCCACCTGGGCGTTGTTGGTCACCCGGATGGCGGTGTGCTCGCCGGCCTTGGCCAGCAGCTTCTCCGCCACCTGCTGCGGGGTCACATCGGCCGGCCCCGGCGTGGGCGTGGCGTGCCGCGCCCCGGCGTCGCCCGCCATCTTGATCTTGGTGGCGGTGTTGTCGCCGCTGTCCCAGTACCAGGCCTGGTCGCCGTTGACGATCAGGTTGGACTCGTCGAACTGCGTCGGCATGGCGACCCTCATCTTGTCGCCGCCGCCGTACCAGACCTTCACCTCGTGCGAGCCGGACAGCAGGCTCAGCGGCGACGCGCCGCCCATGTCCGGCAGTGCGGGCAGACCCAGCGACGCGGTCTGCTGAACGGTGCCGGACATGGGCGGCGGGGCCTTGTCCTTGGTGGCCGCCGCGGCGTCGGCGAGCAACTGCTGCGCCGTACGCTCGGGTAGCACGGGCTCGCCGCTCACCGCGGCGATGACCGGGCCGGCCCCTATCGCTCCGGCGATCACAGCCGCGGCCGCGATCGGAACTCCCCATCTCACGAACGTGCCTCTGCGCATCTCACTCCTTAACGGTATGTCGATGACCAGAGCCTGCGGCATGCATCCTTAGGCGAGCCTGAGACCAGCTGAGACGGCTCTCAGCGCGGACGCGTTTCCGCCGGTAGAAGCGCTGCTTCCCGTGTGGACTCAACCCAACGTAGTTGGACGGTTTGGTCGTTGTGGGGATGTCCCCGAAGTTCCACGCGGAAGCGGGACCTTCTGGCTGAGCCCGAAACCTCCGCGATGCGATCAGAACTTTCGTCTAGGACGGCTTCCCGATCGTGTACCGGGGGGATTCCCCTCGAATGGGGATGGGGCGTCCGCTTCCCCTCTCAACGATCGCGTGGTGATCTTCTCGATGAGGATGCGCAGGATTTTCTTCCGGTCCTCCTGATTGGTGGTGGGCGCGTGCCAGATCCGCGGCAGTACAAAGCAATCAGGGCTCCGCCCGCCAAGGGCGGTCCTCCCAAAGGCCCGCAGCGAACAGGGCGTGCGAGACCTGCCGCGCATCGAGCCGGATGACCACCTCGCCGCCCTCGGACTCCGTAAGGTCGCCCGCGGCCAGACCGATGAGAGCGAGCTCACCGGCCAGCAACCTCATGAGCCAATCCTCGAAATCCTCGTCCGGCAGCTCCTCGTCCTCGTCCCGGAACCACGCCGCACGAGCCCTGCCGATCAGCTCCGCAGGCAGGCGAACCGTCACGGGCGGCAACTGCGCCCGCACCTGGCAGCCTATCTCCGCCAGATCACGGCTGTCCTTCCGGAATCGCTCCTCCGCTGTGGACCCCTCCATGCGGACCTCTCTTACTTCTTGAATCGCTTGTCGGTGAGCAGCTTACGCAGCGTGGTGTCCTTCCCCGCCTTCGCCGCCTTCAGCGCCTCTTCAACCGTCATCTCCAAGTACTCGCTCGGCATGACCGACTTGATGCTCCCCTTCCGGAAATTCGCCATGAAGTTCGACACCGTCATCGTGCGATTCTGAACGATGTCGCTGTCGGCGTTGAGCGAGTTCTTCGCGGCGAATCGTTCATCGGCCCGCCTGGCGGCTGCGGCCGCCTCGTCTGCTTTGTCGGCGCCGGGCGGACAGTTGTGGACGAGGATTTCCCTCTCGCCTGCCGCGACGTGATAGGTGCGGACGTTCTCAACGGCGAGGTTGTGGATGAGCGTGTTCTTGCTGAGGAACCGGACCGCGAGGACAGGCACGGCATCACCAGTGACATCACGCAACTTCACGCCACGGTGAAGGTTTGCGGCATTCGCCCAGTACTCGCGGCCAACCACCCAAAAGAGGTGCTCGGCTGTCGCGGTCACCGTTCCGGTTTCCTTACCTCGGTTGCCGTCGGTGTCGACGGTGATTTCCACGAGTTGCTTGCTGCCCTGGCTGCTGATGGTCGCGAGAACGGTTTCTGGCGTCGTTCTTCCCGTGCGCGGGTCGGTCGCGAGAACCCGGTCGCTTATTTTCACCTGCTCGATGGGCTTGCGAGTGCCGTCGGCCATGAGCACTTGAGTACCGGGTACGAAGCTGTTGCATTCCTTGACGGCTTGCTGAACATTTTTTTCAGCGGCTTGGACGCGCTTTTTGGAATCAAGATAGCGGTCCAGAGCACGCGTGGCGCGTCCACCCTTATCGAGGATTTTCTTGCCGATTTTTACTGCCTTGCTCCACTTCCATGGAGGGGCATACTTGACTGCGAGCTTGCCTGCCAGGCCGCCAACCAAGGACCCAAGGATATTAAGAGCGGTATCGCCACAGGCTGACAAGTCTCCTGTGGTGAAGCACTTGATTCCAGCCGTGATACCGAGTTCATCTGCAGCGATCTTGGCGAGGTCGAAGAGCGCGTCCATGAACTGCTGCCAGTACCGCTCGGCCTCCGCCTTCTCACGTGCCAACTGGTCCTGAGCGCACTTGACCTTGTTCTTCTTCCTCTCGCACTCGGCCTGAGCATTGTTGTCGCATTCCGCCTGGGTGTCGCAGGTCGGAGCGAGCCCGGTGGGGTCCGAATACCCAATGGGGTTGTTACCCGCGTAGCTGTACGGGTTGGCCCACTGCGGCCTCCGTAGATCCAGCAGCGCATCGGCGGAGATGAACTTGCCAATGCCGGCGTCGTAGAAACGGGCGGACAGGTAGACGAGGTCAGTACTGGCGTCCTCGGTCTTACCAAGGAACCCAAGATCGGTGAAGGGCAGTTCATCCCGGCCGCGTTGGTCACCGAAGGGGAAATAGCGCTGACGACGAACTTGTCCGGTGGTGTCGTCGATGGACATCTGGTTGCTGCCGTGCAGCCCGGCGGCCATCCAGGACAAGGTTCCCGACGCGCGCGTCGCTACCTGGCTGCCGTCGCCTGCCTCGTAGTAACGGGTGCCCATCACCTGACCGTTGACGAGGCGAAGCTCCATTGAGCCCAGGTAGAGAGTTGTGCCGTCTGGATCGCGGCGGATCAGGCGTTCACCGTCAGCGTCGTAGACGTTGCTGGTGGATTTTCCGTCGATGGTCGCCTGTTCCACCTGCCCCAGGGCGTTCCATGTGAAGGTGCCATTCACCCCGCCGACAGTGCGGTTGGTCAGTTGACCAGCGTTGTCGTATCTATAGCTGTTGGTTTCATTGGGGCGGTTGATGCTGGTCACCGCGTTCGGCCGGACGGCCGATGCGCCGGGGACCGGGTAGGTGTAGGTGCTGGTCTGCCCCTTGTCGGTGACGCTGGTGATGTTGCCGACCGCGTCGTACTTGTAAGACTGGTTGTACGGGTCGAGCCCGAGGCTGTCGGATGTCCCGCTCGCGCACGAGTCCTTGGTGGTGGTCCACGCCCCGGTTAACCGGTACAGCCCGTCGTAGTTGAAGCATTCCGACTGCCCGGCCGTCTGCCCCGGTACCGCTGAGGCGGCGTCCAGGATGCGGGTGATCTGCCCGGCCAGGTCGTAGGTGTAGCGGTCGTCCTGCACAACCTGCGGTGAGCTGGTGTCGGACTTGACCGTAGTGTTCATCTGCGACAACCAGCCGGTCTTGGCGTCCCACGTCAGATTGCGTTTGACCTGCCCGGTCGCGCCGTACTGCCGCTCGATCAACCGGCCGGTCGGCGAATACCCGGTGGACTTGACGTAGGTGAAGCCACCATCCCAGTCCGAGGTCAGCCCGTTCACCAGCCCCTGATCCGTGAGTGTGGTGGTGAGCGTTTCCTTCGGCAGCCCTCCGGCAGCGGGCATGGTGTACGTGGCGACTCCGCCACCGGGGTGGTAATTCACGGAGAACTGGTAGTCGCCGGCCAGCGCATCTTCCGCCTCAGGAACGGAAAGCACAGACCCAGTCGGCCGCCCTAGGCTGTCATACCCTGTCACTCGATCGACATAGGCGTTTCCGTTGTGGAAACGCGTAGCTGAGGTCAGTTGTCCCTTGGCCAAGGTGTCGTAGACCCATTCGGCCAGTTTCGTGCCCGTGCGCGGTTCACCCTGCCAAATGGCGGTCTTCCGGCCGAGATCGTCGTAGCTGAAGGAGACCTTGGTGCCGTTCCCGTCCACGGTCCAAGCCAGTCGACCTGCGGCGTCGTAGCCCTGGCTGGACGAGCCGGCGTCTGGGTCGGTCGCCGCGATCCGCTGTCCGCGCAGATCGTAGGTGAACGTGCGCACGTTGCCATTGGCGTCGATCTGTTTCGTCAGGCGGCCGTCGATGTCGTACTCGTACCGCGTGTCGTAGTGGGTGGCGCTGTCCACCCACTCCTCCGCCTTGGTCACCCGGTCACCTGCATCAACATGGGAGACCGTCTTACCGCCCACAGGCGGGGTCGTCTCGGTACGGTCCCCGAAGTAGGTGGTGGTACTACGACGCAACTCGGTGGTCGTGGACATGTCGATTTGAGCGGTCGCCCTGCCCAGCCCGTCGTAAACGCTGGTGGACCACTGGGGCAGCGAGGTCAATGCCGGGTTGAGCAGGCCTGCCCCCGGCTGCGCGGTGTTGTGCACCGCCCCGCTGGTGGCTGCGGTGAACCCGCGCGCGTCATAGGTGGTCACCGAGACGATGCGGCCTCCGGCAGGGGACGGGGCCTGTGTCTCCCGGCTCCTGCCGAAGCCGTCATCGTAGGAGTAGGTGGTCAGATATTTGGCCGAGGTTCCGTTGCCTGAGACAAGTCGTGAAATGGTGGTGCGCGCCGGGCCGGTGACTTTCCCGGCAGAGTCGGCGGGGATCTGGTACACCGCTGACGCCGCGGGAGTCCCGCCGCTCTTGGGCTGCAGAGCCGTCCAAAGTGTGGTGGTACGGCTTAGCGCGTCGTAATCGATGTTCACATCGTTGCCGTTGGCGTCACGCAAGCCGACGACTGCGCCGTGCTCGTAGGAGGTCCACGTGGTAGTGGCATGCCCGAGCGGGTTTGTCGCGGTGACGCCGTTGATCGGATGGCCCGTTGGCGGGTTATAAACCGTCGTAACAGTCTTACCCAGCGGGTCGGTTCCCGAGGTCTCACGCCCATAGCTGTCAAAGGTGGCTTTGACACTCGTGTAGTCCGTAGGACTGGCGTAGGTGCGGGTCTCGGTGGTGTTGCCCCGGGTCGGCGTGTTGCCTGTCTCGCTGGTGGCGCTGTCGTAGAGCGTGACTTGCTTGCCCAAGAAGGCGCCCGCAGTGCAGTCATCTCCCGTGCGGCGTTCGGTCACAGCCGGATAGCTGATCATCCACGCGCCGTCGGCGGCATTCCGTGCGTAGGTGGTGCTGGTACAGGTGTTGTCGGCAGCGTTGCCGGTCTCGCCGTAGTCGTTGATCTTTGTTGGGAGCCCATCGGCGTTGTAGGTGGTGGCACTGGTCACATACCGCCAGCCCGAGCTGACCTTTTCCCGTTCTACCTGCCGTACCGCCAGAGCGCGGTAGGGATGGTCGTGGCCACTGGCCGACGTTCCGGTCTGTTCGATGCGGTAGTCCTGGCGGGAGGAGGCTTCCTCCGCGAGCCCGGCGGGTTCACGGCCGCTGTTGGGGCAAGCGCCCAGCAAGGTCCACACCGCGTCCACACCCGGCTCACCGTAGGCGCTGCGGGAAGCCTCCCATTGCTGGTTCTTATGGCTGACCCGCGCTCCGGCGGGGTACGAGAACCGGTTGCTGTCCCAGGCGGGATAGGCACACTGATAGATCGGCTCGGCCGTGCTGGTGGCACGGAAGGTCTGCTCCTGCGCCGTCTCACCGGCCAGTCGGTTGTCGTCGTTGACGGTGTTGCCGTCGAAGTCGGTCACAGTCTGGTCGGGCTGTGGACCGTCGACCAGTTGTTCGCCGTACAGACCTCGATAAAAGGTGCTGCGGGTGATCGAAAGCCTTTGAGGGTCATTAGCCGTGGTGTAACCCTTGGTGACCTCCACGGTGCGGTATCCGCGGTAGTCGGTCCATTCGCCACCCCAGCAGCTCAGGATTCCCACCGGGTCTGAGCATCCGAGCGAATCACGGTGCTCGACCCAGGTCAGGCCGCTGAAGCAGTACCATTCGCCGCCCGACTCCCAGCAGTCATTTCGGTCATAACCCACAGTGCGGTCGTATCGGCCGCGCACGAACGCCGAACCGCCCAGGTAGCGGTAGCGGGTCCACATATCCGGTGAGCCGCCGACCAGGTCTTTTTCAACGACCTGAGCGACAAGCCACTTGTTGTAAACGGACCCGACGTGCTCATACGACTCGTTCGGGGGCACCCCGACCGGATTCAGCCCCTCGTAGACCCAGAAGCAGTCGTAGGTCGCTGCGGTCCGCGATCGTTCGAAGGAGAGGTTCTCAGGGTCGGGGCAGCCGGTGGGCTGGGTGTAGCGGACCTCGATCCGGCCTCCCATGCCATTGTCGACAGCCGCGATCCGCAGCAAACGATACTCGCCGTAGAAGTCTTCGTCGTAACCGACGCGGTTGGCCAGCTCGACACCGGTGAAGCGGGCGGGTGGCAGGGGGATGTCCGGGCCGTTACCGGCCAGGCCCACCTGCCGAATGCTGTCGATCCACCCCAGCTCCGGAATCCGGGCGAGCTCCAGTCGCGATACGTCGCTCCACGCGGCAGCCGGGTTCCACGCCTGGGTGGTGATGGTGTTCAGCCAGCGAGTGGTGAAGAATGACGGGCTGTTCCCGCACTTGACCTCAGGGCAGATCAGATCGTCCGGACGGCCGAACTGGCCCTGCAACGGCCGGTCGGTCATGGCGAACACCAGGCGTCCAGTCGGCGCAGAACCACTGACATGAATGTTGGACCCGTAGGCGATCTCAGCCAGGTAGCCGCCGCGATCGTAGCGAACCACGTTGTCGCTCACCTGACCGCAGGACGAGGAGCCGGCGAAGATGCAGTAGGAGTTCTGCTCGACGGTGTAGCTGTAGTCGACGACGTTACCCTTGGGATCGGTTTCCCGATCGAGCATCCACCGGTACGGCGCAGTACAGAACGCCCGCAGATCGTCGTAGGCCTCATACTTGTCGTAGCACGGCTCGCCCTCGTCGGGCTCGATGTAGCCGAACTGCCAGCTGGCGTCCCGCCGGTAACCGAACCGGTAACTCGTACCTTCCTGGGTGGTGATCTGCCAGAAGGGCAGGCCGGACGGCGCGCCTGTGGCGATCTGCTGGATCTTCCATCCCAGATCCGGCGTGGTCTTCCACCCCCCCGTGCCGGTGTCCTTGACCACCGTCACGGACCGACCGCCCACCGACAGCGTGATGTCCCCGGCATTACACGGATGCGAGCCGAACGAATGCAGGTCGCAGCGCTTGTACCGCTGTTCGATGAACCCCGTCCCGGTCAGGCTCCATCCCAGGCCCACTGCCCCGGCCTGATTGTTGGAGTTCGAGGTCAGCCCGTCAATCGAGGAGGACGAATAATTCAGTGAAACCTCAGGGACGAATCCCGAGGGCGACGGCGGCATCCGCAACGGGTAGGAGTAGGTGAAATCTCCCGCTGACAGGCCCACGGTCCACGTCCCGGCCGGGTTCAAGTCGGTGGCCGCGAACGATCCGGTGCCGTCATCCGCCGTAGCTGCGGGCGTGCTGGACACCACATACACCGTGTCCGCCTCCGCCATGCCCTTGACAGGCGCGGCAATGATGGCGGCGGTAAGCGTGCCAGTTTTCACATCGTTACCGACGGGGACCGGCCGCCACATGGCACGGGCTCTCTTCAGGCACTGAGGGGACGGAGTCTTCTCCAGCGCACAGGCAGGCTGGGGAAACAGCGCCAGACGAGAGGCGAATCCGCCCCCGTGCGCGTCCTTGAAGCCTGAATAGTCCACGGCCACGGTAATGAAGCCAGGATCACCGGCACCGTCAGACCGCGTCGCCCGTACAGCGGTCCCCACGCCGCCCAGCCGCTGAGCCGTCGCATGGTCGAAGGTTTGGATGCGCACCCGCGCAGGACGTCCCTCACCAGGCTGGCCTTGCGGTAACGGCTTCCGTTGCTCCGGTTTCTTGGCTGGCTTCTGCTGCTTGCGTGGGTTGCCCACCTTGAGCGGCTGGTCGGTCTCCCTCTTGGCAGCGATGGGATCAAGACCCGTATGCCCTGACACAGGTGGCCCAATACGGACTGCAAGTCCCGGCACCGCGACCGGGGCGCCAGTCGAGGCCACAGCCACCTCAGCCTCACCCGCGCGGGGCCATACGGGCGGCTTTGGCTTATTCAAACGCGTCCGATCTTCGTCGCCGACTAGTGCAGCCGGCGTCGGGGCCTTCCGGCCCGCAACACTTATCTCCTCATGGCGGTTCAGTTCAGCAGCGTTCGCCTGAGGCATCTGGAGCTGTGGAACCCACCCACTGGACATAAGCAACGCAGCAACAGTTGCGAATACGACCGTCATAAACCGCACGCTCACCAACGAACACTCCAGAAAGACAGCACGTAAAGGAGTCAGACCCGATCCACAAAGGCGAACAGACTAGAAATACCCGTAAAGATCATGTCGCAGCAGACATAGATCCGTAAAGATCTCTTACGCGAAGCAATTCCGACACCTTGCTCGCACAGCAGACCAAAGATGATGACGTTGCATGTCAGAACCACCAGGCTCGCACCAGCAAAGGCGTTAGTGTGATGCAAATCACTCATTTTATGCTCGACGCATACAACTGGTACGGGTGTAGCTCGTCCTGAGTGAGTTTCTGAGCTGGGCTTTTATGGCCGCGACTGTTTGATCGGGGAACCGCCCTCTACCGTGGGTGCAGGCGTGTGAGGCGGTGGTGACGGGGGGTTCGTTGCTGGAGGAGTTGGCGCGGCGGGAGGCTGTGGTCCTGCAACGGATTGAGGAGATCCGGGAGCAGATCGCCGCTTTGGAGTCACGGCTGGAGGCCGAGCAGGACCGGTTGTCAGCGCGGGCCGCGTCGCTGACGCATGATCAGCTGGAGGAAACCATCGCCGAGCAGGGGCGTGAGCTGCTGCGCCAGCTCCTGCAGGCGCACCTGGACCTACGGGCGTGGCGTGAGCAGCAGGCGGTTCTGGCCGCCCGCCGCGACGGCGCCGGGCTGGCCGCGCCTGACGGCGTGGTGCGCCGACGGGTCGAGATGGGGCATCACCGTCTGCTGGCCACCGTGGTCGGGACGGTGACGGTCACCCGGTGTGCCTGGCGCGCTCCGGCAGTTCGCAACGTCTATCCGGCGGATGCGGCGTTGTCGCTGCCGGCGGTGCGGCACTCGGCCGGGCTGGCCAAGCTGGCGGTGGCCGAGACGGTGCGTGGCTCGTTCGACACCGCGTACGCGGCGATCAGCGCGCGCTGCGGCCAGGTGATCGGCAAACGGCAGATCGAACACCTCGTGGCCCATGTGTTGCCGGACACTCGTTGCGTCCATGACGGCGCCACTCGTGATGGGCATGTAGATTCCGGCATTTCAGGCAGTGGTCGGAGGTGTGCGCGCGAGCCCGTGGACACCCTGTCACCGTGATGCTCATGATGGAGAACACGTCGTCAAACCGGTGAGGCTCACGGTCATGCGGAAGATTCGTGGGCATGCTGTCGCCGGGTTGCGGGCAGGTGGCAGCGACGGGTGGCGGTTTGATCAGCTTCCGCGAGGGGCGATGAGCAGGTGGCCGCCCGCGATCATGGCCATGATCGACCAGAGTGGCGTCTCATGCAGACTCAGAACGCGGGCCGCGCCGATCGCGGCAGCGATCAGTGCGTTGAGGGCTTCGGCCAGGCGGGATCCGAGAGGCTTGAGGGCGCAGGCATCTGGGGGAACCGGACCAGCGCGATGTTCGCCTGCACCCCCGCGCGGCCTCGGCGTCCAGAACCACGATCACAGCGGTCCTCATCCGATCAGCCTCGCCCGCAGACTCGGCCGGGCGACAGGGGGAAGCGGTGCTGCGGTCGGCCCGACCCTACCCACCGCTCATGATTGCCCGGCCGGAACGAGCAAGCCCGACAGCATGTCCATGACTACGAACGCCCACATGGTCCCCCACCAGGCCGTACGCCCCTCATGCTCACCCCTGTGTCGCTCGGCGTGGTCTACGACGCCGAACCCGCGCCCCGGCGCCCCCACGATGTGATCGCCGCCCCGGGCAGACGAGCCGGGCAGTGCCGACCGCGGGCCAGACCACGCGCGGAGCGCAAGTGGCTGTGCGGCTCCATCATCACCGACCCCGGTACTGTGATCGCCAAGGTCTTCGACCACGCCGAGACCCGCGACCCCACGCACGCCCGTCCCTGGGTCGTACTCGTCGACGGAGCCCCGCCACCAGCTCAATCTGATCGACGCCGAGGCCGCCCGCCGCGACATCAGCGTGCACATTGTCATCGACTTCGTCCATGTGATCGAAAAGTTGTGGGCTGGGGGATCGCATGGCGGCCGGGCGGTCTAGGTGCGGCCGGTGATACGCCGCCGCAGCCAGCGCAGGCCGTTGACGAGAGGGTCGTAGATCAAGACCATCGCGACGGTGGCCAGCGTGCCGACGACGGCAGTGACTATCACGGTCAGCGCGTAGATTTCGCTGCTAGACATTCTCGCGCCGCAGCTCGGACACGTGCACTACCAAGGCCCGGGCAAAGGTGAACGCCAGCGTGTGCAGGTCGTCCCGTGGGACGTCCCGCAGGACCGGCTGACGACCCGGGGATACGACCAGGCCTTTCACCCCCCACGCGCAATAATCGCCCGAACTGTACACATGGGCCTCGCGGCGCAAGTACGGGCATACGGTGATCGCTTCCGGCAGGCAGCCTCGACAGATGGGCGGCTTGCTGAGGCGTCCAGAAGCGGCAGGCGGCTCAACGTGGAAAACCCACGTGAGGAGCCCAGTGTCCGGGTCGGAAGCCGGCCCCTGACACACCTGGCAGAGTCTGCTCAGCATGCATTCCTTCTGCCGCAACGTGTGAAGCTCGTCGTACAGGACTTTCCCGCGGCGGAGCGTCTTCTGCCGGGCCCACATCACGCCCATGTCCCAGTCGCTCGACGTGGGGTCGGTGTAGGACAGCCGCACCCCACTCGATGACCATGTATCCCTGATGAAGGTGAGGTTGAGCGCGACGGTCTCCTCGCTGTAGGCGGTGACGTACGGCACGACTGCCTGAGCGGCGATCACCATGGATCCCCCGTCTGGAACGGCAACTCCTGCGGGGACGTGACCCATGGCAGAGGTGCCGGCTTGGGCCGGACATTCGGGCGCGGTCCGGGGATCCTGCGGGGCGCGGCGGCGGCGCCTGGGACGGTGTCGCCGCCGCGCCCGTTGGATGCCTGGCGTGCAACGCGGTGACGCGCGCCAGACGGGCTCGATGACATCAGCGGCTCCCGACCGCCTGCCGCCATGTACACGCGATGGCGAGCCCGGTGCCGACGATGAGCGCCTGCCGGTCAGTCTGCGCAGTGCGCACGCGGCCGGAGTCCAGGTGGGTGACGAAGAACGCGCCGTCGCCGAACTTCACGATCTCGCAGTCGGGGACGTACGGAGCCGGTTCGGAAGCATTGGCCATGGCGTCGAAGCTATCACATGTACGTACAGGCAAACAGACTGTATATGTGTCTATGCATACACGCGTACAAGATAACAATATGTCTGTGTGTCTATACCCTCACCTCTGTGGAGATCAATGTGCGCTCGCACGTACCCGTCTACATCCAGGTCGCTACCGGCCTGCGCGAAATGATCAGCACTGGCGAATTGGCCGCCGGCCACGTCTTCCCGGGCGAACACGCGATGGCGCAGGAGTACGGAGTCGGGCGCGAGGCCGTGCGCAAAGCTCTCGGCGTACTGCGCCAGGAAGGTCTCGTCGCAACCAAGCGCGGCGAAGCCTCCTACGTCCGGGCCCAGCCGGAGCGGCGCCGCATCGAGTTGGAACCAGGCGCCCGCGCCTGGTTCCGGCAGACCACGCCAGACGAGCGGATCGACCTCGGCATCGACGAGGGCGTCGGCCTGGTGGTGGTCGAGCGGGACGGCGAGGAGACCCGGCTGCTGCCAGCCGATGAGGTGGTCCTGACCGCGAAGAGACACAAGGCTCGCCAGAGCTGAGGAAGACGCGGACGGGACCAGTGACGGCGCACCGGCCCGCGCTGTGTCAGGTGGGATACCCCGGTCTATAGGTACCTATGCGGCCGCGTGCGCCCTCTTGCGCACGGGGGGACATTCCTTAGGCGAGTCTGAGACCAGCTGAGACGCCTCTCAGCCCTCTCAGCGTTGTCTCAGGGGAGGAACGGGAGAATCGCCACATGAGAGTACTTGTCGTCGAGGATGAGCGGCGGATGGCGGCCGCGCTGCAGCGGGGGCTCCAGGCCGAGGGCTTCGCCGTGGACCTCGCCCACGACGGCGAGCAGGGACTGCACGCGGCCAGGCACGGCGACTACGACATCGTGGTGCTCGACATCATGCTGCCCCGGCTGTCGGGCTACAACGTGTGCAAGCAGTTGCGCGCCGAGGAGAACTGGGTGCCGATCCTGATGCTCTCCGCCAAGGACGGCGAATACGACATGGCCGACGGCCTCGATCTGGGCGCCGACGACTACCTGACCAAGCCCTTCTCGTACGTGGTGCTGGTGGCCAGGCTCCGCGCGCTGCTGCGGCGCGACTCCGGGCGGCGGCCCGCCGTGCTGACGGCGGGCGATCTGACGCTGGACCCCGCGCGGCGCAGGGTGGAGCGGGGTGAGCAGGTGATCGAGCTGACGCCCAGGGAGTTCGCGCTGCTGGAATATCTGCTGCGCCGGCGCGACGAGGTGGTGTCGAAGTCGGAGATCCTGGAGCACGTGTGGGACACCTTCGACACCGACCCGAACGTGGTGGAGGTCTACGTGGGCTATCTGCGGCGCAAGGTCGACGTCCCGTTCGGCAGGAACGCGCTGCAGACCGTGCGGGGCGCGGGCTACCGGCTGGCGGGCGACGGTGGCTGACTCGCCGCTGCTGTGGTGGCGCCGCCAGGGGCTGCGTTTCCGGCTGACGGTCGTGGCCGCCGCCGTCCTCGCGCTCGCGCTGGCCATCTCGGCGTCGGTGCTGCTGACCGTCCTGGACCGGGCCCTCATCGGCACCGTGGACGACTCGACCCGGCAGCAGGCTCAGACCGTGCGGGTGCAGGCCGACGCGGGCACGCTGACCAGCCCGATCGCCACCCACGACGGCACGATCGTGCAGGTGATCGACGAGGCGGGCCGCATCACGGACGTCACCTACGGCGCCGACCGGCTGGTCCCGCTGCTGGACGCGCGGGAGCGGGCCGAGGTGCTGCGCGACGGCCAGGCCACCTTCCTGGACGGCCGGCCCTTCGCGATCTCGGGGCCGCTGCGCGTGGTGGTCATCAGCGCCGACCACGGCAGGACCGTGGTCGCGGCACGGCCCATCGGCGAGATCCAGACCAGCCTCGGGACGGCCGGCCGGGTGCTGCTGGTCGGCACGCCGATGCTCATCGTGGCGCTGGCCGTGGCCAGCTGGGTGGTCATCGGCCGGACGCTGCGGCCGATCGCCGCGCTGCGCAGGGGCGCCGCCGAGATCACGCACACCGCCAGGTCGCGCCGGCTGCCGGTGCCCGAGTCGCGTGACGAGGTGCACTCGCTGGCCACCACGCTCAACGACATGCTGGCCCGGCTGGAGGAGGCCGAGCAGCGTCAGCGGGCGCTGGTCTCCGACGCCGCGCACGAGCTGCGCAGCCCGCTGGCCAGCATCCGGCTGCAGCTGGAGGTGGCGCTCGGCCATCCGGAGGGCCAGGACTGGCCGGAGACGGCCGAGGGCGTGATGGAGGACGCGATGCGGCTGTCCAGGCTCGCCGAGGACCTGCTGGCGCTGGCCCGCCTGGACGAGCGCGGCGGCGTGCCGGCCAGGCGCGAGCCGGTCGATCTCGACGAGGTGGTGCGCCAGACAGTCGACAGGTACGGGGAGGCCCGGCTGACCGTGTGCGATCCCGTCGTGGTCCGCGGCGACGCGCTGGACCTGAGCCGGGTGCTGACGAACCTGGTGGACAACGCCGTGCGGCACACCTCGTCGAAGGTGGAGGTGGCGCTGACCGCCGACGGGGTGCTGACGGTGACCGACGACGGGCCCGGCATTCCCGAGCAGGATCGCGAGCGGGTTTTCAACCGGTTCACCCGGCTGGACTCGGGCCGCAGCCGCGACGAAGGCGGCGCTGGGCTGGGCCTGGCCATCGTCCGGGAGACCGTGCGGGCGCACGGGGGCGGGGTGCATCTGGAGGACGCCGCACCGGGGCTGCGTGCGGTCGTACGACTACCTGTGGCGAGATGAGGAGGGGGTTCGCGCACGGGGGTTCGTGCGGGGTTCGTGCGGGGGGTTCGTGAGGGGGTGAGTCCTCGCTTCCGGCCGGGCGCGGCGGCGGCCGAAGGCGATGTGCTCAGGACGGGTCAGGCGGCGCTGCCCTTTTCGGCGGCGGCCAGAAAGTCCTGGGCGATCAGCGGCAGGCGGCGACGGGCGTGCACGACGGCGATGACGCGGCGGACCGCGGGTTCCAGCGAGCGCACCACGAGGCCCGCCCGGCCGGCCTGTTCGGCCATGCCGCGGTACCACAGCAGTGACGCCTGGCCGGTCCGTACGGCGTTGAGCCAGCCGTTGCGCTCGTCGGTTTCGAGCACCACGACCGGGCTGACGGCGTACTTGCCGAACATCGCGTCGAGTTCCCTGCGCCGGACGCTGCCCCGTGCGGGCAGGGCCAGGCGCATCCCGTCGAGCTTGCCCATGGGTACGGGATTGGGCAGTTCGAGGCCGGGTGGGGAGATCAGCACGATCTCCTGGCGTTCGAGCGGATGGGTGATCAGATCGGTGGGTACGGGGAGATCGGTCAGGCCGAGGTCGGCCCGCTGATCCCTGATGGCGTTGACGACGGCGTCACGGCCGTCACAACGGACGATGTGCACGCGGACACCTGGGTGCTCGGCGGTGTAGGCGGGCAGCAGCCGTCCGGCCAGGCCGGGTTCGAGGCTGGGGGTGGAGGCGATGCGGAGCTCCGCCTCCCCTGTGCTGCCGTGGTTGGACAGGCTCTCGATCTCGTGTACGGCATCAAGAGCCTCCCTTGCCAGTTTGACCACCCGCCGGCCTTGTGCGGTGACGACGACACCGCGTCCGGACCTGGCGAAGAGCGTCATGCCGAGTTCCCGTTCCAGATCGCGGATCGCGCGCGACAGCGCAGGTTGCGCGATATACAGCGATCTGGCCGCGTCGGTCATGGTGCGGTGCTCCGCAGTCGCGACCACGTAGCGGAGCTGCTGGAGGTTCATGTCAAAGAAGCTAGGACACCAGCTGCCGTGCGGTCCGGGACATAGCAGAGATCACCTCGAATGATTTCGGACCGTAGCCGGGCACCGCGACTTCTGTGACGGGTGATAAATCGGTATGCTTCTGCCCCAAATTCGGCAAATGTCCAACCAGTGACGCACCAAGTCACTCTTTACGGACAACCGAGTAAAGGGGGATACACGGTGACAGGCAACGGGCAGCATCCACCCCCGCCTCAGGGGCCAGGTCAGCCGCAGCGGCCACCGTCGCGGCCGTGGCCGCCGCCGGGTCACCGTCAGCCGCAGTCCCAGGGTTACGGTCATCCGGGGCAGCAGCCACCTCCCCCGCCAGGACCGGTCTATCCGCCGCCTCCGCCGGGGCCCGTCTACCCGCAGGGGCCGGTGCATCCCCCGCAGGGCCAGCCGTACGGGGCGCCGCCTCAGGGGCAGCCGTACCCGCCCCAGGGGCAGCCGTACCCGCCAAGCGGGCAAGGGCAGCCGTATCCGCCGGGCGGGCCGTATGGGCCGCCACAGGGCGGCTCCTGGCATCCTCAGCAGCCGCCTCCTCCCCCGCGTCCGCCCATGCCGCCGGGGCCGTGGGGGCCGCCGCCGCGGAAGAAGTCGGGCATGGGGGTGGTCGGCATCCTCGGGGCGGTGTTCGGCTCGATGGCGGCGCTGTTCGTGCTGCTCGTGATCGCCGCGGCGATGCTCAAGGGCTCGTCGAGGCCCGACACGACCACGCCGGTCGCCATCCCCTCGTACACCTACGACGACGACCGGACCCCGTCCCCGTCACCGTCCGAGTCGCGGAGTGAGACCCGGTCGAGCGAGCCGACGGCGACGCGGTCCGCCGAGCCCGAGACACCGACCCGGCCCACGCTGAACACGAGCACGAGGAACAACACCCTCTACCGGGTCGGCACCCTGCCCAGGGTGAGCTGCCCGGCGGGTGGCGCGAGCATCTTCAGCCACAGCCAGCTCAAGGCGCTGATCCTGAAGACCGGCAGGTGCATGGACCGGGCCTGGGGGCCGATCATGCAGAGGCAGGGCATCCGGTTCACGCCGCCGAGCTACTCGATCGTGGCCACGCGCGGCAGGGGCGCCTGCGGCGACTATCCGTCGCCGGGGAGCATGGTGCCGTACTACTGCCCGCGCAACAACACCATCTACGCCTCCACCTCGGCCATGGCCAGAGGCAACGGCAACGCCCGCGGGTACGGGGAGATCATCTCCTGGCACGGCGGGATCATCAGCATGCTGGCCCACGAGTACGGGCACCACGTCCAGAACATCTCGGGCGTCATGGACTCCTGGTGGAAGCAGACGGTGGACTCCAGCAGCCGGAGCGGCAAGCTGGCGCTGAGCAGGAAGCTGGAGCTCCAGGCGACCTGCTTCGGCGGCATGTGGATGCGGTCGGTGGCCGCGTCCTACCCGGTCAACACCGCGAACCGCGCCCGCCTCTTCGCCTTCTACGGGCAGGTGGGCGACTACCCCGGATATCCCCGCGACCACGGCAACAGAGTGAACAACAACCGGTGGTTCCGTCAGGGCTGGGAGAGGAACCAGGCCTACCAGTGCAACACCTGGATGGCGGCTTCGTCGACGACCTCCTGATGTCATGGCCTGTTCATCTCAGGTTGGGTACATGTCTTGGATGTCCCTATATGGGAGCTAGACTCCTGGCAATCTTGTGCCCTACGGGGTGTAAAAACCATGGCTTTCGCCAGGTAGGCGTGTGAAGGAGCCGGTGTGAGCAAGCGCGATGGGGTGGACACCGCGCCCGAGGGCAGAAAACGGCGCGCTCCCCGCCGCTCGGGCACAGGGTCCGAAACCGGACCAGGAGAGGGTTCGGACGCCGGCCGTACCGGCGAACCGCCGGACGCGGACGACACCCCGCAGAACCGCGCCCCCGCCGACGGCTCATCACAGGACGACCCCACAGACGGCTCACCGCGGAACGGCGCCCCCACGGGCAAGGGCGCTCGCGGTCCCGCGCCCTCCGGCGCCGGGCGGCCCAAGTCTCGGCCGCGGGCGGGCTCGGGGGCGCCGCAGTTCGCCAAGCCGCTCTCCACGGGCGGTCTGCTCGGCTGGACATTGCTGTCCGCCATCGTCCCCGGCGTCGCTCACCTGCGCGCCGGGCGGCGTCGTACCGGCCTGATCCTGCTCGGCGCGTACGTGATGCTGCTGCTGGCCGGGCTGGCGTTCTGGCTGACGCGCAACAACGACAACCTCGCCCAATTGGTCGGCGCCGACATGCAGATGACGGTCATCGTCATCGCCGCCGTGCTCGCATTGGCCTGGTTCGCCGTCATCGTGCTGTCGTACGTGGCGCTCGGCCCCAACCGGCTGCACCAGCAGGGTCAGATCGTCTCGGGCATCGTGGTCGGCGTGCTCTGCGTCTCGGTCATGGCCCCCTTCGCCTTCATCGCGAACACCGTGCTGACCTTCCGCGACGCGTCCCAGAAGATCTTCATCCCCCTCGCCCAGAGCACTGACCCGAGTATCGCGCCGATCAAGAAGAACGATCCCTGGAACGGCAAGAACCGGGTGAACTTCCTGCTGATCGGCGGCGACGCGGCCGGCGACCGTACCGGTGTGCGCACCGACAGCATGACGATCGCCAGCGTGGACATCGCGACGGGCAAGACGGTCCTGTTCAGCCTGCCGCGCAACCTGCAGCACGTGCACTTCCCGACGACCTCGCCGCTGCGCAAGCAGTTCCCCAACGGCTTCATGGCGGAACTGCCCAACGGCGGCCTGCTCAACGAGGTCTGGCAGTACGCCACTGAGAACCCGCAGATCATGGGCGGCAAGAACAGGGGCCCGCGCGCGCTGATGGACGCCATCGGCTACACGCTCAACCTGAAGATCGACTACTACGCCATGATGAACATGTACGGCTTCGCGGACCTGGTCGACGCCATCGGCGGCCTCAAGATCCGCGTCGAGCGCGACATCAAGTGGGGCGGCCACTTCGGCACCGCGGGCACGATCAAGGCGGGTTACAAGAAGCTGACCGGCGAGCAGGCCCTGTGGTACGGCCGGTCGCGGGTGGACAGCGACGACTTCTCGCGCATGGCCCGCCAGCGCTGCGTCATCGGCGCGTTCGCGCAGCAGGCGACGCCCGACAAGATCCTGTTGAACTTCGGCAAGATCGCCGAGGCGACGAAGCGCCTCGCGCAGACGAACATCCCGCAGGAGCTGCTCGAGCCGCTCGTGGCGCTGGCCCTCAAGGTGAAGAGCGCCAAGATCACCAGCTTGCAGTTCGTGCCGCCGGAGTTCCTGTCGGGGCGTCCCGACTGGCTCAAGATCCGGCGGGCCGCGAAGAAGGCGATCGACGACTCGACCCGCCCGGCCCGGAGCGCGCAGGCGGCTGACGTCACGTCCTCGCCCGACACGCCCACGACCAAGCCGACCCGTTCGTTCGTCGCCGCCAAGCCGACTCAGACGCCCACCCAGAACAGCCAGAAGGGCGCCAAGAGCCTGTCGGAGCTCTGCGGGCTGTAAGCCCCCGCCCCGCCCGTTGTTTCTCCGGTCGCACCCACCCGGTGCGGCCGGAGAGCGCTACTGGGTCACTGGGTCGCGAGGGACAGGAGCCGGCGCAGGTAGGTGACCTGCTCGGGGTCGCCGGTGACCGACACCTCGCCGCCCCTGCCCCACACCCAGCGCAGCAACTCGTCGGGCGCCCCCGACACGACGGTCCGCGCCTGGTCGACCGCCTTGTCCGCGGCCTCGTCCGTGACGGTGACCTCGGTGGGCGTGGCCCGTACGAGCCAGGCGCGCTCTCCGCTGACGACCGCGATCGCCCCCTCGAGGTCGGGGCGCACGGCCTCGGCGAAACTCTCGGGATAGTGGGCGAACTCGTGCGCGAGCATCACCTTGAGCCCCTCGTCCACCCCGTCGAGGGCCAGGTCGTCGGCGGCGGGCGTGACGGGCAGGCCGGCCGCGAGCTCGGCGTCGACGCGGTGGATCACCGTCTCCTGGGCCATGCGCCTGATCCAGAACCCGACGGTCTGGTCGGGGTCGTACCAGGTGAGCGCGTATTCCTCCGGGGCCCTCGCGGCGAACTCCGCCATCAGCTCGGCATAGGCCCGGTCGAGCACCGCGAACGGCTCCTCACCGGACAGATCGGGCGGCCACGGCGTCGGCCACTCCCCGCGCAGTATCGTCTCCGCCTTGTGCAGGTAGACCTCTGTGATGTGCGCGACCAGATCGGCGGCGGTCCACCCCGGACAGCTCGGCACGGGCGCCGCGTCCGGCGCGGCGGAGGCCGCGGCTCTGAGCAGGCCGTATTCGTCGGCCAGGCAGGCCAGCAAGCGAGGGGCATCCATGGGACCCACCCAACCACGCATCCCCGGCACACGGCATCGCATTAAAACCGGCGGCGTGTCGCTGTGAACGACCGGCGGATCGAACAGGCGCCCCCACAGCGCCCGTTCCTCTCCCGCTCCGGCGGCTAGGTGCTAGGCGGCGCTACCGGGCCCGCTCCCCGCGAACAGACCGCCCCGCCGTACGGCCGGCATCCTGGGACGCCGGTACGGCAACGCGAACCACGTCGCCTTCCCGATACGCCCCGGACTGGTGACGTACTTCTGCGGATGACATCCCCAGAAGCCCTCGGAGAGCGCGGCGACGATGCACAGCCCCCGCCCGCGCTCGGCATCGGCGTCGACCACACGGGCCACCGGCAGCGGCGGACCGCAGTCCACCACCATGCACACGATCTCCTCGGGATCGGCATGAAGCACCAGCTCATAGGGTGCCTCTCCATACAGAAAGGCATTTGTCACCAATTCGCTGGCCATGAGCACGGCGTCATCGACGAGATCGGGACTCAGTTCCAGTCCGGTCAGCGCGTCACGGACGACCGTTCGGGCATACCGGACGGCCTGCACGTCTTCGCGCAGGGGCCAGGCATGCTGGGTGTGTGTTCGCGGGACGGATCGCAGTGGGGTCATGGCTTCTCCTTCCGCGTTCAACTGTCGAAACGTGTACGGAAGAGAGGTCAAAAAAGGCGGATCTTGAAAAATCGTTTTTCGCCGGACCCACCGCGCACCACGACCCACCGCGCACCGCAACCCGCCGCACATGGGGGTGACGTCCGGCAAGCCCTGACCCCCAGCCGCAGCCGGCCCCCGTCCGATCGGCGCATGGCCCGCGCCGACCCCCTTTCGCCGCGCTGACTCCTTCCACAAGGACATGTCAGCCCCACGCCAGCGATACGAAAGCCGAAGCGGCGAGCATGATGTCCGCAGCCTCGAAATCCCTTGGAGATTCGCGACAAAAGGAGGGTCGCATTGAGAACGACAGCACGGTTACTCGCGATGACGACACTGGTCGCAGGCATGGCGCTCATCACGGCGCCCGCGGACGCCGCCACGGGAACACTGATTCTTTCCACCAGCCCCGCCGGGCAAAGAATCGTGTATAACAATCCCACGGCCGGTTGTTACAGCAGCACATCAGCCTTCAACAATGTCACAAATCGCACGAATGTCGCCGTCACCGTTTACCAAGGAACGCACTGCCAGGGACCGTCCCTCATCATCGCTCCGGGTACGAGTCCCGTGCCGGTCGGAGACCGTTTCAGCGTCTCCGTCCCCGCTTAAGGGTTTCCGATCCAGAAGAAGGGATGAAATATGCACAATCGCATGGCAAGGCGAATAGCCGTCGGCGTGGTCGGCCTGGGCCTGGCGCTGACTCCCGTGGTCCCCGCATTCGCGGCGCAGAGCAGCTCGGCGGGCCGGCAAGTGGCGGGCCCCGCGCAGGTGGAGAGCCACCAGGAATGGGGCGGCTGGTATTCCAGCCTCGACAGCTGCGCCGAAGTCGGCCGGGCATACGTTCACCAAAACGGCGCTAGAGGATTCACCTGCCGGCCCCTCAACGGCCAATGGGCCCTCTGGATCGTCTACGACCCCTCCCCCTGATCTTCGATCCGATGAATCAAACTCAGGAGAGAACAGTGCGAACGATCAAGAAAGCCGCGACGACGCTCGCGATCACGGCCGCGCTCGCCGCCGCCGGCATGACACTGGCCGCGCCCACGTGGGCGGACAGCGCTCCGTCCGCCGCGCAGGCGAACGCCGTTCCGGGAGTCTGGTACATCTTCAATTTCTATCCGGACGAGGGCACCTGCGAGGCGCAGCGCAGATGGGGCGCCAGTCAGGGCTGGTGGACCTGGGACCATTCGGCCTGTGCGACCAATGGGCGGGACTGGGCGCTGTTCCTCTACTACGACTCGGCCCCTTCGGCGAAGCAGGAGCCTCTTCTTCCCGAGGGTTGGCACCGAGCCTGATTGCTCGGCGAAATAAGAGATAGCGGGAAAAGGTGCCTTCTAATCTGTTTGGCGGCGACTTGCTGGGGTCGCAGCGAAGACAGAGCGGAAGGCACCTTTTCGTAGCGGAATTCGGGCGCTGGCGCGCGGTGACAGTGCGTGGTCAGCCAAGGCTCCGATGATGGCGGACCGCGAGGCGGTCCTGCAGCCGGGCGTGGCGGAACAACGTGGTACGCCGGAGATAGCCACAACACCCAGGAGTGGAGCGAGGCAGCCGTTGTCGGGAAGTACTGCGTCGGCGGCTGGAAGAACGGCCAGCGCATCGGGTTCCCGTGTTTGAGCGTCCAGTAGGCGTACCGTACCTGTGATCATCAAGCGCCTGCCTCGCCGGCCGCGGGGCAGGCGCTTCCGCGCGTCCGGCGGGACCGCGGGCGCCGATCGTGCACGCACTCGGTTGATCGCTACGTGCGGGCGTGCGGGCGGAGGGTGGCGAGCCAGCGGTGAAGGAGGCCGGCGAAGGCCTGGGGGCGTTCCAGATGCAGGAAATGCCCGGTGCCGTCCCACGTGACCATCTGTGACCCGGAAGGTGCGGGGATCGAGGACTCCCACGCGGCCGGCTCGCTCAGCGAGCGGACGCAGAGGACCGGGCGGGTGCGCCTGGCCAGGTAGCGGCGCGTCGCGGGACGGGCGCCGAACGCGTCCGGGCCCAGGTACATGCCCTCATAGCAGGCGGCCAGCACGTGGCCGGGAGTGGCGAGCAGCTGGGCGCGTACGTCGGCGGGCAGGGTGTCGAACTGGCGGACGGCGGCCGCCGCGCCCCTGGCCCGCAGGGCGGCCAGCCGTTTGGCGAACAGCCGCTCCTCGGCGGCGTCCGCACCGTAGGCGGGATCGACGACCACCAGCGCGGAGACATGTTCGGGGTGCTCCACCGCCAGGGCGGTGACGACCTGGGCACCCATCGAGTGCCCCACGGCGACGACCGGTCCGGCGTCGAGGCGGTCGAGCAGGGCCACGAGGTCCTCCGCCAGGTCGGTAGGCCGGTAGCCGTCCACGGGCGCCGGTGACCCGCCGTGCCCGCGCAGGTCGGCGGCGATCACCCGGTGACCCGGCTGGAGCGCGTCGGCGATGGGCGCCCACGTACGGGCGTGACCGCCCCAGCCGTGTACGAGCAGCAGGGTCTCGCCCTCGCCGCGATCGGTGTGGCACAGCGCGATGGGGGCCATCAGCGTGAGCCCTGGCGGATCATGGGACGCCCTCCCTAGAAAGCGCTTTCCCGTCATCTTAGGCGCTGCCGGCTGAGGTTGGCCTCCTGGACACCGTCGGCGTACGCGTCGCGGCCCGCACCATCGACATTCACCGGCCGCCCGCGCGGCCGCGAGAGGCGTCGGAGTGATCATGTAGGTTCCTGGCATGCATGGTGACGACGATGAAACCGACGACGGTACGGATGCGTCGACGACGGAACGCGCATTCTTACGGGAGCAGATCGAACTCGCAGTTCTCGGCGGTTTTGACGATGAATATGACATAGAGGACTGGCTAGAGGACGAGACGACCGACGAAGATCTGCTGGAGGAGCTGAAGGCGTACGCGGAAGAGCTGTTCCGGCAGGAGCAGGCGCGTGAGGACACCTGGCGCACCCCCACCGTGAACGACGCCATCGACCAGGCCTTCGAGGAGCTGAACGAGCGCGGCGTCGTCGCGTTGCAGAACGCGGGTTTCACGATGTCCGACGGTTGGACCGACGCGCTCGAAGCCGCCTCGGAGTTGCCGGAGAAGCCCCGCGGCGCGGTCTTCTATCACGGCCAGGACCTCGAGTACGGGATCCAGGGCAACGGGCTGATGCTGGCGTTCGGAGCTTTCGAGGACGACGACGCGAAGAGCGATGCGGCGAGCGCCGCCATCGCACGAGAGGTGTGCGACACCCTCACCGCTCATGGAGTCGAGGCCAAGTGGGACGGCTCCGTCAACTCGCGCATCGACATCGCGCCGTTCCCGTGGCGAAAGCGCCGCTGGACCGATGCCCCTTGATCCTCAGCCCGCTGCACAGGGGTGGTCTTTCTCCCGGATATAACGCCATCCCCCCTGGATCTGCGGAAAGGCGGCTAATGCGGCACTCTTGTCACCTGACGTGCAGCAAAATGTGACCAACGCACGTGTCCGTCCTATCGGGGTGAGGGTGAGGGTCTTGACTATCTCGGTGCCGGCGGCTCCGGAGGCCGCTGGGACGCTGCGCTACCCGGCCGGCTCCCTGGTGATCCTGACCGGCCTGCCCGGCGCGGGCAAGAGCACGCTGTTGCGCCGCCTGTACGCCCTGGACGGCACGGAGAGCCGCCCGGTCGTGGCGGGCGCGGTGGTGGTGATCGACTCGGCGCAGTCACGCCTGCGGTGGAGCACGAGTCTGGGCTGGGCGCCCAAACCGGTGCGTACCGCGGTGGTGTTCACGACGCACGTGTGGCGTATCGGCCGGGCGTTGCGGGGCGGAAGCGCGGTGATCGCGCACAATCGCGGCTGCGGGTCCGCCGTGTTGCACGGATTCGCCTGGCTGGCGCGCCGGGCGGAGGTCCCGTTCCACCTGCTGCTGCTCGACGCCCCTCCCGCGGACGCGCTGGCCGGGCAGCAGGCCAGGGGGCGGGTCGTGGCGACGCGAACGTTCGCGCTGCACCATCGCCGCTGGGAGGCGCTGCTGGGCCGGGTCCGGGCCGGCCGTACCCGCCCGGCGACCGGCGCGCACGTCCTGGACCGGCCGACCGCCGACCTCCTGGAAGGCATCCACTTCGACGGGCCTGTCCCCCGCTGACCGCACGACGCGCCGCACCTGGCCCTGCGGCTAGAGCCCTGGGGCTCTCACGAGACCCACCACCTGCCTTGAGGCTCCCACGAGACCCACCACCTGCCTTGGGGCTCCCACGAGACCCACCCCCTGCGGGCGCTGCCCGAACACCACCCCCTGAAGGACCCTCCCGTGACCAACATCCCCGGCACCGTGCTGCTGGCCGGCGTCGTCGGCTCCACCGCCTACGGCTTGGCCGGGCCTGACTCCGACGTCGACCGGCTCGGCATCTTCGCCACCCCCACGCTGGCCATGGTCGGTCTGTCCCGGCCCAAGGACAGCATCGTCCACACGAACCCCGACCAGACGCTCCACGAGGTGGGCAAGTGGTGCTCCCTCGCGCTGAGTGGCAATCCGACCGTGATGGAGCTGGTGTGGCTGCCCGACGACCTGTACGAGACCCGTACCTCGCTCGGTGACCAGCTGATCGCCATCCGGGCCGCGTTCCTTTCCGGCCCGCGCGTCCGCGACGCCTACCTCGGGTACGCCACCCAGCAGTTCCAGCGCCTCGACCGGCGCGGCGACGGCTCGTTCTCGGCCGACACCCGCAAGCGGACCAGCAAGCACGCCCGCCACCTCGCCCGCCTCCTGCACCAGGGACGCGAGCTGTACGAGACCGGCCACCTGCCGATCCGGCTCCCCGACCCCGAGGCGATCCACGCCTTCGGCGAAAGGGTCGCGGCAGGCAGCACCCAGGAGGCCCACGACCTCCTGACGGCCACCGAGAAGGCGTTCGACACCATGCGCACGCCGCTGCCGGCCCAGCCCGACGCCGCCACGGTCGAAGCATGGCTGCGCGAGGTCCGCATCGCCCACTGGAACCCACCGGCCGACCGCTGACCGCCCTGCCACGGACCACGCTCGTGCCGTACCGGCGTGCTTGGTCCAGCGCCGCGACAGAGGTATGGGCCGGACGCACATGTGCGCGTCCGGGAATTCTGGTGCATGCCACATATCAGGCCGTTCGCCCGGAACGTACCGTCACGGGCAATCGCCAGGCGTGTGAACCACGGAGTCGCCGATGTTTCCACTCCCCAGCCGAGCCGTCGTCAGAGCCGTGACGGCACTCGTCCTCATCCTCGCCGTACTCGCCGTCGCGCGCCCGTCCCGGGCGGCCTCCCTGACGAAGGTCACGGAGTTCGGCTCGAACCCGGGCGCCCTGAACATGTGGGTCTACCGCCCCGACGGCCTGCCCGCGGCCTCCCCCGCCGTCGTCGCCCTGCACGGCTGTACGCAGAGCGCCAACACCTACTACACCAACTCCGGCTGGCGGAAGTTCGCCGACCTGTACGGCTTCGCGCTGATCTTCCCCGAGGCCACCACCCCGCCGTCGAACTGTTTCCAGTGGTTCCAGGAAGGCGACATCGGGCGCGGCCAGGGCGAGGCGCTGTCCATCGCCCAGATGGTGTCGTACGCGACGAGCACCTACCAGCTCGACCCCGGTCGCATCTCCATCACCGGCCTGTCCGCGGGCGGCGCGATGACCGCGGTCATGGTCGCGGCGTACCCGGAGCTGTTCGACGCGGCCTCCGTCGTCGCGGGGCTGCCGTACCGCTGCTCCCCACCCGCCTCGACCAGCACCTGCATGAACGGCCCGGTCACCAAGACCCCCAAGGACTGGGGAGCCCTGGTGCGCGGCGCGTACCCCGGCTACACCGGGCCGCGGCCGAGGATCTCGATCTGGCACGGCCAGGCCGACTACGTGGTCAACAAGGCCAACGGCGGCGAGCTCAGGGACCAGTTCACCGACGTGCTCGGCCTGTCACAGGCTCCCGCCTCGACGAGGAGCCTGCCCGGCGGCACCACGATGGAGACGTACGGCGGCGGCGAGGTCCGCTTCTACCGGATCGACGGTATGGGGCACGGCACGCCGGTCGATCCGGGCGGCGCCGCGGAGCAGTGCGGCACGGCGGGCGCCTATTTCCTCGACACCATCTGCTCGGCCTCCTACGACACCCACTTCTTCGGCCTCGACACGGGATCACCGCCGACCCCCACGCCGACGCCCACCCCCACCCCGTCGCCGCAGCCCTGCTTCACCGCCACCAACTACGCGCACACCCAGGCGGGCCGAGCCCACCAGTCCGGCGGCTACACCTACGCCAACGGCTCCGGCCAGGCGATGGGCCTGTGGAACACGTTCGTGACCACGACCTTGCGGCAGACGGGACCGAACTACTACGAGGTGGCCGGCACCACCTGCCAGGTCAGAGGGAGCGGCTGATCATCAGGCACTGAAGGAGAAGCGCCCGCCGCCGTTCTACGGCGGACGGCGTGCGACGACCTGGCGGTCCGCCCGTGCATCGGCGATGCTGTGACGCGTGCACTACGTGTCCAGAGTGCCGCGACCGCCGCTGGACGGGCTGATCGAAGGCGGAGAGCATCACGCCTGAGCAGATCCGTGGCCAGGGGCCGTTGAGGTCCAGGGAAAGGTTCGCCACGGAAGGCTGGATCCATCAGGAGCGCGACGACCGCCACCCCGGCCGGCAGCAGGGCTTCGTCATCGAGGCTCAGGACCCGCCGGAAGACCATCGGCCCAGCGTAGCCGGGCTGATGGTCATCTCCTTGAGGACCTCAGCGCCCGCCGGTCACCGTAACGCGCGACCTCATGAGCCGTACGTCAGGCGGCGTAGCGCGGTCTCGGCCGGTCCCCGGCGTCCGCGGAAGGCCGCGGCCAGTGCCACGGTGGTCAGCCAGACAGCCACGGCGATCCCTGAGGCGGCGGCGTCCCCCACCTTGGCGCCGAGACCGCCCGTGTACGGCGCGAACACCGCCACGAAGATCACCGACTGCAGCAGGTAGCAAGTGAGCGACCACTGCCCGCACGCGACCAGGGCGGAGACCACCGGTCCGGGGGTCCCGCGCCGCATCCGGCCCACGACGAGCCCGATGACGGCCGCGTACCCTAGGCCGCCGGCGATGCCGGTCAGGCTGTGCAGCACGTACGCGGCCACGGAGAGCGCCATCGAGGGCGCCCAGACCCGCGTGTCCACGAGCGTCAACGGCACCCCGCCGACGACCGCCGCACCCACGCCCATGACCGCGATCCGGGAGAGCAGCGGCCGATGGGCGGCCGGCTCCTCGAGCAGCTGCCGGCGGGCCGCCCAGATGCCGAGCAGGAACGCCGACACGACGCTCACCGCGAAGTACGTGGGCGTCATCCCCGACCAGCCGATCAGCCTCATCACCAGCGCCTCGGCCGGGTCAGCCAGGGCGGCGGGCGTGTCGCCCTTGGGGGCGGAGACGGTGAGCAGGCCGAACGCGGCGAGTATGACGACGTGCAGAACCAGCCCGACGCCGGCGGCCCACAGCAGGGCCCGGTCCTGGCGCCGGACGAACCCGATGAGGACGAGTCCCACCAGCCCGTACGCGCCCAGGATGTCTCCGAAGAACAGCAGCAGGGAGTGGCAGAACCCGAACGCCAGCAGCCACAGGCTCCTGCGGCGCAGCACCCGCCGCGTCTCCGGCCAGCTCCTGCCCGCGGTGAGCTGCCGGTTGGCCAGGTGGGCAAGGCCGTAGCCGAACAGGGCTGCGAACATGGGCAGCGCCCGCCCGTCCACCAGCAGGATCTGGATCCCGGCGACCAGCCTGTCGACGAGGCCGCCGTCGAGGGCGTAGCCGCGGAAGCCGGTCTGGTGGCCGGACAGGTACATGTGCGCGTGGGCGACGGCGATGAGCAGCAGCATGAGGCCCCGCGCGAGGTCGGGGGCGAGCGCGCGGCCAGTAAGCGGCACGGCTCCCTGCGCACGTGCAGGGGCAGGCGGGGCTAAGGACATGACTCTCCTAAGGAAGGGATGCACGGGCTGGGCCGTGCGTTACGTGCTCCTGGCGCTTGGTACATCAATCCGCGTCAAGGGCCGCTGCGGCGTCCATCGGCGGAGCCGCCGGCTCCGAGCGCCGCCCAGCGCCGGTCCGGCGCCGGGCGCGACCGCGCTCCACCAGCCACCATTCCACGATCATCAAGGGGACGGTCCAGCCAAGCCAGGTCGTCACCCCGGCCGACGCCTTGATCACCTCCTGCATGTCGCTGCCGTAGGTCGTCTCGAACTCGGGCAGGAAAATGAGGAACATCACCATGCCCCAGATGCGGTTGGTGATGATCGAGGCGGTCAGCGCGAAGCTGCGCAGCATCCACCGGCGGTGATCGGCGTACCTGTGCTGACGGACCATGCGAAATCCGGTGACGGTGAACAGGATCCACAGCGTCGCGAGCAGCATGTTGCTGACTCGCGCGCCATCGCCGTATGGGGTGGCCGCGCCCACGACGAAGCCGGCGAGGCCGCCTGGTACTGCTCCGCCGAAGATGTATACGCGTCCGATCCTGCGGTGTGCGACCGGGTGACGCTCCCGGAACCAGGGCCAGACCTGCAGGCCGCAGGTCAGCAACGCCACCGAGGAGAACAGTACGTGCGCGGCCAGGAAGGGATAGTAGGCAGGAAAGCCTTCCGGCGGCGGCACGCGAGACAAGGCCGGATCGAGCGAGGTATAGGGCGGAATGGAGAACGCGAGGAAGCCGAGCACCACCAGCATCAGCGGCACGACCCAGGGGCGCTTCCACAGTCGCGGCTTCTGTACGGCAGGCGGCGTGGGGTGCTGTGCTGGTCTGGCTAAATCAGTCATGCCCGGAGTTTGAGGTCGGGCGCTGACCGCTCACCTACCGCGCACTTACCGGCGGCATACCGTGTCGGCTTGCGGCCGGACGCCGTGCGCGAACCGCCGACTGACGGCGCGGGCGGGGGCTCCTCGCCGCCGCGATCATCTGCCGGCGACGCCTCGTTCGAGCAGCCGCGCTGCTGCCGCAGCCGTGATAATCGACGCATGCGCTTCCAGATCCTCGGGCCCACCATCGCGCTGAGCGAAGACGGCGAGCCCGTCGCGCTCGGCGGCCCCCGGGCGCGGGCCCTGCTCACGCTGCTCGCCCTGCAGGCCGGGCGCATCGTAAAGGCGGAGCAACTGGTGGCGGGCATGTACGGCGCTCGTCCCCCGGAGGGCGTGTCCAACGCGCTGCAGTCGCAGGTGTCCCGGCTGCGCCGATCGCTGGGCAGAGACCTGGTGGAGTTCCACCCGGCTGGATACCGGCTGATCGCCGACCCGCAGGACGTGGACGCGAGGCGATTCGAGCAGCTCGCGAGGGCGGGCGGACACGCGCTGGCGGACGGCGACCCGGACCGGGCGGCCACGCTGCTGCGGGAGGCGCTGGAGTTGTGGCGGGGCGCTCCGCTGGCCGACGCCCCGCACGCCGAGGCCGCCGCGACGGCGTTGGAGGAGCTGCGGCTGGCGGCCGTCGAGGACCGGGTGCAAGCCGATCTGGACCTGGGCCGACACCGGGAGCTGGTCGCCGAGCTGAGCCGGCTCATCGCCGCCCACCCGCTGCAGGAGCGGTTGCGGGCCCAGCTCATGCGCGCTCTCTACGGCAGCGGCCGCCAAGCCGAGGCGCTGACCGTCTACGACGAGGCCAGGAAGATCCTGGACGAGGAGCTCGGCGTCGAGCCGGGCCCCGAGCTGGCCGCCGCGCACCTGGCCGTGCTGCGGGCCGACCCGTCGTTGGGCGCGTCCGCGCCACGCACGGCCGTTCAACGGCACGGGCTGCGGGCGCAGCTCACCAGCTTCGTCGGCCGCGCCGAGGAGCTCGCCCAGGTCGGCGCGAGCCTGCGGGCCGTCAGGCTGGTCACGTTGATCGGCCCGGGCGGCGCGGGCAAGACACGGCTCGCGATCGAGGCGGCCGAGCAGGAGCCGGGGGACCTCTGCTTCGTGCCGCTCGCGCCGGTCTCCGACGTCGCGGATGTGCCCAGGGCCGTGCTGGCCGCACTCGGCATTCGCGACGCCCTGCGCACACCGCCGACGGGACCGGTCATGGAGCCGGTCGCGCGGCTGGTCACCGCGCTAGCCGCCCGGGAGCTGCTGCTGGTGCTGGACAACTGCGAGCACCTCGTCGCGGCCACCGCCGAGCTGGCCGACGTGCTGCTGGCCGCCTGTCCGGGGCTGCGGGTGCTGGTGACCGGGCGTGAGGCTCTGGGCATCACCGGCGAGGCGATCCTGCCCGTGGCGCCGCTGCGGCTGCCGCCGCCCGAAGCGGACGACCCGCTGGACTATCCGGCCGTGCGGCTGTTCGCCGACCGGGCCGCGGCCGTCCGGCCGGGCTTCGCCGTGGACGCGGGCAATGCCGCCGAGGTGGTGCGGATCTGCCGGGCGCTGGACGGGCTGCCGCTGGCCATCGAGCTGGCGACGGCGCGGCTGCGTACGCTGTCGGTGTCCGATGTGGCGGCGCGGCTGGACGACCGATTTCGGTTGCTGACGCGCGGCAGCCGTACGGCGCTGCCCCGCCACCAGACGTTGCGCGCGGTCGTCGCGTGGAGCTGGGACCTGCTGGACGAGGACGAACAGCGGCTGGCCAGGCGGCTGACCGTGTTCGTGGGCGGCGCGCGGCCCGACGCCGCCGAGCGGGTGTGTGGCCTGCCGGAGGAGGTGCTGTTCTCGCTGGCGGAGAAGTCGCTGGTGGAGTTCGTGGGCGGGCGCTACCGGATGCTGGAGACCATCCAGGCGTTCTGCGCGGAGCGGCTGGCCGAGTCCGGCGAGGTGGAGGCGATGCGGGAGGCGCATGCCGCGCACTACCTGGACCTGGTCGTCGCGGCCGACGCGCGGCTGCGCACCCGCAAGCAGCTGGAGTGGCTGGCCAAACTGGACGAGGAGAGCGACGATCTCAGCGCGGCGGTGCGCTGGGCGACCGAATCAGGGCGGCTGGAGACGGCGCTGCGGCTGCTGGCGCACAGCGCCTGCTACTGGTGGATGCGCGGCAACCGCACCGCCACCGCCGCTCTGGCCGACGCGGTGCTGATCAGGCTGGGCTCACACCGGTTCGATGGCATGGAGGAGGAGTACGTCATGTGCGTGCTCGTCACCGCCTGGGCCGGAGAGATCGACGACGAGCTGCGTGCCCATCTGCAGGAGGTCCGCGAGTTGCTTCCACTGACCTACGTCCCGCAGCGTGTCGAGTTCCTGATGATGCTGCTGTCGATGTTCACGGGACCGCCCGACGACTTCGCGCAGGCCTACGGAGAGGTCATGCGGAAGTCCGCCAGTCTTGCCCCGTGGCAGGCGGCGCTGGCCATGGCCGGCTCGGCGTTCGTGCTCGATGTGCTCGGCGACGTGGCGCGGGCCGTGGACCATTTTGAGCGGAGCCTGGCGGCGTTCAAGGCCATCGGCGAGCGCTGGGGCACCGTGCTGGTGCTGTCTGGGCTCGGTTCCCTGCACCAGAAGCAGGGCGACCACCGCAGAGCCCACGCCCTGGCCGGTGAAGCGCTGGCGATGGCACGCGAGCTGGGCGCCGGGACGGAGATCGCCGAGGCGCTGTGCCGGCGGGGCGACGCCCTGCTGAGCCTGGGCGATCCGGCGGGCGCGGGGGCCGATTACGAGCTGGCCGCCGAGCTGTCGCGCAGATACAGCTCCATGGAGACGATGGCCTGGGCGTATCTCGGCATGGGAGAGGTGAAGCTGTCACGCGGCGACGTGGCGGAGGCGCGCGCCCTCCTCACCCGGGCCCGTAACGAGTGCCCGGCGGAGTGGTACAGCACCGAGGACACCCGCACGCGCATTGACGCCGCGCTGACCGAGATCAGCCGGATGGTCAGCGAACGATAGACGCGGTCATGGTGGCGCCCTCTGGACAGTGGACGCCATGGACCAGGTCGGCCAGACCTGCCATGCCGACCTGGACGACTGGCACGCCACCCACCCCACCACGAGAGACGCGCTCTTCGTGACCTTTTTTGTTCTGTTGAAGCGCTGCAGCGAGAGGATCGCGGACAACCTTAGGAGCGGCTGCTTCCGATCCTCTTCCATATCTCTTCTGTCAGGTACGGAGCGGCGGGCGGTGGATCTCGCGCGAGCGCATGCGCAGCGGCGGCGGGTGGATGAGGCGGCGGCTCAGTCGCCGGCGGCCACACCCTTCGTCTCGATCCCCGAGACGCTGCGGGTTTCGGGGACGCAGGCGACCGCGCCACCGACTGACGACCGCGGCGCCCACCACCGGGCCGGACGCGTCGCATTCGGAGTGGCGGGTTGTAACGTCGGCTCATGGCGATCACTGATGAGACGATCACACGGCTGCGGAGCATGGCGGCCGCTGGCGATCCCCAGGCCGCGCTGAAGCTGGGGAGGCTGCTGTGCTTGACGGCGTCGGACCCGGCGGAGCCTGGCGACGGCGCCCCGAGCTGGCCCGAGGAGCGCTGGCTGCGCGCCGCCGTGGAGGCATGTCCCGATGACATCGAGGCTTTGACCCTGCTGACGGGGCGTCTGGCCCAGCAGATCTCCTACTGGGAGGCCACGCTGGACATGAACCCCGACGCCATGGCGGAGTACGGGCAGGACGAGGATTCCGTCAAACGGCTGCAGACCGAGGCGGAGGAGCTGTATGCCCGGATACGCGCGGCCGGCCCCCTCGGCCACGCGGAGGCTGGATTGGACGAGATGGCCGTCCTACTCGGTGTGAGCGGCAAGCCCGCCGCGGAGGCGACGTACAGCTTCTATGTGCTGGAGGATGAGGCATGGAGCGGATCTGTACGGCACTTCGCGGCCATAGTCGCGTGCGACGCCGACGAGATGCGCTGGGCCTGCGATAAGTGGCTCGCGCTGTCCGAGGGCGGTTTCGGCATCCTCACCCTGACCGCGCATGTGGACGGCGCCGAAGTGAGCTCGATCGACCTCGGTCAGTACCTCGTCGACGGGGTCGTGGATTGGGACGCCATCGCCGTGCCCGACCTTTCCGGTCCCCGACTGCCGGCGGGACTACCCGTCCCCGGCCGTGGGCTGTGCTACGGCTTCTCCGGCGGAGCCGAATAGCGCACCCCGTCCGGCATCTGGCACGGCCACATGGCGAGGCGCCGCCGGCCGCGTGGGCGGCCGGTGACGAGGTCTACGGAGGCGTGAGCGTGTCCCGGAAATCCGGCTCAGGCGGCGCCGGCTGGCCACGGCGGAGAACAGTGGGATCGCCGCACCCGTTGCCACCAGCCCCTGCTGGCAACTCTCCGCCGCGTCAGCGTTGACCGCACTCGCCGCGTTCGCCCTACGGGTGACCTACGGTCATGCCAGCGGCCCTGACGCTCCCGACCTCATGAAGGTGAATAGGGCCGGAGGTCGTCCGCTCAACTTTCAGCCCTGATCCAAGGCGTACCTCAGATAGAAATCGGGCTTGGCGAGGAAACGTCGCCAGTGGTCCACCAATTGGAGCTTTTCCCAGTCGGTGGTTCGGATGCCGTGGTCACTCGGAGCCACGAGAAGCGGGTGAATGCGTCGCACTTGAGTGCGATGTCCTCAGCAAGGAGGTCCTCAGCGTCGATCGCCCAACCACGGTTGCCGACTCTAGGCATGGTCCCAGGCTGTGGTGAAGAGCTGGAAGGCGTAGTCGTACATCAGACCGGGGCGGGGCGCCACAATGCAGGGCGAGTCTCGGCCGTGGGTCGCCCGACGGTAGAGCGTGAGGAAGGCAACGCGATCGGTGATCACTATTCGGTGGAGGTTGGGGAGATTGTAGCGGCGCAGCTCGATGTTGTCCCTCTCAACGGCGACCTCCCTGATGTATTCGGCGTTGATGTCGACCTGCTCGGCCAGCATTCCGCGGGAGAAACCAGGGTCGATACGCCGGATCTCGTCCTCGCGCCACTCCAGCCATGACGCGGAGGGATGGTTGGTATCGGGAAGCAGTACGTGAACGAACTCCAGGCGGCGTCCTTCGTCCTCCCACAGGGCCACGAACCCATCGCGGGTGAGTTCATTCCCTCGGCCTGCGAGCACCCGCACCCAGCGGGCTTTGTCGAGTTCCGATGTGAGATCTTCGGCGGCGACGCGCTGTCGCGGATGCACCCGAGAGATTCCCAAGCCGGTGAATCTGGACAGAAGCAGGATCGGCCAGAAGCGCACGCGAGGTGACAGCGCCATACCGCCCACAACGGCGAGCGCGGTGGCGACGAGCGAACTCACCACCCCGATTACGAACTCTCCCATTGGGGCTTCCCGTCAGGCGTGAGATGGGAGGTAGGGGATTAGGGCTCGCAGTACCTCTGCGGCGTTCCGGGCGGCCGTTTTCTGCAGGACGTCATTCTTTTCTTTGTTCGAATAGTCGGAGATTCCGCGGATCACTACCCATCCGCGCAGCTGAGCCAGATTGCCACGCTCGTGGAATGCCTGAGCCAGACCGCCGGCTTCCATATCAACCACGGAGACCTTGTCATTGTAGTGTTTGAGATATTTCTTAATTTCGGACCCAGCGTCCGCGATAACGGCGTCACCGGTTCCGACGATGCAGGAGATGACGTGAAATTCTCCCTCTCCGCTTGCGAATCGTGCCGGTTCGCCGTAGTCGACGAAGAAGCTGTTCACGGCGTTTCCCACGATGGCCGGTGTCTCGCGGTCCTCGCCTCTGCGCTGGGTGCCGTCGGCCGTTTCCTTTCGGAGATCGTAGTAGACGGCCCTCGTTGCTATGGCGACGTCGCCCGTGGAGACGTCCGGCTGGAATCCGCCGCCGATTCCGACAAGTGCGACGACCGCCGGCCGGAACGTCTCCCTGAGATTCTCGAAGGCGGCCATTGTCGATCGTTGGCCCTGGCCCAGCGATCGAGTCATCGCCACTCTGGTGGTCACGCCTCGGAGGTCGATGGTGCCGCACCAGAAGGGAATCCCGTTCACGGGGGCACGGTCGAGTTTGAGGGTATCTATGACCGCCCTGGCCTCCGATTCTTTGATTGTTATCACGCCGATGTCTGCGCGCCTACCGACCACGCCCTCGGTCGGGTGGTGGTGGACGACCGTGGCGCCGTCGCCGATCGCGGTGCCACTGATGGTCATAGGTCCGCCCTGATTGATTATTCCGCTGTTCTTGAACTGATCGTTCATGCGTGGCCTCCTCCTGATGCGCTGCCGAAGTTCTCAGGTAGATCGAGCCTCATCGCGTTGCTGCCGACTGCGGAGTTGTTTACATTCATCGACTCGCCGAAGTTCATGATCCCAGTATTGATGATGCTGGTAGCGCGTTCCTCGAACTCCGAGATGTCTACCTTTTTTTCGCGCAGGAACTCGGTCGCTGTCTTCAGCAGTCGATCCTCTATGAGCTTCACGTGGTCGGAGATGAGCGTGCGGTCGAGTTGGGCCGTCTCCCACGACATGCGCTTTTCTTCGCGCACACTCAGCTTTGCTCCGATCTTCACACGGCGTTTGGGATAGAGAACGCGGCTTCGCCGCGCTCGAAAGGCCCCGAGCAGGATGGCCGGGACGTGGATGAGACGCCACGTCTGCATGATGTCGCTCGGAAGTTCGGTAAGAGTTTGGACCGCTGCCCGGAGTATGGCAGCGAATCCGTCCTCGCCGTACTCGTCGAGGATGTGATACTCGTCCGGCGTCCGCGTCAGCGCACAGGCAGCGAAGTCGAGGCTGAGCGCACGCCCTTTGACCGTGGTCCGAAGGAACACGGTGGTGACCAGCTCACCGGATACCGATGTACGGATCTCGAGGAAGTGATGGAATCGGTCGAACGGCCGATCAATGATCTCGTCAATTTCGTGCGTAGCAGGCTCGCCTTGTAGCCAGCCGCGCCCTTGGTCGACATCGGCCTCCGCTATATAGATACGGTCTGCTTTTCCGAAATCCGGAAGGCTGGTGGCGTCATCCTGTCCGTCGAGCCGTTGCATCTCGTCCTTCAAATAGGCGACCAACTCATGTGCCCTGAACGGGAGAGGGTCAAATTCCCGATCGGCTATGCTGCCTTCACCTATCTGCATCAAATGGATGTTGAGCGGCGGGTTCCAGCGATGAGTAAGCCTCCCGGCTCCGACGAATGGCTTATGTGAGTCGTCGAGCGCCAGGAAGTCGCGGAAGTTCTCCGGCTCCGGCTCCTCCTTCGGGGCCCTGCGGTAGACGACGAACGTGTGGTGCTGCTGTTCGTTGATCGCCCGGTATCGGTGGCTGTTCGGCGAGGGCAGCCGGCCCTTGGCCGTTTGGTGCAGCGCGCCGCGCTGGGCGGCGCCGCAGCCGCACGCGACGAGAACCGTCAACATCCCCATGATCGCTGTTTGCCGCAGCAACTGGGAGAGCGGAATGCCCGCCATGACGGAGATCATGGGAACGGCGACAACCAATGCACCGCTGCCGATACAGGCAAGCTTCAAGGAGCGGAGGTGCTCGGCGAGATCGTTCGACTCGCTGTTCCAGCGGACACGTCGCAAGAACCGGTCCGCGCGCTCTTTTGCCTTCAGCGGTAGAGCGACCAGTGCGCTTCTAACGGCGACCGCAGCAGACCAGCACAGGCCGAACAACGCCGTCGCGGCGGCGGTCGCGGCCGGGGCCCATGCGATGCCACCCAGGAGGACCGCGAGGAGCAGCAACCACTTCAGCGTCTCCAGGAGCCACGCCCGCCAGGCGTGCGCTACGACCGGCACCAGATCGAAGCCGTAGGAGGGCGCCACCATGTGCTTGGAGTCGTTGTAGACCCGGCGGATCACCATCTCGCGGAAGTCGCGGTCAAGGTAGACGCCAGCACAGAGGTACCGCGTCGCTTTCGAATCGGCTGCCCCCGCGCCGTTCTCGAGACGTACCGTGCGCGATTGGGCCATGAGCCCCCCCGGTAGTCATTTAGGTAAACATGACCATAAGTGCGTCACGACTTAGAGTCAACTAGACCTTTAATAGGGGTATGGCAATGAGCAAGACAGTCCACCAACGCCGCCCGCCCGCCTCCCTGACCGCAGCCGTGGACCTAGTGATCTTCACCGTGCGCGATGGCCGACTTCATGTTCTGCTGATCGAACGCGGCAACATGCCCTACCGTGGCGAAGCGGCGCTTCCAGGCGGGTTCGTCCGCGATGGCGAGGCGCTGGACGCGGCAGCCAGACGAGAACTACGAGAAGAAACCGGAGTCGCCGACGACAGCCTGCACCTGGAACAACTGCACGCTTACGGGGACCCCGGCCGCGACCCGCGTGGACGAATCATCTCCATCGCCTACCTGGCACTAGGCCCCGATTTACCCATGCCTCAGGCGGGAACCGACGCGTCGGCCGCCCACTGGACCCCGGTCTCCTCCATCCTCGACGGCCAGATCACACTCGCCTTCGATCACGAGAAGATCCTTCGTGACGGACTGGAGCGGGCCAGATCCCAGCTTGAGCACACCACGATCGCCACAGCCTTCTGCATGGAGCCCTTCACCATCGCCGACCTGCGCCAAATCTACGAGGCGGTATGGGGCCTCCCCCTCGATCCCAGCAACTTCCGCCGCAAGGTCATGAAGACAGAAGGCTTCGTCATACCCATAGGTGAACGACGGCTCCCCGACGTAGGCCGCCCAGCCGGCCTGTTCCGCCGAGGACTCGCCGAGACACTCACGCCACCGTTGACGAGATCCGGCAGCGTCGACCTAATGTGAGAGGTGCTGCTAAGGGCGCCGGTCGATCTCTCGCCGTTCGCTGTCACTGATAGGCCAGCTCATGCCGCCCGCAGCCGGAGGCTGATCGGCGAAGGCCAGAACGACCCTCGTAGATTTGGGTCATCTCCGATACTCTCCGTGGCCACCTGCGGAAACCTGTCGATCAGGAGCCTGAGCAGGGGTTACGGTTGCGACTGGCTCGCGTTGTTTCTCACTGCTCTCGGTCATCCCACGGAACAGCGACGGAACAGGACAGGAGGTTGCTCATGGCGATCCCGAAGAAGGGCTCGCGGCTCATCACCGTCGACGGCACCATCTTCCGCTGGCGCGTCCGTCGTAAACCTACCTATTGCCAGGGGAACAGCAGGGGCCCGATGACGTTCGCGGTCGAAGTAGCCGACGTGTCGGGTCGCGCACTTCTAGTAGGGGGATCCGCGGCAAGCGGCAACGCCTACGAGCTTGCACTCACTGATGAGGACCTGACCGAGCTGATGAACGGCCAACCGCCTGCCTACGACGTCTCTTTCATGCGGAGATAGCTTTCTGCGCGACCAGCACCACCGTCCGCCTCCTTTCAGGCGGAGCAATCACCCTGCTCGGCTGGTCGAGACCATGGTCAGGCGCCTGTGGACAGTGGCGCGGACGCGTCGGCGTGTGGGGGATGTTGCCGTCAGTGCTGCTGTCAATCCTCGGGCCATCGACGGCGCCACAGCAGACACGGGCCCGTGATCAGGGCGTTGCTCGCCTCAAGCTCTGCGGCACTGCCCGTCCATGGATCTGGGTTCTGGGCGGTGTCTGGCTCTACGACGCTTTCTTGGAGAGCACGACCGTGGACTACATGTCTTCGGCAGGTCGGTGCCCCACAAGAGTGAGTTCGCACCTGCCGTCCATGCCGGACTGGTCAAGGTCGGCAAGGGCTGTGCAGGCGAAGCCCGCCTTGGTAGGGCGTCCGAGCGGAGCGAGGCCCTTCAGGGGCCGGGGCTCTGGCCCGACTGGAAGCAACGCCTGAGCCCCCAACGCGCGAAGCGCCCACAAGCGAAGCCCGTTGTGCGCCGAAGGCGCCCCCAGAAGAACGCCCGGAGCGAAGCGGAGGCCCTTTTGAGCCACGCTCGCCGGTGTCAAGTACCGGCCAGAAGCGCGCGGCGGAAGCCTTACCGCCCGTAGCGTTGTGACTGCTTCGGGTGGGGAGGTGACGGGCGTGATCGAGGGTGAGTCGGACCTGCCCGACCCCCGGCGGGTCCGTACCCGGCAGGACTTCGCACGGGAGCTGACGCTGCTGCGTGAACGGTCGGGGATGACGGTCCGGCAGGTGGCGGTCAAGATCGGTGTCGGTGGCGCGCACAGCACGATCGGCGACTGGTTCGCCGGGCGCGGGCTGCCGTCCACGGCCCTGCGCGATCTGTTGGTACGGCTGCTGACCGTGTGCGGGGTGGACGATCCCGGCATGCTCGAGCAGTGGTTACGCGCCTGGCTGCGGGTTCGCCGGGCGCCCGGTCGCCGTCCGGCGGGGGCGGAGCCGTACAAGGGGCTGGCGAGCTTCGGGCCTGAGGACGCCGACTGGTTCTTCGGGCGCGAGGCCCTGACTGGCCTGCTGCTCGACCGGCTGGACGGGCTGCGCGCCGCGGGCGGTGGGGTGCAGGTGGTCGTGGGGGCGTCCGGGGCGGGGAAGTCGTCACTGCTGCGCGCCGGACTGATTCCCGCTCTCGCGGCGGGGCGGCTGCCGGGGGTGGCGCTGTGGCCGGAGCCGCTGTTCACGCCCGGATCCCACCCGCTGTACGAGCTGGCCGCCCGTCTGACGCCCGTCACGACGGCCACCGAGCAGCCCGTCACGACGGCCCCCGGGCCGTCCGGCGCCACAACCCCCGGGCCGTCCGGCGCCACAACCCCCGGACCCTCCAGCGCCACGGTCGGTGGGCTGGTGGCGGCGATGCGGGCCGAACCGGGCCGGTGTGGCGAGCCGCTGCGGCCCGCGCCCGGCGATCCGGCGCCGGTGCTGGTCGTCGACCAGTTCGAGGAGGTCTTCAGCGCGTGCGCCGACGAGGGCGAGCGGCAGGCGTTCATCGGCGCCCTGTGCGCGGCGGCCGACGCCGGTGCGCTGGTCGTGGTGGGCTTGCGGGCCGACTTCTACGGCCAGCTGCTCCGCCACCCCCGCCTCGTCGAGGCGGTGCAGGCCGGTCAGGTCGCGGTCGGCCCGATGAGCGCGGCCGAGCTGCGCGCGGCGATCGTGGAGCCCGCGCGCAAGGCGAAACTGGAGCTGGAAGAGGGCCTGGTCGAACTGCTCCTGCGCGATGTGGCACCCCCCGGCGGGCAAGCTCGCGATGTCGCACCCCCTGGCGGGCAAGTGCGCGGTGTGGCACCCCCTGGCGGGCAGCAGGGCGCGGCGCACGAGGCCGGGGTGTTGCCGCTGCTGTCCCACGCCCTGTACGCCACCTGGTCCCGCAGCCAGGGCAGACGCCTGACGATCAACGACTATCGCGCGGCCGGCGGGATCGACGGCGCCGTGGCGGCCAGTGCGAGCAAGGTGTACGACGAGCTCGGGCCGCGGGAGCGGGAGCAGGCTCGCCGGTTGTTCCTCAGCCTGGTCCACGTGGCCGCCGACACCGCCGACACGCGCCGCCGGATGGTCACCGCCAACTGCTGGCCGAGGGTGGGGAGGAGGAGGCCGCGCGGCGCGAGGACGTACTCGACAGGTTCGTCGCACAGCGGCTGATCACGGCCGACGTGGACACCGTGGAGTCAGCCACGAAGCCCTGCTGACGGCTTGGCCGCAGCTGCGCGCGTGGTTGGACATCGACCGTTCGGGGCTGGTCGTGGGGCGGCGGCTGGCCGAGGCCGCCGCCACCTGGCACCGCGAGCACCGGGACCCGGCGGCGTTGTACCGGGGCACCCGCCTGGCCGCCGCGCGGGAATGGGTCGGCAGTGCGATGACCGCCGCCGACATGAGCCCGCTGGCGCGCGAGTTCCTCGACGCGTCCGTACGGCGGGAGCTGGAGGAGCAGCGGGCCGCGCGGCGCGGCACCCGGCGGCTGCACCGGCTGGTCGCCGGTCTGGTCGCGCTGTTCGTCCTCACGGCCGCGGCGGGCGTCGTCGCGGTCAGGAGCCAGCGCGACACCCAGGAGCAGCGCGACATGGCCCTGGCGGGGAACGCCGCCAAGGAGGCCGCCGGGCTGCGCGCCGAACCAGAAATGGCACCTCGTGGCACGCAACGACGGGTACTACGAGTTCTTGAACGTGGGGACCAACAAGTGCCTCGACGCCCGCTTCGTCGAGGAGTGGACGGACATCTACCAGTGGGGTTGCCACCACGGCGGCGAGCAGCTCTGGTGGATCGACGTCTGAGCGCGGGGGCGGGCGGGATCGGACGGCGCCGTACGATCCCGCCCGATGGGCCGAGCGACGAACTCCCCAGAAATCCCGAGGCTGACGATGGTCAGGAGGGGGTCATCGCCGGTGTGAGTGCCTGCGCGGGTTGGGCGACGGCCAGCTTGCGGGCCAGGCGCAGCCGGTACGCGTCCAGCACCACGGCGACCAGGATCACCAGCCCGGTGATGATCTGACGTTCGAAGTCGGAGACGCCCATGAGCAGCAGCCCGTTGGTGAGCACGCCGAGCAGACATGCCCCGAGGAACGTACCGACCATGGAGCCGCGCCCGCCCATCAGGCTGGCTCCGCCGATGACCACGGCGGCGATCGCGTTGAGCTCGTAGCCCTGGCCCAGGATAGGGCTGGCGATGTTGAGCCTGGCCATGTACAGGATGGCCGCGATGCCCACGGTCAATCCGGCGATCATGAAGGCGGCGATCTTGATGCGGGAGGTCTTGTGGCCGGACAGGCGGACGGCTTCCTCATTGTTGCCGGTGGCGTAGATCAGCCGCCCGAAGACGGTGCGCGACAGTACGAACCAGCCGGCCCCTGCCAGCAGCAGCGCCACCCAGAACACGGCGGGGATGCCGATGAGCGTGAGGGTCCCGAAGTCGTTGAGCGCGGCGGGCAGGTTGTAGATGGTGGCCGCGTCGGTGTACCGCTCGGCGCCGCCGCGCGCGATGTTGAGCATGGCCAGGGTGACGATGAACGACGGTACCCGCCACTGTTCTGACACGAACCCGTTGACCCAGCCGACCACGCCGCCGACGAGCACACTCACCAGGATCCCGCCGACCAGCGTCATGGCGGAGCCGGATCCGGCCATCATGGTGCCCGACACGACCGCGCACAACGCCATCGCCGAGCCGACCGAAAGATCGATGCCGCCGACCAGGATCACGAACGTCATGCCCACGGCGAGCACGGTGTTCAGGGTGATCTGGGTCATGATGTTGCGTAGGTTCTGCTCGGTCGCGAAGTTCGGTGCGAGGATGACGAAGAAGCCCGCGAGCACTACCAGGGCGACGCCGATGCCGGCCTCGCCGAGCACGAGCCTTTTGATCATTGTGTTTCACCGTTCTTGAGGTAGCCCGAGTAGGCCAGCGTGAGGATGTGCTCGGCGTCGAAGTCCGCCCGGGCGACCTCGCCGGCGATCTTGCCGCGGGAGAAGACCAGGACGCGGTCGCAGATGCCCATCAGCTCCGGCAGGTCCGAGGAGACGACGAGCAGGGCCTTGCCTTCCGCGGCCAGGCCGAGCAGCAGCTCGTGGATCTCGTACTTGGCGCCGACATCGATGCCGCGGGTGGGCTCGTCCACGATCAGGATGTCGGATCCGGCGTTGAGCCACTTGGCCAGCACGACCTTCTGCTGGTTTCCGCCCGACAGGGTGCGCACGTGCTGGTCGACGCCCGCGGAGCGCAGGTGCAGGCGCCGCCCGAGGCCCTCGGCGAGCGAGCGTTCCTGGCCGAAGCGCACCAGGAATCCGCGCAGCTTGGCGAGCGTGACGTTGGCGCTGATCGGCAGGTCGAGGACCAGGCCCTGCGACTTGCGGTCCTCGGTGAGCAGGCTGATGCCGTGCCGTACCGCGTCCTGGGGGTGCCGGATGTGCACCTTCTTGCCGTAAAGTTCGATATTTTCGGACAAGGAGGGGTCGGCGCCGAAGACCGCGCGCATCGCCTCGGTACGGCCGGAGCCGACCAGCCCGGCCAGGCCCACGACCTCGCCACGCCGTACCGAGAAGGAGAGCGGCCCTTCGAAGCCCGCGACCTTGAGCTCGCGCACCTTCAGCGCCACCTCGCCCAGCTCCGTCGATGGCTTGGCCGGGAACTCCTGCGCCAGGTCGCGCCCCACCATCAACTTGACCAGGTCGGGCGCGGTCACGCCGGCCATCTCGCGGGTCTCGATGCTGCGCCCGTTGCGCAGCACGGTGACCCGGTCGGCCAGCTCCAGCACCTCCTGCAGGTGGTGGGAGATGTAGACGATGGCCACGCCGCGCTCACGCAACGCCCGCAGGATGCCGAACAGGCGTCCCGACTCGCGCGAGGTGAGCGTCGCGGTCGGCTCGTCCATGATCAGCAGTTTGCAGTCGGTGGAGATCGCCTTCGCGATCTCCACCAGCTGCATCTGCGCGATGCCGAGCCGCTCGACCAGGGTGTCGGGCGACACCTCCAGACCGATCTCGGTCAACAGCCGCGCGGCGTCCGCGCGCAGCCGCTTCCTGTCGACGACGCCCGCCGTGCGCGGCAGCGCGCGCAGGAACAGGTTCTCCGCCACGGTGAGGTACGGCAGCAGCGCCAGCTCCTGGTGGACCACCGAGATCCCGGCGGCCAGAGCGTCGGCCGCGCTGCCGGGAGTGTACGGCGCGCCGTCGAAGGTCATCGTGCCGGCGTCCGGCGCGTGGATCCCGGCCAGGGCCTTGACCAGCGTGGACTTGCCCGCCCCGTTCTCTCCCACGAGGGCGTGGATCTCGCCCGCGCGGATGTCGAGGTCGACCCCGTCGAGCGCCACCACACCGGGGAAGCGCTTGACGAGGCCGCTGACGGTCATCATCCGAGGTTGTCCTTCGTGATGAGCTTGATCTCGGTCTTCTGCCAGCCGCTGAAGTTCTCGCCGGCGATCATCTTCATGGCGTAGTCGATGCCGTTGGAGGCCTGCTGCGCCCCGTACTGGTCCAGGGTGGACACGACGCTGCCGTCCTTGACGTACTGGGCGATGGCCGGGATGTTGTCGAACGCGGCGACCTTGATCTGGTCCTTCTTGCCCTGCTCCTCGATCGCCTTCAGCGCGCCGAGCGCCATGTTGTCGTTGCCGGCCAGCACACCCTTGATGTTCGGGTGCCCGGTGAGCATGTTGCCGAAGACGGTGTGCGCCTCGTCGGTCTCCCAGTGCGCGGTCTTGGAGTCGACGAGCTTGAGTCCGCCCGCCTTGATCGCGTCCTCGAAGCCGGCCTTGCGCTGGGCGGCGTTGGCCGCGCCGGGGTTGCCCTCCAGGATGACGACCTCGGCGCCCTTGCCGACGGCCTTGGCCAGCTCCATGCCCGACTGCTTGGCACCCTCGCGGTTGTCGGGGCCGACGAAAGGCACCTTGTCGCCGATGCCGGCGGCCTTCATCGCGCCCTCGTCGAGCTGGACGTCGATGTTGACGACCTTCACGCCCGCGTCGACGGCGCGCTTGATCGGCGCGATCAGCGCGCGCGAGTCGGCGGGGGCGATCACGACCGCCTTGGCCTGCTGGGTGACGCACTTCTCGACGGCGGCGACCTGGTTGTCGATGTCGGTCTCGTTCTGGATGCCGACCACGCTGAGCGTGAGGTCGCCGCGCTTGGCGGCGTGCTCCTCGGCGCCCTTCTGCATCTGCTGGAAGAACTCGTTGGCCAGCGACTTCATCACCAGGCAGACGCTCGGCTTCTCACCAGGCTTGGGGGCGGCGGCGGGCTCGGCGGTGGTGCCGCCCTCCTTGCCGCAGGCGGTCAGCGCGAGTGCCAGACCGGCCACGACGACGATCTTCTTGTACATGTGGTGTTTCTCCTTCAGAAGGGAACGCCCGCTTGGAGGACGACGTTCGCGTACGGCGTCGCCTCGCCGGTCCGCACGACTGCGCGGGCCCGGCCGGTGAGCTGTTTGAGATGGGTGTGGGGGATGCGTTCTGTTCTTGTCAGCACGCCATCGAGGAAGCCGGGCGGCGACTCCTCGGCGACGTAGGCGGTCTCGACGACGAGCTCGCCGAGCACCGCTTCCAGTACGGGCAGGAAGGCAGGCTCGCCCCTGCGCCAGACGAGGTCGACCGTCTCGACGCCGGGCGGGACGGGCAGGCCGGGGTCGGCCACCACGATGAGGTCGGTGTGTCCCACCGCGGACAGGATGTGCAGCAGGCGGGGATGCCAGAGGCCGTCATGACGCACGGCCGAGCAACTCCAGCTCACGCATCGTCGACCCCGCCGACCGGGTCGGGGCAGCCACAGGAACCGCGCCTGATCAGAGCGGCGGACAGGACGACACGCTCGCCGCCCGATGAGTCACCGATCTGTGCCACCAGCAGCTCCACCGCGCGCCTGCCCAGTACTTCGATCGGCTGGCGCATGGTGGTGAGCGCGGGCACGGTGTAGGAGGAGGCGGCGATGCCGTCGAACGAGCACAGCGCGACGTCGCCGGGCACGCTCAGCCCCAGCTCGGCCGCGGCGCGCATGACGCCGATCGCCTGCTCGTCGCTGGTCACGAAGAGCGCGGTGGGCCGGTCCTCCAGTGACAGCAGCTGGTGGCCGCCGAGGTAGCCCTGCCGCCGCCCGAACGGGCCGTGGACCAGCGGCATCGAGGCCGGGTCGAGGCCGGCTTCGGCCAGCGCCCGCGACCAGCCGGCGACCCGCTCGACGGTCGGATGGATGCTCTTCGGCCCCGCCACGCAGCCGATACGCCGCTGCCCGTGCGCGAGCAGGTGGCCGGTCGCCTCGTACGCGCCGCCCTCGTTGTCGAGAAGCAGGTGGCTTGCCGGGGTGTCGTCGAGCTCGCGGTCGAGCACGATGCACGGCACCCTGGAAGCGGCGAGCTGGGACCGCCAGGCGTGCGGGCCGTGGGCAGGAATCAGGATCAACCCATCCACCTGGCGGTCGATCAGGGTCCGCACGTAGGCGGCCTCGCGATCGTCGTCGTCCATCGCGTTGCCGAGCAGCAGCGTCAGGCCGTGCTCGAACGCGACGTCCTCGATCTCGCGGGCGAGCTCGGCGAAGAAGGGGTTGGCGTTGTCGGGGACGACAAGCCCGATCGTGTGCGTACGGCTCATGCGCAACGAGCGGGCGACGGCGTTCGGCCGGTAGCCCAGCTCATCGATCGCGCGCAGCACCCGTTCGCGGGTGTGCGGCGCGACATTCCTCGGCCCGTTGTTGAGCACGTAGCTGACGACAGCCTCTGAGGTGCCGGCCAGCCGCGCCACATCGCGGCGTGTGACCACTACGCAAGTCCCATCTACTCGTGTTGATGCAGTATTCGGCTAGGGATTCCGCAGGAGCAACACGTGTAGATAGGACGTTATAAAGGTGTTATCGCAAGATTCCAGGACGATCACGGATAGCCGCCTGAGGTTGTGCGCCGGCCTGCCGATGCCGCACATCGCATCCTGTTCCGTACGGCAGCGCGCGGAGCCTGCGCAGGTCAGACGGTTCTGGGACCTGCCGATGACGCCCGGATCCAGGCCGGCTTCGCCGAGGGCCGGTGCGTAGGCAACCCGATCCGTAGGTATTTCGATCTGCTCTGGGCGCTCAGGCAGTGGCCATTTTCCGGATGCGCGGATGGTTCTCCAGTGCCCACCGCATGGTCTTCGGCGGGCGGCCGAGCAGGGTTTCCAGCTGGTCGGTGACGCCGCGGTACCCTCCGCCGCCGATCAGCCGGGTCAGGGTCTTGATGTGTTCCGCGGTGTGCGGATGCTCGGCCAGGGCGGTGTCCACGTAGGTCTCGTTCCAGGTTTCGACCTCTTCGGGAATGTAGGTGACCGGGCGTCCCAGCACGGCCGCGAAGTCCTCCGCGAAAGCGTGCATGTCCTTCAGTTCCGGACCGTTGAGCTCGTAGGACTTGGAGATGTGCGGCGCCGGGTCGGCCAGGATCTTCGCGCACACCTCCGCCACGTCGTAACCCGCGATGGGCGCGAGCCGGTGGTCGCCGAAGGGCAGGCGCAGTTCGCCCTTGCTCAGCGGTTCCAGCGCCAGCCAGGTCAGCAGGGGGTTCTCGACGAACATGGCCCCCCGGATGTTGACGGTCGGCAGGCCGGACCACTCCAGCACCCGCTCGGCGATCCAGTGGGCCCGCTGCTGCGGCGACCAGTCCGCGACGAGTCCGCCGAGCCAGGCCCGCCGCTCTTCGTCCGGTGCGGTCATCTTCTCGAACGTCATGAACGACTGCTCGTACTCGGAGATGTTGACGAAGACCTCGATGTCGCCCTGGGCCCGCGCCGCCGCGGCCATCAGGCTGACGGCGTCGGTGTAGTACGGCGACAGGCTCATGCTGAAGTAGATGCGTCGGCAGCCCTTCAGCGCGGCGCTCACGTCGGCGATGTTGAGCAGGTCACCGACGAAGACCTCGGCCCCGGCCTGGCGCAGCGCGTACGCGCGTTCGTCGTCCCGTCGCACGAACGCGCGCACCGGGTGGCCTTGGTCGAGCAGCATCTCGACCATCGTTCTGCTCACACCACCGATATGGCCGGCGGCTCCGGTGATCAGGATGGGATTGCGTTCTGGCATCGGTGTGTCCTTTGTCGGGTTGGGTTGGGTTGAGTCAGCTGTTCAGCGGTGTCATCGGGGCGCCGGGCCGTCGATGCGGGTGAGGAAGTCGAGGAGTGCGGCGTTGACCTCGGCGGGACGCTCCTGCTGCGTCCAATGCCCGCAACCCGGCAGCACCACCGGGCCGTGCAGCCGGGGCGCGAGGGCGCCCAGCGGATTGCCCGGCCCGCCCCGGCCACGCAGAAGATCGCTCAGCGAGCTGCCCCCGTCCGGGCCGCGCAGCGAGGTGACCATGTCACGGTCTCCCACCACGTACAGCGCGGGGACGTCGATCCCACGCCCACGGAAAGGCGCGAGCAGTTCGTTGTTGCGTTCGATGTTGCGGTACCAGTTGAAGGCTCCGGTGAAGGCCTGCTCGCCGTGCGGGGCGAAGTCCTCGGCGTACGCCTGGATGTCCTCCTCCGTCAGCCAGGCCGGCAGAGTGGGCGAGGCCGGCATGGTGTCCAGCAGGCCCAGACCGTCGGGTACGACCAACGGGCGAGGTTGCGTGCTGAGCGGGTTGTCGCCTGAGGCACCGACCAGGAGGCGGCGGAAGGACTCCGGGATGTCCTTGGCGAACTCCGCGTCGGCCACTCCCGGCTGCTGGAAGTAGATCTGGTAGAAGCCCTCGCCGTACTGGCCGCGGGTGATCGAGGGCGGGACCATCCCGCCGGGCAGGATCGGCGGAATGCTGAGCCCGGCCACCGCGCGGACCTTGTCCGGGCGCAGCATCGCCGCGGTCCAGGCGACGGGTGCGCCCCAGTCGTGACCCACGACGACCGCCTGCTCCTCCCCCAGTTCCTCGATCAGGGCGATCACGTCGCCGACGAGGTGGAGCAGGGTGTAGGAGGAGACGTCCGGCGGCTGCTCACTGCGGGCATAGCCGCGCTGGTCGGGGGCGACGACCCGGTATCCGGCCGCCGCCAGCGCCCCGAACTGGTGACGCCAGGAGTACCAGCTCTCCGGCCAGCCGTGCAGCAGCAGGACCAGCGGCCCCTGCCCCTGCTCGGCGATGTGCAGCCTGACCCCGTTCACGTCGACGAAGCGGTGGGTGAGCGTACTTTCCACAAGGATCTCCTTGACATCGGTGAGCGCGTGCTACTGCTTCAGCTGCGCGTACAGGGTTTCCACGTCAGCCGACAGCTGCGACTTGACCCAGCGGCTGATGTCGTCGGCCAGCACCTCATGCGCTCCCGCCTCGATGCCGTCGAGCGCGGCCACAGCGACGTCACGGGGGTCGGCCTTGGGCGCGTCGACACCCGCCGCCATAGCGGTGTCCACATAGGCCACGTGCAGACCGGTCACCGCGATGCCGCGCGGCCGCAACCGCAGGCGCAGAGAGTTGGTCTGCGACCACAGGGCGGCCTTGGAGGCGCCGTAGGCCGTTTCGTCGGCCAGCCAGGACCGGGCGGAGTGGACGTTGAGGATGTGACCCCCGCCGTTGCGCTCGATGATCGGCACGAAGGCCCGGGTGACCAGCAGCGGCCCGTAGAAGTTGGTCTCCATATCCCGGCGGACGTCCTCCATCGAGGAGTCGAGATACGAGGCACGGACCGAGGCGCCGGCATTGTTGATCAGGATGGTGACGTCCTGAGCCTGCTCGGCGGCCGCCACCACGGACGCCGGATCGGTGACCTCCAGCGCCAGCGGAACGGCACGGGGGTGGGTCACCGTGCGCGGGTCACGGGCCGTGGCGTAGACCTTGCCCGCGCCGCGCGCGTAGAGCTCCTCGACCAGCATCTTGCCGATACCCCGGCCGCCTCCGGTGACGAGAACGTTGGCGCCCTTGATTGCTGTCACGACTGCCTCCACAACGAGAAACCGATCGGTTTTCTTCACGATAAACCGATCGGTTTCCTCATGCAAACGCAGGTGAGCCAAACCATCACCATGTGAGCGGTTTGGAAGCCGCCGCTTGACCAGGCCCTCTCCAGATCCGCGGGCCCGGCTCCTCGGAACCGTCAGGATGCCGACAGCCCGGAACCGTGGAGGAACGGGAAGGAGCGCCGGACACTCTGCGGGCGGGGCTTGGCAATCCGTCGGCGGATCGGGTCACGGTTCGGGCTTTTCGGTCGTCGCACCCCGGGTGGAGGGGGAGGGGGCCTTGATCCAGGAGGCGAGGATGCGGAGTTTGTCGTGGGTTGGGGAGCCGGGTTCGGCGGACCACATGGTCAGATGCTGGTCGGGGTCGCCGGCCCAGTGGAAGCTGTCCCAGTCGACGGTGAGGTCGCCGAGCTCGGGGTGGCGGATGGTCTTGGTGCCGAACTCCTGCCGAGTGACGTTGCGGGCCGCCCACCAGCGGCGGAACTGCGGGCTGGACAGGGAGAGCTCTCCGACGAGAGCGGTGAGGCGTGGGTCGGTGGGGTTGTCGACGGCTTGCATGCGCAGCAGCGCGACGCTGGTGCGGGCCATGCTCTCCCAGTCTTCGTAGTAGTCCTTCATCCGCGGGTCGGTGAACATCATCCGGACGTAGTTGCGCTCGTGCGGGGCCATCTTGTCGACGTCGATCAGGAGCGCCGCGGCCAAGGGGTTCCAGGCGAGGATGTCGAGGTACTTGCCGACCACGAATGCCGGGACGTCGGTCAGTTGGTCGAGGAGCCGCTGTATCTGGGGTCGCACCGGTTTCGGCCGACGCTGCGGGGAGGTGCGCCGATCAGCCTGCTGTGCGAGTCCCTCGACGTAGACGCGCTGATCCGGGGTGAGACGCAGCGTGTGAGCGATGGCTTGGAGGACAGGTTCCGAGGGTGCGAGGCGTCCCTGCTCGATGCGGGTGTAGTAGTCCTGGCTGATCGCCGCCCCGGCTGCGACCTCCTCCCGTCGCAGGCCGGCGACACGACGCGTCCCCGGCTCTCCCGGGGGCAGCCCCAGGTCGGCGGGATTGAGCTCGCTTCTGCGCGCCTTGAGGAACTGTCCCAGCTCTTCCAGATGTGGGTTCTTCACGATCATGGCTCTCGCTGCTTGGAAGGCCCCACGTCGGGGACGGGTTGTCCTCGACGTGGGGCCGCTTGTCGATCAGGCTGGTTCCCGCGGGTGTCAGGCAGCCGGTTGCTCGGCCAGATGGGTGCGGAAGAACCGGGTCACATTCGCGACGGCGTTGTCGATCTGTACCGGCGAGTCGTAGTAGTCGTAGTGGTTCCCGTCGGCCCACACGAGTTCCTTCTCCCCCTTGATGCCCTCATAGAGCTTCTTGGCCTGGTCCGGGAAGGCGCACCCGTCAGAGTGGACGACCATCGTCGGAGTCGTGATGGCGGCTGCCTGGCTGATGGGGTCGAACTCCAGGAACTCCCGCAGGCCCATGAGCGCCGCTTCGTTTCGGTAGGAGGGGACGCTGCCCCGCGCCTGTTCAGGTAGTAGTCGTAGGAACCGGCCGCACCGTAGTTCACCGCCGCCTGGTCGACTTCGCTGTAGGCGGGGACGGTGTCCACCTCACCGGCCTCCTGGTACTTGCGCCGGGAGTCCGCGGCATGCGCCTTGCGCCGGGCGAGCCCCTCCTCGCCGTACAGCAGGTTGTCCTCGGCCAGGCCCGGACCGGCCGGCTCCACCTGCCGCAGGTCCAGGCATACCAGCTCGGCGCGGCGCAGTCCGGTGCCGGACAGCAGATAGACGGCGCCGCTCTGGCCGATAACTCAAGCCACCGAGGCCAGCAGGTCGGCCACGACCTCTGGCCGCTCCAGTGCGATGAAGTGGCCCGCTCTCGGCACCTGCGTGAAATCGGCGGCAGGCAGCAGCTTCTTGTTGGCTTCCCGGTCCGACCGCCGGGACCAGTCCATGTCCCCGTAGAGGAGGTGAATGGGAGCCTTGACCGCGGAGTAGCGCGCGCGGGCCGCGATGAGGCTGGGCAGGCTCTGGTACACGGCCCGGGCCACGGTCGGATAACCGGGCCGGCCGCTTACCCGCAGGAGCTCGTCCACGTAGTCCGCCCGCAAAGCGCTCTTGTCCACCAGGCCACCCCGCAGAACCCTGCGGAGGACGGGCTTAGGATCCACCCCGGCGACCACCGGGCCCACCCCCGGAGTGAGAACACCGCCGACCACCATACGAGCGAGAAGGCTGGACCGGGCGATTCCGCCGCGGAAGTCGTACGCATTCACCGCGACGACGCGCCGTACCCGCTCCGGCAGATCGGCCGCGGCGGTCAGGGCGAGCACCGCCCCCATGGACTCCCCGACCAATGTCACGTCATGGAGGTCGAGTTCGGTGAGGAGCCGTTCGACGCCCGCGCGCATCGCCGGCTCCTGGTACGACGCACCAGGCACGATCTCGGAGTAGCCCATCCCCGGTAGATCGAGGGCGTACACGGTGTACAGGTGCGAGATCATTGGGATGAGGACGCGGAAATGCTCGGCCTGCGTTCGCACGGTGTGCAGCAGGACCAGGGGAGCACCCGTGCCCGCTTTGAGGTAACGCAGCGTTCCCTCAAGGCTGTGGCGCCCTCCGCGCGGGGCGATGGTGTGGCTGGTGGTCCCCGGAATGCGGATCGTGGGACGCGCCCCTTGACTGGGCATATCGCCGACTCCTTAGGGCGGGCAGGCGTCAGCCGGCCAGCTGGTTGAGCTTGCGGATCTGCTTGTCGAAGACTCGGGCAGGAGCGATGCGGCGCAGTGTGCTGGCGCGTCCGGCCATGGCGGTTTGTCGCCATCCCGAACTCCCCAGCTCAGCAGAAAACCGATCGGTTTCCATCACTGTAAACCGATCGGTTTTCACGTGCAAGCTAAAGAAGGCGATGCGTCAGCGCACGCCTGCCGCATCGAGCAGGGTGACCACGGTGGGCGCGATAAGCCCTGTCAGGTTGTCGGCTCCGATTCCCGCGCGAGCACTGGCGCCGTCGAAGACCACGCTGAGCTGCCGGGCCAGCTGATCCGGGTCTCTCGCCCCACCCTGTTCGGCCTCGGCGCGGAAAAAGGCCATCAGGTTCGCCTTGACCCGGTGCGCCACCCGGCTCGCCGGGTGGCTCTGGTCCTTGAGCTCGATCTGCACCGCCAGGTACCGACAACCTCGGAACTCGGGCGCACCCGCCTGCAGCTCCACCTGCTCGAAGACGTGCAGGATCCGCTCGCGGGGCGAACGGCCATCGCCCGCCGCGGGCAGAAGCTTCGCCACGAAGGCAGAGGAACCCTGCTCCAGGCTCGCTGCCAGCAGTTCGTCCTTGCTCTCGAACAGCTGATACATGGAGCGCTTCGACACCCCCGCCGCCTTGCACAGCGCCTCGACGCCGATGCCGACACCGTCTCGGTAGGTGAGCGTCGCCGCCGCCTCCAACAGCCGCTCTCGGGAACTCGACTTCGCCTCGATGGTCATACTGCGAGGATAACGTGGTCCCGACGAAATGAAAACCGATCGGTTTACGAAGGCGTTTCCAGGCGATACCCGACACGCGGGCCTCGGGGTCGAGGACGTAGGGGGCCACACCGCTGACGCTTCCGGCCTGATAGGTCTGGGCGCCCTGCGACATCTCGGCCTCGTTGCAGCCCTCGAAGTACCGGCCGCCGACGCCTTGGCGGAAAGGGCTTTGGGATGCCGAAGCCGGCGACCTCCTGGGCCAGGGAGTCCGACAGCCCCTCGATAACGCACCGGGTCAGGAGGATGCGGGGCGTCGCGTCGGGGGCTGCCAGCCGCCGGTGACTTCTTTGACGGGTTTGTGGGGGAAACGGCGCTGGGCGTATTCCTGCGCGTGCGAGCCCGGCAGGACGTAGAGGGTTTCCTCCTTGTCCTGCAGCGGCCGCAGCACGGTGTCCATGAAGGTCTTGCGGTCCTCCAGGTACGGGCCCAGGACGTCCTCGCCGCCGGGGCAGACAGCCAGGCAGTAGCCGGACTTGTAGCCGGGCGGAGCGGTCAGGCTCTGCCACATCGAGGCGCTCTCGGAATCGGTGACCCGGGAACGGTAGTCGGTGGCGTCCTGGCTGTCGGCCACGGTCTGCGCCCAGTCGGTGAACCCGCTCATGAACTCACGGTAGTTATGCGTGGTGCAGGCGAAGAAGTCGAAGTCTCCGTCCTTGCCGATGGCGCCGACCGGGCAGGCGGCGACGCACAACTTGCAGTCGATGCACGGGTTGTACTCCAGCGCCTGCCCGTACCCGCTCACCTGGGCATCCACCAGGACGGTGGCCAGCAGCACGAAGCTACCGAACTTCGGGTGGATGACGTTGCGGTGCAGGCCCATCACGCCGAGCCCCGCGGCCACCGCGACGGTCTTATGCGCGCACCGCCGATTTGCCTCTGACACTGATGTGAGGTCTTAACGTGGCCAGGGTGGCCTATGGCGTTCCCGGCTGTATGGCTCGGAGCGGCCACCACATAGAGGGAGGAATCGGCGATGACGGCTCTGGGAATCATCGGAAGCGGAAACATCGGCTCGGCGGTCGCCCGGCTGGCGGTGGCGGCGGACATCGACGTGGTCATCGCCAACTCGCGTGGCCCGCAGAGCCTGGCAGCTCTGGTCGAGGAACTGGGGTCGCGAGCCACGGCAGGCACCGTGGAGCAGGCCGCCCGCGCCGGCGAGGCGACCTTGCTCAGCATCCCGCTGACCGCCTACACCTCGGTACCCGCTGAACTGCTGCGAGGCCGGACCGTGCTGGACACCGGCAACTACTACCCCTCCCGCGATGGCCGGATCGCCGAACTCGACTCCGAGAAGGTGACCACGACCGAGCTGGCCCAGCAGCTCCTGCCCGACGCCCTACTGGTGAAGGCCTTCAACAACATCCTGGCCCACCACATCCCCCTGCTCGCCCGCCCCGCCGGAGCCCCGGACCGCAGCGCCCTGCCCCTCGCCGGCGACGACCCCGCCGCGAAGGCCCGGGCGGCGCGGCTGATCGAGCGGCTCGGCTTCGACACCGTCGACGCCGGAACCCTCGCCGAGAGCTGGCGCTTCGAGCCCGAATCCGGCGCCTACACCCAGATCTACCTCGCCGACCCCGACGTACCCGTCGAGCGCATCCTCCAAGCCCCCGCCGCGCCACTGCCGGCCGACAAGCTACGTACCGCATTGCAGGCGAGCCACCGTGTGAAGGTCGCCGACCGCACCTTCTAAAAGCTCACACCGAAACCTCCATCGGAGAAACGGCGGAGGCGCCTGGTCTGTCTGGCGTGCCGCGGCGAAGCCGCCGGGTCATGCGGGCAACGCGAAACCACCTCCAGTGGCTCGAGGGGCGCGCCGCTAGACTGAGACCTGACATCCGTGTGAGGGGCAAGCAGGGATGGAGGTGGCCGTGCGGATCGGTGATCTCGCACAGCGGACCGGGGCCAGCGTGCGCTCCCTGCGCTACTACGAGGAGCAGGGCATGCTCGCCAGCCAGCGCAGTGCGAGCGGGCAGCGCCACTACGGCGAGGACGCTGTGTGCCGCGTGCTCTTGATCAAACAGTTCTTCGCCGTCGGAATGACCGGCAAGGTCATCGCCGCGCTGCTGCCGCACGTCAAGGACTCCGGGGAGCGCTGCCCTCCGGCGGTACTACGCCAGCTCACCGCGGAGCGCGACCGCATCGACGCCCAGTCGGACGAGCTCGCCCGCACCCGACAGACCCTGGACGCTCTGATCAGGACCACGGAGGAGGCCATGCGTGGCGCCCCACCCATGAACACCACCTGACCGCCATCCGATCAGGCCCGCCGCCTTGCGAGGGCTGACCGACCTTCACGTTCCACCCCGGCCACGTAGCCAGACCCGCAACAGCGCTGATCACCTGCAGGACGACAATTGCGCGAAACTCCATCCGTACGGGCGCGGCCGAGCTGACGGTGGATACGGACAGAGTTGGTGCGCGAGAGAATCCGCCCGCAGTATCGCCGCTACGGCCAGGGCGTGTATCGGAAGTTCTAGGTTGGCTCAGGTGAGCATGCGGGGGTGGAACTATCGGTACGTGGGACCGGCCGATCTTAAGGCCGCGGTCCGGCCTGGCAGCGGCGGCTGCCGGATCGGCTCGGCGGCTGATTTCGACAGCTGGGTCGCCGAGCGTTCTGCGGCGGAGCTGGTTGAGCCGTTCACCTTTGTGGTCGGCGCGGACGGCGTTCTTCGGCTGGCGCCACGACGAAGTGAGCATGTGGCCTGTGCGGGCGGGCGATCGGTCCTGAGCGCCGGCGAGATCAGCTTCACCCGCGAGGCGGGCAGATGGGTCGTGGGCGATGTCAGCAACCATTCAACCGGGTACTGCCCGGACGTTAACTCCTGGTCGTCGCTCGCCCAGGCGCTCGATCGTGTAGGGCTCGGGCGTCCGTCCAGTTTCACGCACGAAGTGGTGTTCCGACGCTGTCCTGGGTGCCAGGAGCACAACATCGTGCGCGAGAGCGACTTCGTCTGCGTCTTCTGCGGCAGTGATCTGCCCGAGAAGTGGAACGTGGACCTGCTGATGGAGAGCGGTGGGTCATAGCCACTCGTTGATGGCCGCTACGAGAACGCTCGTCTCATAGCGGACCGCCAACTTGTCGTATCTCGCGGCCACGACGCGATGCCTCTTGAGGCGGTTGGTGCCTTATTCCACGGCGTGCCGCTCGCGATAGTCGACCGGCTCGAACTTCGGCGGGCGGCCGCGGGCACGGGCGATGGTGGAGTCGACGTTGATGTCCCAGGTGATCAGGTACTTGCGTCGGCCTGGGTCTGCGGCGCGGTGAAGGTCCGCTGCCAGGTGACCCGCCCCCGTACGACTGCTGCCCGCCTTCGACAACGCCCTGCTTGGCCACGCCGACCGGCAAGAATGTCTCCTACAGCAGCCCGGCCGGCACCGGTCCGTCGGCCGTGCTCTGACCGTTCTGGGTGGTGGGCGTAGATAGGGTGGTAGCGCACACCTTCGCTTGTTGGGGTGCGTGTGCTGATCGGGCTGCTTGGGCTCGCGTATCTGGGCAGGACGGAGGCGCGTGGGCGTCGATATGCGGCAAGCGTCGGACGTCGATCACGTGGCGGGCGAGGCGAGGCCGAAGAAGCTGCTGTTGCGTGCGCTCGCGGGCGAGCGCACCGAGCGACCACCGATCTGGCTCATGCGGCAGGCAGGACGCTACCTGCCGGAGTACCACGACGTCCGCGAGGCTGCGGGCGGGATGGTGGGGCTGTGCAATTCGCCCGAGCATGCGGTCGAGGTCACCTTGCAACCGCTCCGCCGCTTCACGCTCGACGCCGCGATCCTGTTCGCGGATCTTCCCCAGATCGCGGCGGCGTTGGGGCAGACCCTGGAGTACCGGGTCGGTGACGGCCCCGTCCTCACACCCCCGATCCGTTCGGCTTCGGACATCACCGAGTTCTTGAGCTCGTCCCGCTTGCACGAAGAACTGGCCCCGATCTATGAGACCGTCAGACGACTCACTCGCGCGTTGCCTGACGAGGTCGCATTGATCGGCTATGCCGGTGCGCCGTGGACGGTCGCGACTTACATGGTCGAAGGGCGCGGCGGCGCCAGCTCAGAGCACTCCGTCGTCAAGCAGTGGGCGCTGAGCGATCCGGAGGGGTTCCAACCCCTGATCGACCTGCTCACGGCGGCCACCATCGAGTTCTTGGACCGTCAGATTCAGGCGGGTGCCGAAGCGATCCAACTCTTCGAGAGCTGGGCCGGAATACTCCCCTACCCGCTGTTCCAGCGTTGGTGCGTCACGCCGGTTGCCGCCATCGTCGCGGCGCTGAAGGCGAAGCATCCGAGTGTTCCCATCATCGCCTTTCCGCGCGGCGCGGGGCTTGCCTACAACGGCTTCGCCGAGGCGACCGGCGTGGACTGCGTCGGGCTCGACTCGACAGTGCCTGTGGAGTGGGCCGCGCAGAAGGTGCAGCAGGAGCTCGGCCGGTGCGTGCAGGGCAACCTCGACCCTCAGCTCCTGGTCGCGGGCGGGCCCGCACTCCACGCGGAAACAGACCGCATCCTGAACGCGCTCAGTGGTGGCCCGTTCGTGTTCAATCTCGGACACGGAATCGTCAAGACCACACCTCCCGAGCATGTGGCCGCTCTCGCCCAGCAGGTACGGTCCTGGTCCGCGGCTTTGACGCAGTAGAGAGCCTGAACAGGTCGGCGTCGGCTAGAAGGAAGCCAGTTGGCGAGCAGTGCCGGGTCAGTCGGTGCCTGGCCGCCGACGGTCAGCCGCATGGGTACCGACACGTCGCGGAGCTGCTCGCAAGTCGGCTTTCCCGAAGAATGCCGTGAGTACGGCGATGCCCTAGCCAGCTTTGTCCAGGCTCGTAAGCTGCGGCCGATCAGGTTCTGCGTGAGATGACCATGATGTATTCGCAGGGAGCGTTCGTTCGGTTGGCGAAGTCGTGGTCCGCGTCGGCTTGGAAGAACAGGGAGTCGCCTGTGTGCAGGGTCTCGCTGATCCCGCCGATCGCGACGTCCACGTTCCCACGCTCCAATTCGATCAGCCGAACGTGTCCTGGGAGCTCGACGGCAACCAGTCCCAGGCCCGCGCCGCACGAGCGGCCCTCCTCCAACAACTGACCCAACCACACCACTTCGTAGCCGGCGCCCACCTCGACTCACCCGGAATCGCCCGCGTAACCCCCTCCGGCGACGGTTACGCGCTGGAATACCTCGCACCACCGATCGGCTGATCGAGCCTGTCGGCTCCGGGCCGCGCCGGCCTGCGCTGAGACCGGGCCGAGAGCTCGTTGTCAGTGGTCGGGAGGACACTGGCGTCGTGAAGACGTTCTCCTCCACCACCGCCAGTTCACGCGAGCCTTTCCCTGTCTGGGTCGATTCGATGGGCGGCCCGCTGATAGCCGTGCCCGTTTCCGCGCTGGCCCAGTGGCGTGGTTGCACAGAGTCGGGGATGGTCATCGGCGACGGGGACGTTCTGGACGACTACGACCGCGCCTGCGGGGTGGAGGGTCTGGCGGGAGTGGTTGCTGTCGGCGAGGAGGGCGCCCGCGGACTTGTCCTGGCGGATGAGCCCGCCAGCAGCTGCTATCTGCCGGAACACCGAGCGTTCGTTCGCTGGCTGGGTGCCAACTGCGAGGCCGCTCTGATTGCCGCAGCCCAGGCGGTGCTCGCCGACCCCACCACCGTGTGGGAAGTCTGCGGCGTCTGGGAAACGGACGGCCCGGCGGTGCTCATTGACTCCGTGACGGCCGGAGCCGAGCTGGGCGTCGAGTTCCCGGACGGCGAAGGCCTGCCGGAGCAGGCCCCCGTCCCGCTCGGCCCCGGCAGCTGGATGGTCCGCGCCGTCTACGCCTCACCCATCGAGGACACCTCGGTGGGCGTGATCCAACTTCTGCCTCAGCCATCGAACTGACCGAGGTGCTCCCTCGGTGGGGAGGGGATCAGGACGGCATACCCCGGTGGACCGCCGCCGAGCGCCGGGCAATGAGGTTGTCGAGGTGGGCAAGTTTCACCTCTCGCTCCGCCTGCCGCCTCAGTACTGTGACTTCGCATGACCGACACCGAGCTCGAGATCACCGCGGACCTGGTCCGCGAGTTGCTGCAGGAGCAACATCCAGACCTTGCGGGGCTGGCCATCCGCGAGGTGGTGGGCGGTTGGGGCAACCAAATGTGGCGCCTCGGGGACGAGTTGGCCGTGCGCATGCAGCGCATGGACCCCACCGGGGAGCTCCAGCTCAAGGAGCGGCGGTGGCTACCCGTGCTGGCCCCGCGCCTGCCGCTCCCGGTGCCGACCCCGGTGCGGTTCGGCGAACCGTCCGAGCGCTTCCCCAAGCACTGGACCGTGATGACGTGGGTTCCCGGCGAGCCGCTGGACCACGCCTCGATCAGCCGCGGCGCCCACGCGGCCGACACTTTGGCGGGTTTCCTCCAGGCGCTCCATGTGGAGGCGCCCGCCGAGGCGCCGATCGCTACGGATCGCGGTGCCCATCCCAGGAACTGCACGGTCGGCTTCGAGACCTTCTTCCAGGCCGTTGCCCTCGACGACATCGCGGCCGACGTCCGGGACGTCTGGGACGACGCCGTCGCGGCCAACGCGTGGGAGGGCCCGCCGGTGTGGGTGCACGGCGACCTCCATCCCGCGAACGTCGTCGTCTCGGACGGAACGCTGTCGGGCATCATCGACTTCGGTGACCTGTTCGCCGGCGATCCGGCATGGGACCTCGCCGCCGCATGGGTGCTGCTCCCCGCGGGCACGGCCGCACGGTTCTTCGACATGTACGCGCACGCGGACGAGGCGGCGATCCGGCGCGCCCGCGGGCTGGCCGCTATGAAGAGCCTCTTCCTGATGCTCATGGGGCAGAACGGAGACCGGGGCCTTCCCGGCGGCAAGCCGCGCTGGGGACCCGCAGGCCGAGCGGCACTGGATCGTGTTCTGAAGGGCGTTTGACGCACACTTCATGCTCGGCCTCAGCGATGCGGGCAATGAGGTTGTCGCGGATCTCCTGCGGCCGGCCGCGCCGGGCCGGGTCCGGCCGGAGGAGCGCGGCGAGGCGATGCCTGCCCGGCTGATCGGCACTCAGCTGGTCGAGGCCTCCACCGAGACGCATCGGTGGAGCACGCGCGGTCACACCGACGGCGTGAGCTGGCCGGCGTTCCGGCCGGACGGCCGCGCGCTGGCCACCGCCAGCCTCGACGCCACGACCCGGCTGTGGGATCTGTCCGTACCCGGCCGCCCGGTCCCGCTGGCCGCCCTCACCGGCCACACCCAGAACGTCTTCAGAGCGCCCGAGTAGACCAAGATCAGCCAGCGGCAACGCCTGACCCAGCACGCCCAGGCCCGCTGGCCCGTTCTGGCCGCTGTCAGCGTGCGCTACCGAGGCGTGCTCGCCGATATCGACGGGCACCTCAGCGAGGGGACGATCCTGCCGCTGTACCGGCTGCGATACAACGGCTCGGCGAGCATCTGAGGCTTCGCGATCTACCTGGCCAGCCGCGACGGATACGAAGACAACATCCTGCCCAGCGGCCTACCCGCCGGCAGCCCCGAAGAAGCCCTCGACTGCGTCTGCGGCCTCTACCGCAACGACCTCACCGGCTGGTCCCTACGCCCGACGAATTAACGGCGCGGACCACTTAGGCATCCGTAAGAGCACGGCCCGCGGGCACCACAGCGGCGACGGCTCTAATCCTGGCCTCAGGTTGATCGGGGAGAATGAGCGGCAAAAGCATCGACTGGAAGGGGGCGGGCCGGCGTGCGGATCATGATCGCGGATGATGACGCGGCCATCCGTGAGTCGCTAGAGCGGGTGCTCCAGGTCGAGGGTTACGACACCAGCACCGCCGCCAACGGTCTCGCCGTGCTCGACGGGGTCGATGGGGCCGGCGGTGACACGCTGGATCTGCTGATCCTCGACGTGATGATGCCCCGCCTCGGCGGGTTGGAGACTTGCCGGCGGTTGCGGGCCGCGGGTCGGGATCTGCCGGTGCTGATGCTGACCGCCCGTGACCAGGTCTCCGACCGGGTCGCGGGGCTGGACGCGGGCGCCGACGACTACCTGCCCAAGCCGTTCGCCACCGAGGAGTTGCTGGCCCGGGTGCGGGCCCTGCTGCGCCGGCGCACGCCGACCGACGGGGAGTCGCAGATCCTGTCGTTCGCCGACGTCCGGCTCGATCCTGACAGATTCGAGGCGTGGCGGGGCGGGCGGCCGCTGCGCCTGACCCGGACCGAGTTCTCCATGCTGCAGGTCCTCGTGCGCAACGCGACCCGGGTCTTGACCCACGACGTGCTGTTCGAGACGATCTGGGGCTTCGACATGAGCACCACCAGCAACAACCTCCAGGTATACGTGAGCTACCTGCGCCGCAAGATGGAGGCCGAGGGTGAGCCGCGATTGATCTTCACGCTGCGCGGCCTGGGATACACGTTGCGGGAGACTCCTCCGTGAGCAGCCCCGCTGGCCGGGAACCGCGCCGGCTGACCCGATGGTGGCGCCGGCGGTCCCTGCGGACCAGGCTGACGGTGATCGCGGCGACGGCCATCGCGGTCAGCGTGTTCCTGGCCTTCCAGGTGGCCAGCGAGCTACTGGACTGGGAGCTGCGGCACACCGCCGAGAATCAGCTACGCGCCGACTCCCGCGTCCTGGCGACGAACGCGAAGCGCGCCGGTCTGGCGCAGGTCCGGCTACCGCCGTATCCCGGATCCGGTCGGCTGGTGCGGGTCATCCTGCCCGACGGCTCGACCCGGACGCCGGCCGGCCAACCCGCGCTGCCCCCCGTCAGCAAGCGCGCCGGGCGCGTGGCGCAGGGCGCGTCGGCCGGCCTGATGGAGTCGCACGACAGCGACGACGACGGCTACCTCATCTACACGCTGCGGGCGGGCGACGGCGCGGTCCAGGTGGCCCGCGTCGCCGACGACAGCCCGATCAACCAGTTCGGGTTGGGCATGCTGCTGATCGGGCTGCTCTGCGTTGTCTGCGGCGCCCTTGTCGGGCGGACCGTGGCGCGGACCGGACTGGCACCGATCGACCGGCTGACCGCCGCCGCGGTACGTGTCGCGCACACCCGGGATCTCGACGCCGACATCCCGGATGAGGGCGGTGGGGAGATCCGGCGGCTGATCCAGTCGATCAACGACATGCTCGCCGCCCTCCGGGACTCCCGGCGGGCCCAGCGGCTGCTCGCCGAGGACGCCGCCCACGAGCTCAAGACCCCGCTCACCAGCCTGCGCCTCAACGTCGAGCTGCTGATCCGGCTCGATCGGCGCGGCAACCTGGACAGCGCACTGCCGGCGGAGAGCCGGACCCGGCTGCTCAACGATCTCGGCGCCCAGGTGGCCGAGTTGAGCACCCTTGCCGCCGAGCTGACCGACCTGGCGCGCGGTGACGTCAGCGACGAGAGCACCGAGCTGCTCGACCTCGCCGACGTGGTGGTGGCCGCCGCGACCCGGGCGCGTTCCCGGGTGCCCGACATCGAGATCGCGCTCGACGTGACCTCCGTGTGGGTGAGCGGGCGTCCCGCTGCGCTCCAACGGGCGGTGCTCAACCTCATCGACAACGCCGGCAAATGGTCCCCCGCGGACCAGCCGGTCCAGGTCCGGCTCCATGCCGAGGGCGCGTCGGCGGTGCTCGAGGTCGACGACGCCGGGCCGGGCATCGACGCCGCCGACGTACCGCGGGTGTTCGACCGGTTCTACCGCGCCGACAGCGCCCGGGCGTTACCGGGATCCGGTCTGGGGCTGTCGATCGTGCAGCGGGTCGTCGACGCCCACGGCGGCCGGGCCACCGTCGCCCGCTCCGCACGCGGTGGCGCGCTGCTTCAGGTCGACCTTCCGGCCGCGGCCCCGCCCGCCCCGATCGCGCGGCTCACTGCCGGGGAGGACACCGCGGTGCGCTGACCCGCCCCGGCGGCGGCGCAGGACAAGGGACGGCGGCCCTCGGGCAATGGCCCCGCGCGGCCCACCGTCGGGGCAGGACACCGCGATGCGCCGACCCCAGCCCTGGCGCGTGGCGCAGGACCAAAGGGCGGCGGCCGTCGGGCCCGTGAAAAGATCCGGGACGGGCCTGGGTCGCCGTCCCGGATCTCGTCCGTGCCGCCGCGCTCACCGTTGCAGCGCAGGCTCCTCATCGTCATCGTCCACGAGCGGCCGTTGACCGTCCGGCAGCTCCACCGGTCGGGACAGTCGGCTCGGCCACCACATCCGCCGGCCGATCAGCAGGGTGAGGGCGGGCACCAGGACCGACCGCACCAGCAAGGCGTCGAGCAGCACGCCGAAGGCGACGAGCCCGCGGACGGTGCTGCCCGTGCCGTCGCAGCCGACGAGGTACCGTGCGCTGAGTTCCCGCACGGCCTGCCAGAGCAGCCACCCGCCCGCGCACCGCGGTAGCGGCAGCCCTGTGAGGACGCCACGGAGCCGTTCGACCTCGATCCAGCCCTTGTTCAGCGCGTCGACCCGCGCGGTCAGGCAGGCATAGAAGTCGGTTCTGAGCTGGGAGTTTGACTCCCGTCCATCGCCGACGGACTTTCGTGGGCGTGTCAGTTGCGACGGGCCTTGATTCTCGTGCGGGTGTCGAACGGCGCTCCGGAGAGTAGTACCGTCGTACCGCCTCCCTCCCGAGGATGACGACCGCAGTACGACGAAATAGGACGGAATCAGGCCTAGCGTTCAGGCCATGACGAAACCTGATAGTCCACTGCGGAGGTTCGGGGTGGCCACCATGGCGCTGGCGACGGCGTTCGCTGTCGCCGCCTGCGGGTCGGGCGCCGACAACAGTGCGGTGCCCGCCGCGGCCGGCTCGCACAGCGCGCACGCGGGCGGGTCGTCGGCTCCACCGCAGCCGCTGCGCGCCGGCGAGCGGTTCGTCGACCTGAAGATGGCCGAGGCCTACACGCCCGCGCCGCCGGAGGGCGGCGGCACGGACGAGTACCGGTGCCAGGTGATCGATCCGGGCCTGACCAAGGCGGCGTTCCTGACCGGGACTCAGGTCACGCCGGAGAACGTCGCCATCGCGCACCACGCCATCGTGTACGCGGTGCCGCCGGGCGGCGCTGCCGCGGTGCGCGACCAGGACGCGAAGACCCCCGGCCTCGGCTGGCAGTGTTTCGGCGGGACCGGCGTGAAAGGCGCCGAAGTGGAAGAGGGGGAAGCGGCGTGGGTGGACACCTGGGCGCCGGGCGCCACGGAGACGCTGTTCACCCAGGACGCCGGCTTCAAGCTGGAGCCGGGCAGCCTGATCGTCCTCCAGCTCCACTACAACCTGCTCGCGACCGACGGCAAGCCGGCCGGGTCGGACCGCTCGGCGGTGCGGCTGCGGCTGACGGACGGCACGCCGCAGACCCGGGAACTCGACACGTTGCCGCTCGACGCGCCGACCGACCTGCCCTGCGCCGCCGACGAGTCGGGTCCGCTGTGTGACCGGGCGGCCTCGATCGCGGACGTGACGAAGCGGTTCGGGCCGGAGGTCGGCGGCACCGCGGACGAGCAGCTGGAGGAGTGTGGCCAGAGCGCGCCGAAGCCCGGTAACACCCAGACCTGCGACCACAAGGTGGAGGCGCCGATGACGCTGTTCGCCGGTTTCGGCCACATGCACCTGCTCGGGCGGGCCATCAAGGTCGAACTCAACCCGGGCACGCCGAACGCCAAGGTCGTGCTGGACGTGCCGCGGTTCGACTTCGACAGCCAGCGGCTGGTGAAGCTGCCGTCGCCGGTGGAGATCGGTCCGGGGGACACGCTGCGGGTGACGTGTACGCACGACGCGGGGCTGCGCAAACAGCTGCCGCAGCTGAGCAAGCTGCCGCCCCGCTACGTGGTGTGGGGCGACGGCACCAGCGACGAGATGTGCACGGGCATCATGACGGTCTCCCCCCGCAAGTCCTGACGAAGCGTCGAAGGTGTGTGAGCTCACTGCGGTCAACAAGCCGAAAAACAGCTCTGAGCTCACACGCGTCCGCACTGAACTCACACCCGTGCGGCATCGTGGCGGTCGGACGGGCGGTGCCGTGGGCGGCTGCACGCGGACCCGGCAGCGGAGCGGTCGATCACGCGGAGCGGATCGGCCCGGAGCGGTTGCGGCTGGGAACTACGGTCGCGCCCCCGACGGACGCGCGAGATGAAGCGCTAATCGGCAGGGTGAGTCTCAGGTCGTAGGCGAGGATGACGGCCTGGATCCGGTCCCGTGCGCCGATCTTGGCGAGGACCCGCCCGACGTGGGTCTTCACCGTCGACTCCGACAGCGTGAACCGTTGCGCGATCTCGCCGTTGGTGAGGCCGTGGCCGATGGCGACGAGGATCTCGCGCTCGCGGCCGGTCAGGGAGTCCAGCCGGGGATCCTCCCGCACGGGCCCGCAGAGGTCATCGTCGAGCCGGTCGGCGAACGCGTCGAGCAGCCGCCGAGTCAGCGCCGGCGCGATCACCGCGTCCCCGGCGGCGACGGCCCGGATGCCGGCGAGCAGCTCCTCCGGGCGGGTGTCCTCGAGCAGGAAACCGCTCGCCCCGGCCCGCAGCACGGCGAGCGCGTACCGGTCCACGTCGAACGTCGTCAGCACCAGGATCCGCGAACGCCCACCGGCGGCGACGATGCGCCGGGTGGCCTCGATCCCGTTGACGCCCGGCATGCGGATGTCCATCAGCACCACGTCGGGATGCAGCTCGGTGGTCCACCGAACGGCCTCGGCGCCGTTCTCGGCCTCGCCGACGATCTCGGTGTCGGGGGTGCTCTCCAGCAGCATGCGAAACCCGAAGCGCTGCAGCGGCTGGGCGTTCACCACAAGCACAGAGATCATGAATGGCTGCCTTTCAGGGTCGTGTGGACGGTCCAGCCGCCGTCCGGTGCGGGGCCGGCGCTGACCGTGCCGCCGTAGAGCGCGGCGCGTTCGGCCATGCTGGCGAGGCCGAGACCCGCGTCGCCCGGCGATGCCTCTTCATACCGAGCGGACCTGAGACGACTGTTAAAACGGCGCTCAGGCCGGTTGGCCGCCAGCGCGGGTTCGTCGTCGGGCGGACCGCTGTCGTGCACGACGATGTGGACCCGGCAGGAGTCGGCCGCCAGGCTCAGGTCGACGGTGGTGCGCGGGCCGGCGTGCTTGAGGGCGTCGGTCAGGGCCTCCTGCACGATGCGGTAGGCGGCCAGCTGCACGCCGAGGTCCAGCCGATCGTGGTGCGCTTGTCCAGTACGGGGCACATGCTTGTGCGCCTGGAGCCTCACCAGCTCCTAGAAGCATGGCAAGCTGTATCGGCGGTCTTCCACATGGTCGTAGATAGCGCGCAACCAGGGCTCACGAGCCGCCGGTAGCCGCGCCAGCGTGCTGAGGAACACGCCTACATCAGGTCTGAAGGGCCTCCATGGCAGCCGTGGTGGCGGATCGTCGCGCCGGACAATGTCGGGCATCCCTGCCGTCGCGAGGGTAAGACGCCGATCGTCATTGAAGGCCATGTACATCCACACGTCAGCCGCCAGCGGCACCACCCCTCCCGCGCCGCACGGCCACACCTCGCCGCTTTGCGGATGCCAGGGCACCAGGGCGATATCCGCGGTCACGCCGGACAGGCCTGGCCCGGCCAAGACGAGGTTCCGTGCCGACGGGCCTGCGGGGAGCAGCGTGTCGAGCGCCTTGCGAAAAGCCTCGGCGACCGGTCCGTCAGGGACGGCAATCCGCTGGCCGCCCGACAACGCCAACAGGCGTGCCAACGCCACCGCGACCGCTGCTTCCCACCGCGGGTTCCACCATCCGGGCTGCTCAATGGGTGGTGTGTCCGGATAGGCCGCCCGCAGCGCCTCCCAGCCGACCACCGTACAAGCGGGGCCATCGACGCAGACAGGTCGCACGGCACTCGGATCCAGCCACACCACCTGCCAGAACCCGCAGTCATCAATGCGGGTCGCCACCGCACGCCCGCACTCCACACACGCGAGGTTGGCGCCGCTCCGGCCGTCCAGGCCACAGCAGCAGCCATCACACCGCTCTCGGATGAGAACGGTTCCGCGGACATCGCCCGGCGCGACCCCGATGATCCCCGGGGGCCCGTACGGCAGGGAATACACCTGTAGGTACACGCCACCGGCTGCCGCCTCCTCCACGCCCGCCTCGTCCCCGACCCGCCATGGCGGGTCGGAGGCTTGGGAATGCACCGCGTACGTTCCGGGCTCGAGAAGCGCGGGGAGCAAGTCGTGGCCGTACTTCTGATCGGTGTGGTCGGGAAGTGCGACCCGTGACACCCTCGCGGTCAAAACAGCACCGCACCCCACACATGCGAAAACGACCAAGTGCCCCTCTCACGCCTCAACGATTCGATAGCAGCCTCTGATCTGTGGTAGCGCAGGGCAGAGGCATCAGCTGGTCCAAGTGCATGGAGTCGCCGGAAAAGCACATCATTGCGGCCTGCTCGCACGAATGTCCATGACCCTGGGATCTGTGCGGTGTCTGGCTCTGGGACGCCTTCATGGAGAGCACGGCCGTGTACTACATGTCTTCGGCAGGTCGACGCCCCACAATCGTGAGTTCGCACACCTGCCGTCCATCCCAGGCCGGCCAAGGTCGGCAAGGGTCGTCCAGGCGCCGCCTAGCCGATGCCGACCACCCGTGCCCATGCGGGCGGCGTGTCCGGCACGTAGTCGGGGTCGCTCTCGTACGACGGCTTGGGCCGGGCGAACAGCCCCACCACCACGCGGGACGCCGGCCGTTCACGCGGCCACGGGGTCTGCCCGTCGGTCAGGACCACGATGACGTCCGGCCGCGGGCCCGCCCGCAGCGCCTTGGCGATTCCCGCACGCAGGTCCGTGCCGCCGCCGCCCACCAGCGTCATCCCCTCGGCCCGGCACAGCAGTTGCGCGACCCGGGCCGCCGCGTCGCAGGACAGTACGCTGACCAGGTCGCGCCGGCCGCCCACGGCGCGGACGATCGCGGCGACCTCCAGCAACGCGCTCCCCAGTTCGGCGTCGCTGACCGACGCGGAGGTGTCGATGACCACGCTGATCCGCGGCGGCCTGCGCCGCAGGCTCGGCAGGATGACGCCGGGCAGGCCGGCCGAGCGACGCGGCGGCCTGCCGTAGGTGTAGTCCTCGCCCACGCCGGGTCCTGACGCCGCCGAGCGGATGGCCGTGCCGAGCAGTTCCCGCCACGGCTGCGGCGGGTGGAATGCCTCCTCCGCCCACCGCCGCCATCCCTTCGGCGCGTTCCCCGGATGGGCGTTGATGCCCTGCGCCACCCGGAACCGGACCGCTTCCCGCTCGTGGTCGCTGAGCCCGTTCGCGCCGTCCGGCCCGAGATCCCACTCCCGTTCGAGTCCGTCGGCGCCGCTGCCGCAGTCCAGCCAGACCAGACCCTGCGTGGACGGCCCAAGGCGAAACTGGCGCAGATAGTCCTCCATGAGCTCGCCTTCGCACAGCCCCAGCATCTTCGGTTGGACGGCGTCCTCGGGCCGGGCCAGCCCGTCACCGTACACGTCGTCGTTGATCTCGAGGTCGGCGGCGATGTTCATGCGCAGCCGCTCTCCCCGTCCTGTGAGCTCCCGCTCCTGGGCGACCCGGTCGCTGCGGCCGTGATGGTCGCGCAGCAGGTGGGAGACCTCGTGCACCCACACGCTCGCCAGCTCCGCCACGGGGGTCCGCGCGACGAACGCCGGTGAGACGTAGCACCGCCAGTGCCGATCCACGGCCATCGTTGGTACGGACCGCGACTCCATCGGGTGCAGCGCGAACAGCGCCGTCGCCAGATAGGGCCGGGCTCGCGCGGCGTACAACCGGGCGGTGAAGAGCTTCTCAAGGTCCATCAGCCCGCCACCCGCGCCGCGACCTCATCCGCCTTCCTGCCCAAGGAGACCACCCCGGCGAGCCTCTCGATCGAGGCCGGAACCTTCCAGTCCGCGCGGCGCAGCGCGGCGAGCGTGGAGGCGGGCACGACCACCAGGTCCGGGGCGCCGGTCTCCAGCGCTCGCACCAGCAGCTCCCATGCCGCGTCCCACCGGCCCTTGTCCGGCCGCTTCCGTACCGCCGCGACCACACCGTCAAGTACGGCCTGGCGCAGGTCACCCCGCTGGGGCAGCTCGGCTGTCGCCGGGTCGGCCAGCAGCGCCTCGGGGTCGGGGAGGTCCATCCGATCCATGGCGGCCAGCAGCTCCAGCCCGGGCCCGTCTCCCACCGTGCCTCTGACCAGCAAGGACAGCACGTCCTTGGACGCGTCGGCCGCGGTGGCGAAGGCGGTCAGGCACAACGCCATCTCCCAGCTGCGAGGTGATGGCCACGGGCCACCCCGGTGCGCCTCGTTGTTCGGCAGCCGGTGCACGAGATCGGGGCGGGCGGTGAGAAGCCCGCACACCGCACGCCGGGCGAACGTCACCGCCTCCGGCAGTCGCTCCGGGTCGAGCCACGGCAGGCTCGCGCGCGGCCAGGTTCCGCCGAGGCCGCGTACGACGACGTCGTGATCGTGACGCCACTGCAGGTGGACGAACCGGTTCGCGAGCGGCGGGCTCAGCTCCCAGCCGTCGGCGGCGGAGGAACGCGGGTTGGCGGCCGCCACGATCCGGACACCCGCCGGGAGCCGCAGGGCCCCGACCCGCCGTTCCAGAACCAGACGGAGCAGGGCGGCCTGCACGGCGGGCGGTGCCGTGGACAGCTCGTCCAGGAAGAGTAGCCCCCGGCCCGCGCGGGCCAGACGTACGGCCCAATCCGGCGGCGCCATCGGGACGCCCTGCACGGCGGGGTCGTCACCGACCACCGGCAGGCCGGAGAAGTCGGACGGCTCGTGCACGCTGGCGATCACCGTCGTGAGCGGTAGGCCGAGCGCCTCGGCGAGTTGCTGCAGCGCCGCGGTCTTGCCGATCCCCGGCTCCCCCCACAGCAGGACGGGCAGGTCGGCCGCCACCGCCAGGGTCAGGGCCTCCAGCTGCGTGTCGGTACGTGGCTCCGTGGTGGTGTCGCGGAGCAGGGACAACAGATCGCCGGCGACTTCAAGGCGCGAGGCGTGAACAGACGAAAGCATGATGTATCACCTTGGAGGTCTAGGAAAGCGTCAGCGGAATGTGCCGTAGCGCGGGCGCGACCGGCCGATACCGGGGCGGCGGACCTGTCGCTCGGCCGGTCCCGACCCCGATCCGAGCCCGGCACGGAACAGTCCGTGGTCGATCCGCCGCCGCGCCGCCTCTTCCAGCACGTCGCGCAGCGCGCCCTCGGGCAGCCGCGCACCAGGTCCGAGGAGACCGTCGACGGTGGCCTGAGCACCGGCGGCGTCGCCGTGGTCCAGCCGCGCGCGGACGTCGAGGAGGCACTCCGGGGCGCGGTGGGCCTCATCGATCAGCTGCAAACAGGGCAACGGGGTGCCGGTCAACTCGGCCAGCAGCTTCTCGCGCCGGATCTCGGCCGCGTCGTGATCCAGGGCGACCAGCACGCCGTTCACGAGCGCGACCCTGTGCTGGGCGCCGCCGCACTCGACCATGTGCGGCCCGTTCTCGCTCTGGTGGCCGTGTGGCGTGGTGTGCGGCGAACGGCCGGGGAGGAGCGCCGCCGCGACGAGCGGGTGCAGCCTGTCGGGCTCGATCAGCCCGGCACGCAGCAACGCCAGGTCGGGCAGCACCCAGGTCGCCGCGTCAGGCAAGATCGGCGGCGGCGCGGGTCCTTCGTCGCCGGCCCGGGAGGCGTCCACATCGAGGATCACCTGACGTCGCCCGCCGACCCGGACGGCGACCGTACCCCCGTCCTGTCCCTCGGCACGGAGCAGCAACCGGGCCTCGGCGGGCCACCGATCGACGGCCCAGCCTTGTGCGTGCGGCGCCGTTTCGGAACGCGCACGCAGCTCGCCGGCCCTGCGCGCATCCCACAGGTGGTGATGCAGATCGAGGCGGAAACGTCGATTCGGATGAGGGTGCGGATGCGGCCCGGACCGGGAACCGTCCCACAGCGCCAGGCTGATCCGCTGGCCGGCATCCGCCCAGGCCGGCGGGGTCCTGGCCACGAGGTGAACCGGGTTGTCGCTCTCGTGGTACCGGGCCAGCGAGAGGGTCAGGCCCGGACGTATCAGTCCGTTGGGGGCGATCCTTGGCATGTGCCAGCGCAGCAGGTCAGGCGCCAGGTGGCGGAGGTCGCTCCGGAGGTGGGCGGCCAGTTCCTGGCCGTGGAGGCGCGCTATGCGGCGCGGATTGAGATCGACGTCCACGTGTGCTGCCGCGCACGCCGCTGCCCAGTCTCCGGTGGTACGGCGGGCGGTCGCTGACTCGATCATGGGGGGCGGCACGGCGAACTCGCGCACACGCAGCCAGAGGGTTAGGCGGGGATCCTCGTTCGGGGTCGAGTGCGGCATCAGCACTCACCTTGCGCGAACGGGTCCCCCAATCTGATGCAGGAGGTATTCATCGTGATCAGCGTAGCGTCTTCCGGTCCGCGCGAGAAGAGCGGCTCTGACAGGAGCGGTCCTGATCGTGCCCGTCGTGGCACTGCGCCGCTCAAAATTCCCGGCGCCACGGTGAGCGCCGTCAAGACAACCCTCTCCCCCAGCCCGTGGAAGCACCTCCGCCAACCGGAATTCATGGTCACCGTCGTCAGGTCCGGCTCGCTCGTCCTGGAGACCTTCACTGACGGCAGCGACGGTGGCGTGGAGACGACCGCCAATGCCTTCACGGTGGCGGACTGGCAGCGCGACTCGGGAGGCGTCCTACTGGTTACCTGACGTTGGGCCGGAGGTCCAGCTGTGGTCGTGGCTGGGCCAGGCAGACGATCGCGGGGATCGGGAAGAGCATGAGGTAGAGGTTCGGCAGCCACCAGGTCAGTGAGAAGTCGCCGCGCAGGGTCCAAAACGCGATCGCCATCAAGCCGGACGCCATGGTGAGCACGAGCGAGACCAGCATCAGGCCTGGACCCGACCGCGACGCTCGGCGCAGGAGGTACAGGCTGGTCAGGCCGGTGGCGCTGGCCAGCAGGTCGATCCAGAGAAACGACCAGTTCCAGTCGGCCATCACCGGGTTGGTGTAGTCGGCGAACGCCCATTCGGGCGGGATCGCCCCCAGCCCGGTGATGGTGAAGTAGACGACGAACGCCAGATCCGTGACCAGCATCAACGCTTTAGTGGCGCGTAGCACGGTCAATCGCCTCCATCAGGTAGCGCCTGGTGTGTTCGTGCAGTGCCGCGTCTGGTTCGCCGAGTCCCAGAAGCCTGGCCGCCCACCAGCCGTCGATGGCCAGCCGTACCGCCGTCGCCGCGGCCGGATCGATGCCGTCGTCGGTCAGTCTGTCCTGCCAAGCAGCGAACCGCTCTCTCAGCGGCGCAAGGCCTGCCGGGTCCACGAGCACCGCGGCCAGCAGCGCGGCGGTCACCCGGTCGGCCGGAGCGTTGGTCGCGGTGTGATGTTCGGGGATCGTCGCGTTCAGGTAAGCGCGCAGGAAGTCGCCCGGCTCGGCACCCACCTCGGCCAGTGCCTGGTCGAATGCCTTGATCAGCCGGTCGACCATGCCGGCGACCAGTGCCTGCTTGGTAGGGAAGTGGTAGAACAAGCCGCCCTTGGACACGCCTGCCTGCCGGGCCACCGCTTCCAGGGTCAAGGCCTCGGCCCCCTTGGACAGCAGCACCTCGGCCGCGGCGTCGAGCAGTCGCTCTTTCGAACTGGGACGTGACACGAGAGAAACTATACCGGCCAACCGGTACAGTTTGCTCGTGTGGAGGTGGCCAGCGGCGCCCATGGTGAGACCTGGGGCGCAGGGACCATTTCCTCACGTGCCGGTCCTCGAGCACTGCGCCATGCGATGACGTGTGTCACCGATCTCCACTGGTGAGGCATCCGCTTGGGCGCCTCGGCAGCCGATCGCCCAGCCGCCCCGCCTACGGTGAGCAACCGAGTTGGCATCGTTACGTCGGCGAGTTGGGTTGTGGGAGGGTCCGGCTGTTGTCGTACATGCCGGGGACCCGCCATGACGAAGCTTTCGCCGGTTCATCAGGCGTCTCCCGAACAACCTCATAAGGTGCGCAGGGCCGCAGGTCCTCCGCTCAACAACTCAGTCCTGATCCAAGACATACCTCGCAGCCGTTGCTGCAGCCACTTCCCGACGACCACTTCGAGACCGGCCGGGTGTTTCACCTGCGCGTGGATCGCCGCTCGCAGATCACCGTCCGCTCCATCCGATATTCGGTGCCCCTGCGACCGATCGGTCACCCGGTCCGGGTCTTGCTCCACGCCTCTCATCTGGTCATTTACCACAAAGGCGCGGAAGTCGCCCGGCATGAGCGGCTGATCACCAAGACCGGCTCGCGCCTGGAGGTAGATCACTTCCTGGAAGTACTGCTGCGCAAACCCGGTGCACTGCACGGAGCGACCGCCTTGGACCAAGCCCGCCAGGGCGGCAAATCCACCCCCGTGCACGACGCATGGTGGTCGGGCCGTCCGCAAAGCGCACGGCGACGCCGACGGCACCAGAGCACTGATCGAGGTGGCGCTGCTGCACCGCGCCATGGCCCACGAGCACGTCGTCGCCGGAATCGCCACCGCGTTGCAGGTGGGCGCGCTGACCTCCGACGTGGTCGCTGTCGAAGCACGCAAGGCCGCCCACAGCGACCCGCAGCCCACCCTCGCCGAGCTGGCGGCGCGCCCGGCCGGAACACCGGTGCAGTTGCCCGAGGACATCGCCTCCTTGACTCAGCACCGACTGGCCACACTGCCGATCGGCACCCGGCCGCTGCCCTCGGTGGCCGCCTACGACGAGTTGCTGCCCAGCCGCCGTGCTCCTGCACCGCCTGCTATCGGCCAGGGAGACGCATGACCACCACCCATCAGCGAGGCCTGCCGCCGACGCGGCCATCGACCAGGCCTGCCGGCTCCTGCGGCTGCCGACCCTTCGCGGCCAGTTCGTCGCTACCGCCGACGCCGCCGAACGCGAGCACGCGCAGCATCGCCGCGCTGCTCGGCCCGAACCCCCGCGTGATCGCTGTCGAGATCTGGGCCAAGCTGTTATGGGCGGGCCTGAACCTCGACCAGGAAGATCTGCCGCAGACCAGGTCGGGCACTTCTATCCGATCGAGCTCGTCCGCGCCATCACCGTGACCTGGCTGTTCAGCGGGCTGCGCAGCGACGAGATCGCCCGGCTGCGCCTGGGATGCATCCGCTGGCAGCACCAGAACGCCCCGATCCACGGCGACTCCGACCAGGTCCTGGCCCGCGACGCGATCTGCCTCCTGGACGTTCCCACGCACAAGACCGGAACCGCGTTCACCAAGCCCGTCGATCCAATCCTGGGGCGGGCCATCGACGCCTGGCAGGACGTCCGCCCCGGCCAGCCGCTCTTCGTCGACCGCCGCACCGGCGAGCAGGTGAACCTGCTGTTCGCCTTCCGTGCCCGCCGCATCTCCTCCTCCTACATCAACAACACCGTCATCCCCATGCTCTGCCGCAAGGCCGGCGTCCCGGCTGCCGACGTCCGCGGGAACATCACCAGCCATCGGGCCCGCTCGACCATCGCCAGCCAGCTTTACAACGCCAAGGAGCCAATGACGCTGTTCGAGCTGCAAGCCTGGCTCGGGCACCGCTCCCCGCAGTCCACCCAGTACTACGCAAAGATCACCCCGGCGACGCCGACGCGGGCCTACACCGACGCCGGATACTTCGAACGCAACGTCCGCACCATCGAGGTGCTCATCGATCGGGACGCGGTGGAGGGCGGAGCCACGGCCGCCGGAGAGCCCTGGCAGTACTACGACCTGGGACACGGGTTCTGCAACTACACATTCTTCGAACAATGCCCGCACCGGATGGCCTGCGCCAAGTGCGACTTCTACACCCCCAAGGACTCCTCCAAGGCCCTGCTCCTGGAGGCCAAGGACAACCTGCAGCGCATGCTCGCCACCGTCCCGCTCACCGACGACGAACGCGCCGCGGTCGACGACGGCCAGGCTGCCCTGGACCGGCTGCTCGGCCAGCTCGCCGACGTTGCCACCCCCGCCGGGCCCACTCCCCAGCAGATCAGTGCTGCGGTCCAGGCAACCCTGCTACCGGTATCGAGATCAACCAGAGGCTGACCTAGTCAGGCCGCACACCACAGCCCAGTGGATGCCGCACGAACTCTGGAGGGGCATCGCCGAGATCGATGCTGTTCTCATCGAGAGCGTTGGCGATGTGGAAGCGGCCCACGTCGAAGACGAACTCGACAGCGATAGTGCCGCCCGCTATGTCGTGACGCGACGATGGATGCCACTTGAGCAGAGCGACCTCTCGCAGTTCCTGGCCGACGAACGGCTCAAGCCGTTCGTCGGCGCTCGACCACACCGGGGTGAGCTCGTCATACTCCTCCCAGCCGCTGATCGCAGCCGTCGTGTCGATGGTGTTCCAGCCGATCGACAGCTCATCGAACTTCCAATGGCACACCTCTACATGAACACCGCCGAAGTCCAAGACGACGGGGCAGTCAGCGAACCAGTCCCCGTCCTCGACGAAACGCACCAGGGCGAATCCCGTCAGGCGCCGACCACCAAGCGCGGCCAGTCTCGGTCCGTGTTCCCCTCGAACGGCTTCAAGTCCGACGAGAAAGGTCGGCTCGAAGCCGGAGATACCCATCACGACAGGCGATTGTCCAGGTTCATCGCGGCACCGGCCAGTCCATATCGCACTGCCGAGCCGTAGTGCCACGCTTGACAGATCAGATTCCACATAATGATGCGGTTCACGTGTCCTTCGACCGGGGCGGAGCTGTAAGGCAGAGTGAGCCCTTTTCATCCTGAGTAGCGGCCTTCTTCCACGAGCTGCAGCACGAGGATCGCCTGCACGAGCGCGGTCGTGCGATGCGGACAACAGCGCAGTCTGGTGAGCACCTTCCAGGACTTCAAGGTCGCGACGGCACGTTCACCGATAGCTCTGATGCGGGCGTGGGCGCGGTTGACGTCCCGCTGTCCGCGTGACAGCCAGGGCCGATGGCGATGCCGTTTGAACGGCGTGCGGATCGTACCGCCCGCACCCTGGTAGCCCTTGTCCGCGAAGGTCTTCACGCCGGCGCTGGTCAAGGCGTCGATCAGGCCGACCGTGCGAGCGGCGGTCACGTCGTGGGTGGCGCCCGGCAGCGCGGGCGAGGCCCACACCAGCCGGCCTGCGGGGTCGGCCAGTAGTTGCACGTTCATTCCGTGCTGCTTGTGTTTGCCGCTGTAGTACGGCCGCTCGTCGGCGAGGCGGTCGATGGGAATGAGGGTGCCGTCCAGGATAGTGTAGGCCAGCCGGGACGCTCGCTCGACGGCGGCGTGACGTCGTCGGCCAGCGCGGCCAGGAGATCGACGGCTTCGCGAATGTAGCGCCAGGCTGTGGTGGCGCCGATGGCCAAGCCGCCGGCCAGGCGGGCATAGGTATCGCCATTGCGCAGGTGGGCCAGGACCAGCAGGGCTTGCCGGGCCGGGTCTAACTTCCGCCATCGGGAACGGCGTTCGGCACGCCGGGTGCGGATGAGCTCGGCCAGGCGGATCAGGGCGCGACGCTCCGGCAACACCCATCTCCGCAGGTTGCCGGGCCGGGGAGGGCCTTCCCAGTTCCCGCCGCCACTATCGATGCGTTCCGCGCTCCATACGCCGGGGAGTCCCTGACAGCTGCGCTTCCAGGATCTTCACCGCGTCCATGGCCTTCACCCCGATTTCGAGAGGCTCGGCACTCCCTCGTCCCACCGAAGGCGGGCTGAGTAACGACGCCGCAGGCTTCGCTTCATGCTACGGACCGCAGCATCGCTCCCCCTTACAGGGCTTTTGACGCTGGGCTTCGACCCCGCCCGTTTCCAGACGAAACCGCCAGCCTGCTACCGGGCCTCCTAGCAGCTACCCGGACCGGACTTCCACCCGGCAAGCGACGACGAGCTTACGAACAGCAAGATCCACCGCTACGTCACGGCTTCACCTCCTGCTCTGCTGAGCGCACGGAAAAAGCTCAATGAAGATAGATATATGCCCCTTGCCAGTTCTGACCGTGAAAGCTTCGGTAGTACTTGATTTTGGTTAGGTCGTTATACATGGCGACTATCCGACTTGCTCTTGTGTCGCGGGAGAGGGCGGGTCTGCCTACCAAGTTTGGCCATTCAATGATAACCGGCGTCCAGGATCCCGTGGTGTTCGGCTTCCACCAGAAGGTAACTTCGCCGTTGGGAGCCTGAGAGACTATGGACGAGGTGGTGCCATCGTTCGCGAGCTGCGGGTCTGCGACGCCGATACTGCCGGACGGCGCAACAGGAGTCATGAACCAGCGTTGGGTCCCATGCAGGTTGCGGTAATAGCGCAGGCCGTTTGCAGAGTCTCGGACGACGATTGCAGTCGCGGTACTATCGCGGGCCATCGACGCGTCCGAGGTGATAACGCCATCCTGCTCGACCTGATCGCCTGACCAGCCAGCGTCCTGATCGCGTTTCCAGTAGTAGTACAGGCTGTTGTCTTGACTCCGTACGGCGATGGCCGTGGTTGTCCCGCTGCGGACCAACGAAGGGTTCCCCCAGGCGTGCGTCACACTAGTCCCTGCGACGAGTTCCCGGTTCCAGGTTTGACTTCCGTGAACGTTGGTGTATATGTGCACTTCTCCATTCGGAGCTGTTGCAGCGACGATGGTCCTGGTGCCGTCACGCACGATGGCTGGACTTCCAGTGGTTGTGTTGCTCCCAGCCACCATGTCCCAGCCCCACGATGGATTGCCGTGCTCATTCCAGTAGACGTACAGACTACGATCTGGCCCTTGAGCGGCGATGCCCGTTCCTGCGTTGTCTCGGGCGATGGTGGGGTCCGAGTAGGCGCCTGGACCAGGCACATCCGACTTAGTCCAGCTCCCGATGGGATCACTGTCGAGGTTGTAGGCAAACCACAGATCAATGCCGTACCTGAAAGCGATGGCGGTGGCTCCAGCTCCATTGACTATGGGTGAGGTGCCCTAGATCTTCCGGACAGCTCCCCAGCTAGGGTTGGGGTGACCGGAAGGAAGTCGCAGTTGGCACGGCGTAAGGGGCCTTACTCCCAAGCGTTCAAGGACGAGGCCGTCCGCATGGTGCTGGACGGGGATCGTCCGGTGTCGCATGTCGCCCGGGAGTTGGACATCCACGACACCACCCTGCATAACTGGGTGAATGCGTGGCGGCGGGAGCACGGGGGCGATATCCCGGCCGTTCCCGCGAAAAAGGCCGGGGAGAAAACCGAGCGGGAGCTCGAGCTGGAGCGGGAGAATCGCAAGCTCCGCGAGGAAGTCGCCTTCCTGAAAAAAGCAGCTGCCTTCTTCGCGGCCGAGAATCGGTGACGGCCAAGTACGAGCTGATCGACGCGGAGAAGGCCAACTACACGATTATTGACATGTGCCGGTGGCTGCATGTGTCACGGTCGGGCTTCTATGAATGGCGGAGCCGTCCGATGTCGGCGACTGCGGAACGGCGTGAACGGCTGAAAGCAAGAATCGGCATCGTTTTCGACGACAATCATGAGACGTATGGCTATCGGCGTGTCCATGCGGAGCTGCTGCGCCAGGGTGAGGAGGTGAGCGTGGAGACGATCCGGCTGTTGATGCGCGAGCTGGGTCTGGTCGCCTGCCAGCCGGCACCGTGGCGGCCGGTCACCACCGACGCCGACGAACATCATCGGATCCCGGACCTGGTGGAGCGGGACTTCACCGCTGAGGCGCCGGGGACCAAGTTCGTCGGGGACATCACCTACATCCCGACGTGGGAGGGATTTCTCTATCTCGCGACGGTCATCGACTGCTGCACCAAGAAGGTGGTCGGCTGGGCGATGGCCGATCATTTCAAGACGCCGCTCATTGAGGCAGCCATGGACATGGCTGCAGTCAATACATCTATCGCAGAGCAAGCCATTTTCCATTCAGACCGCGGTTCGAACTACACCTCGGAGGCGTTCGCCAGGAAACTCGTGAAGATGGGGATGCGGCAATCGGTTGGCCGGACGGGCGTGTGCTGGGACAACGCGATGGCCGAATCATTCTTTTCCGCGCTGAAGAATGAGTGGCTGAGCAGGTTCACGTTCGCCACCCGCGATAAAGCGCGTCGTCAGGTTGTCCGTTACATCGAAGGGTTCTATAATCGAAAGCGCCTGCACTCGGGACTCGGCTATCGGACTCCACAAGAAGTTGAGGACCAGCACCTGACGCTGCAATCCGCAGCGTAGGGCAAGACCGCCAGACGCTGTCCGGAATCTCTGGGGCCCCTCAGGGCTGCGGGGGGACAGCGAGGGCAGCAGTACTCGGCGCGATGGCAGCGACGAGTGTTAATGCGACACACACGGTGATACACCGGCGGAGACATCCCACGGAAACCCCTTCACGAAGAGTGCTTGGTCGGATGCGGTTCGCGCTTGCTGGTGTGAAGCTACCGCAGTACGTGGTGATCGATCTACCCACGGACGAAAGACAGGTACTGCGGTGGAATTCGGGGCAGCACTAATTGAGCATCGTGTAGTCACCGATCAGAAGAGGACGCGCCCTGCACATCGAGGTCGATCTCAATGCGTAGGATTTTCGGGTCCCGTGCGCGGGAGGTCTCCATCCACTCCTGGACGGGTTCCGTGTGTTCTCCCGCGCTGTGGCGAGGCCGATGCCGTGGTTGAGCCCGCCGCAAACGCATTCGCAGTGGGCCTCGTAAGCGTCGTAGCAGCGGGCGTCACACCATTGCGTCCGCCCACCGGGTCGTATCACCGCAAGGAGCGTGGCCACTAAACCTCTTCGAAGCCGAACAGTGGGTCCTGGCCGGCAGCTGCGAACTTCGCGGCCCGGGTGCGGGCCCGCGTCTGGGCGGGGTGGTCCTTGCCGTAGTGCAGGTGACAGCCCTGGCGCGTGGCGCGCAGGTTGGCTCTGTCACGGTGCTCCGGCACCGGCGGTCAGGATGACCTCGCTGCCAGTGCCGTAGGCGCGCTGCCCATGCTGGTTGGGGCAGCGGCTGACGTGGGTGCCTCGGCCGCACTATCTAAGGCATTCGCACCGCCACTCGGCGTCTTCCTCCACCGCGAGATCACGGGCCAGTCGGCCGGGCAGCGGTTGCGATTCTCTGGCCTGATCGGCACCTCCTACTCCGTTGTCTCGGTCAGGTCGTCCAGGATGCCGGACAGGGTGTCGGAGGTGGCCAGCACGTCGCGGGCCTTTGACCCCTAGCTTGGGCCGACCACGCCCCGGGATTCGAGCAGGCCCATGAGCCGTCCGGCCTTGGCGAAACCGATGCGCAGCTTGCGCTGGAGCATGGACGTGGACCCGAAATCGCTGGTGACGACGAGCTCCGCGGCTTGGAGGAAGAGGTCCAGGTCGTCGCCGATCTCCTTGTCGATCTCGCGTCGGGCGGGCGCGGCTGCGACATCCTCGCGGTAGTCAGCTTGGGCCTGCGCCTTGCAGTGGGTGACGATCTCGACGATCTCCTTCTCCGACACGTACGCGTTCTGGATGCGGATGGGCTCGCTGGCCCCCATGGGGACGAACAGCGCGTCACCCTGGCCGACGAGCTTGTCGGCGCCCGGCTGGTCGAGGATGACCCGCGAGTCGGTGAGGCTCGACACGGCGAAGGCCAGCCGCGAGGGCACGTTCGCCTTGATCAGGCCGGTGACCACGTCGACGGAGGGCCGCTGCGTGGCGATGACCAGGTGAATGCCGGCCGCGCGGGCCAGCTGCGTGATGCGCACCTCGTCCGGGGTGGCCCGCATGAGGATGGAGGTGATCAGCCCGTTGACGCACACCGACTTGCCGGCGCCGGTGGCGCCCGCGATGAGCAGGTGGGGCATCTTGGCGAGGTTCACGACGATGGTGCGGCCCTCGACGTCCTTCCCGAGGCCGACGATCATCGGGTGGTGGTCGGTCTGCGCCACTTGGGCCCGCAGCACGTCGCCGAGCGCGACGAGGTCCTTGTCCGCGTTCGGGATCTCCACGCCGATCGCCGACTTCCCCGGGATTGGGGACAGGATGCGCACGTCGTCGAACTTGACCGCGTAGGCGATGTTCTTCGTGAGAGCGGTGACCTTCTTGTCCCGTTTCGGTTGATGCTTTACATCCCTTCGGCTGACCTGTGTTCCTGGGTGATCGGTGGCGATCATCTGGGAGGCCAGGTTGGCGCTCGATGAGCCTTGATGATCTTGGATTGCGCTTGAGCGAATTGCTCAGGGTCGAGCCGCGTTTGCTCCTACCGTGCGCGACCTGAGAGTAGGGCCTGCCATGTGACCTCTCCCTCTCGCATGCTCATGCGATGGGTTTCGCAGATCTTCCCGGTGCTCGAGTCGGTGCGGCGGAGAAGGGTTTGGCCGCCGGCGGCGCACAGTTCGAAAGCGACGTCAGCGCAGTGGCAGGTCCAGGCGAGTGCTCTGTGCCGCGGCTCGTTGCGGGGGCTGAGCCAGACCAATCGGACGCAGCTCGGCTGCGGCGGTGGAAGGTGTGGGGCCAGGCAGTCGGTCATGCGGCCGGGTTCGCGGATGCGAGATGTAGGAGTACCCAGACGGTGCGGCCGGCCTCGTCGCCGTGGACGCCCCAGCGGATGGCCAGGGTCTCCACCAGGTGCAGACCGCGCCCGCTCTGGTCGTCGTCTTCGGCATGGCGCAGGTGTGGAGTGGTGGGGCTGCCTTCGTCGAAGACGGCGAGGATCAGGAGAGTGCTTCCTGCGTGAAGCGTGACGCCGAATCGTCCGCCGGTGTGTCCGCTGCGGGTGTGTCGGACGGCATTGGTGGCCAGTTCGGAGACGATCAGCTGGGCGGTGTCGGCTTCAGGGCGGTCGCCGAGGCAGCTGGCGACGAACTGGCGTGCCTGGCGGATCTGGTCTTTTGTGCCGGGGAAGTTGCGGCACCACCGGTGGATCTCTCTAGGACTGTTCAGCGTTGGGGACATTGCAGCTTCCTCGCGTTCGTGCAGGTCAGAGCACCGCCAATCGCTATCGGTACTTAAAGTACTTGTGCTATACTTCAAGTACAAGCGACTTGATGTACTTGCGCCGCACAATAAGTACTGGTCGAGTAAAGAAACCGGGATGCCAGACGGTGACGGCGACCCCAGGAGGGTGCACATGTTCGGACTAATGGTCCGTTTCACCTGTAAGGACGAGGCGAGCGCGGCGGCATTCGACACGCTCGTCGGTGAGACAATCGAGGCGATCCGCCAGCATGAGCCCGGAACGATCGTGTACGCCTCGCACCGGGTGGACGGTCAGCCGCTCCAGCGGGTCTTCTACGAGCTGTACCGGGACCGCGACGCCTTCGACACCCACGAGCAGACCGAGCACACCAGGCGCTTCCTGGCGGCTCGCGACGAGTTGCTCGCCACGGTTGAAGTCGACTGGCTGGAACTGCAGAGCGGGAAGGGCACGACGCCGTGAGCATGGAGTATCAGCGGGCGCTCGGACGGCGTATCGCCCAGGAGCGTAAGCGGCGGGGTCTGTCGCAAGCCGAGTTGGCGCGACTGGTGGATCGGTCGGTGGCCTGGATCTCCCAGGTAGAGCGTGGCGTTCGCAAGGTTGATCGCATGTCGGTGCTGGAGAAGGTCGCCGAGACGCTCGATGTGCCGCTGTCGGAGTTGGCGGCCGAGGCGCCGGTGGTCGCGGCCACGAGTGAGGAGGCACCCGGCACGGCCGGGCTACGCCTGGTGCTGTCCGGCATCCACTCGCTGCAGGCGATGTTGCACGCGACCCCAGTGCCGGCCACCGAGCAGCTCAAACCGCAGGTAGATCACGCGTGGGAGCTGACGCACGCAAGCCGCTATGTCGAGCTGACCGAGTTGCTCCGCGGACTCCTCCCCACCTTGGAGAACGCGGTCCGGTCCGCCCCAGCAGAGCAGCAGCAGGAGTTGTTCGAGCTGCTGGCGGTGACCTATCAGGCATGCTCGGCATCGCTGGCCAAGCTGGGCGAGCCGGATGCGGCGTGGGTCGCGGCGGATCGGGCCATCAACGCGGCCGAACGTGCGAGTAACCCGTTGATGATGGCGGCCGGGGCGTTCCGGTTGGGGTTCGTCTTCTTGGGTGCGCGTTCCTTCGATCAGGCGGAGGAGACGGCGCGGACCTCTGCTGAGGCACTGTGGTTTCTGACCGGTCAGGGCAATGTGGAGGCGATGTCACTGTGGGGTGGGCTGACCTTGCAGCGGGCGGTGGCCGCCTCCCGACTGAATCAAGCCGATATGGCCTACGAGCACCTGTCGCGAGCCCGTGAGATGGCGGCGCGGGTTGGCGAAGGGCGCAACGACTACAACACCGAGTTCGGACCGGCCAATGTCGCCCTGCATGAGGTGGCCGTGGCGGTGGAAGTGGGCGACGCCGGTCACGCGCTGCGCGTCGGAGCCGCAGTAGACGCCTCGACGCTGTCGGCAGAGCGGCGGGCGCGGCTCGCCGTTGATCTGGCTCGCGCGCATGCGCAGCGTCGTCAGGTTGATGAGGCGGTGGCCCAGTTGCTAGAGGCCGAACGCATCACGCCGGAGCAGATCCGTAACCATCGGATCGTGCGGCAACTCGCGTCGGATCTGTTGTCGATGCAGGATCCGGCATCGACTGAGCTGCGAGAACTGGCAGACCGAGTGGGTGCCTAGAAACCACCGCTGCGGCGGATGGCAAATCTACGAACGTCCAAGGCCTGGGATCTGGGCAGCGTCTCGCTCTACGACGCTCCTTGTAGAGCACGACCGTGGACTACACAATCGCGAGTTCGCACCTGCTGTCTGTCTCGGGTCGGCCACGGTCAACAAGGGCCGTGCAGGCGAAGCCTGCCTGGGAGGGGCGTCCGAGCGGAGCGAGGCCCTACAGGGGTCGGGGCTTTGGCCCGACTGGAAGCAACGCCTGAGCCCTGAAAGCGCGAAGCGCCCCCAAGCGAAGCCCGTTGTGCGCCGAAGGCGCCCCCCAAAAAAAGAACGCCCGGAGCGAAGCGGAGGCCCTTTTGGCGGGGCGGGCATCAGACGGGCAACCACCGAATCGGGTAACGGGTGGGCGCGAGGCAGGTCAGGGTCAGCGGGCCAGGTCGCGGCTGATCACCAGGCGTTGGATCTGGTTCGTGCCCTCGAAGATCTGCATGATTTTGGCCTCGCGCATGTACCGCTCCACCCGAAACTCACGCGTGTACCCATACCCCCCGAACACCTGCACCGCGTCCGTCGTCACCTTCATCGCGGCGTCCGTGGCCACCAGCTTGGCGACGCTGGCCTGTCGCCCGTACGGACGGCCGGCGTCGCGGCGGCGGGCCGCGTCCAGGTATGTGGCGCGGGCGCTGTCCACGGCCGCGGCCATGTCCGCGAGCAGGAAGCCCAGGCCCTGGTGGTCGATGATTTTGCGGCCGAAGGTCTGGCGTTCCTTGGCGTAGGCGACGGAGGCGTCCAGGGCGGCCTGGGCGAGGCCGGTCGCGCAGGCGGCGATGCCGAGGCGGCCGGAGTCGAGGGCGCTGAAGGCGATGGGCAGGCCCTGGCCCTCTTCGCCGAGCAGGCGGTCGGTCTCGATGACGGCGCCGTCCCAGTGCGCGCTGGTGGTGGGGATGGCGTGCAGGCCCATCTTCTCCTCCGGGCGGCCGAAGGTCAGGCCGTCGGCGGCGCCGGGGGCCAGGAAGCAGGAGATGCCGCGGCTGCCCTGGCCCGTGCGGGCGAACAGGGCGTAGAAGTCGGCCTTGCCGCCGTGGGTGATCCACGCCTTGTTGCCGGTGATCCGGTAGCCGTTCTCGACCTTCTCCGCCTTGCAGGTGAGGGCGGCGGCGTCGGATCCGGCCTGGGGTTCGGACAGGCTGTAGCCGCCGACGAGCCGGCCCGCCAGCATGTCGGGCAGCCAGCGTTCGCGCTGCTCGGGCGTGCCGTAGGTGGCCACGGGGAAGCAGGCCAGGGTGTGCACGCTGGTGGCCACCGCGACGGCGGCCCAGCGGGCCGCCAGTTCCTCCAGCACCTGCAGATAGACCTCGTACGGCTGGCCGCCGCCGCCGAACTCCTCCGGGTACGGCAGGCCGAGCAGTCCGGCGGCGCCGAGCGTGGCGAACAGGCCCTCCGGATAGGTCTCGGCGCGCTCGTGCTCATCGACCCGGCTCGCCAGCTCTTTGTCGGCGATGTCCCGGGTGAGGGCGATGAGGTCCTCGGCGTCCTGGGTGGGCAGCAGGCGGTCGACGGTCACGTTCTCTCCAGAGGGCTGGGCAGCAAGCGGTCGACGGTCACGTTCTCTCCAGAGAGCGGGGTCCGGTGGGCTCGCTCAGCTGCGCGAGGGCGGTCCTGGCGCGGTCGCGGAACTCCGCGACCCGCGCGAGCTTGATGTCCTCATACCCGCGAACCGCCTCCGGCAGCGCCGCGATCGCGGCCACGGCGTCGGCGGTCGCCGGGCTCAGCCGGGCGAGAGCGTCACGCATCAGATCACGGTACTCGGTGATGATCGCCCGCTCGACGCGGCGTACTCCTGCGTACCCGAACACGTCGAACGGCGTGCCCCGCAGGAACCTGGCGGCGCGCAGCACGCGGAAGACGACGTTCGCCGAGCGGCGCAGCCTGATCTTGCGCTTCATGCCCAGCGCGCGCAGCAGCGGCGGGTGCAGCAGCACCGACACGGTGGCGTCAGCGCCGTACTCCCGCTCCCGCCTGGCTCGCTCGGCCGGGTCCAGGTGCAGCCGGGCGACCTCGTACTCGTCCTTGTAGGCCATGAGCTTGTGCAGTCCCTTGGCGTAGGCGAGGGCGATCGGCGCGGCGGCCTCCTCCCCCGCGCGGTCGGCGGCGAGCGCGGCCACGCGGCGCACGTCCTCGGCGTACCGGGCGGCGTAGGCCGCGTCGCGGTAGCCGGTCAGGTCGGCGATCCGTGTGGCCAGGGCCTGCTCGAACGTCTCTGCCTGCGGAGCGGGGGTCTCCACGGCGGCCAGCACCGCCAGGCGGTCGATGACGGCGGCCCGGCCCCAGCGGAAGGCCGCGAGGTTCTGCTCGGCCGCGGCCCCGTTGAGCCGGATGGCCCGCTCGACGGCCTCGGCGGACACCGGCACGCAGCCGTGCTGGAACGCGGCGCCCACGAGCAGCATGTTGGCGGGCATGTGGTCGCCGAACAGCGCCTCGGCGAGCCCGTGGGCGTCGAGGTAGAGATTGTCGGCGCCGCGGGTGGCCGACTCGACGCGGGTGATCGCGTCGGCGGGCGAGTCCGGTACGGTGACGCGGCCGGTCACCATCGCGGCGGTCGGCACGACGGCGCTGCTGACCACGGCGACGGTACGCTCCGGCGCGGCGACCGCCAGGTTCGCCTCGGCCGCCGCGCCGAGCAGGTCGAAGCCGATCAGTACGTCGGCGGTGCCGTGCGACGCCTTCGGGGAGCCGGCGATCGGGTGCGGGGAGATACGGACGTCGCTGACGACCGGGCCGCCCTTCTGCGCCAGCCCGGTCTGTTCGAGGCCGGCCGCGTACAGGCCGTCGAGGTGGGCCGCCATCTGCAGGATCTGCGAGACCGTCACGACGCCCGTGCCGCCGATGCCGGGCATCCGCAGCAACACCTCACGGCCGGGGAAGCGGGTGGCCGGCTCGGTGAGTTCCACCGGGACCGATCGTGGTCCGTGCTCTCCCGAGAGCTCCGGGACCGGCCGTGGCCCACGATCCCCCGGGAGTGCCTGGACCGGCCGTGCTCCCCGCTCCCCCGGGAGCTCCGGAGCCGGCCGCGGCCGCTTGGTGCCCGGCTTGACCAGCAGGAACGATGGGCAGTCGCCCTTGAGGCAGCTCAGGTCGGAATTGCAGGACGGCTGGTGGATGCGGGTCTTGCGGCCGTACACGGTCTCGACGGGCTGCACCGACAGGCAGGTCGACACCTCGCCGCAGTCGCCGCAGCCCTCGCAGACCCGCTCGTTGACCACGACCTTCTCCACCGGGACGGGCAGTTTGCCGCGCTTGCGCAGGCGGCGTTCGTCGGCCGCGCACCGGTCGTCGTGGATGAGCACGCTCACCCCGTCGAGCTCGGCCAGCTCCTTCTCGGCCGCCGCCAGCTCGTCGCGGTGCCGTACGGTGGCGATCGGCGCGAGCCGGACGCCCCGGTAGGTCTCCGGTTCGGGGGTGGTGATCACGATCCGGCGGACCCCCTCGGCGGCCAGTGAGCGCGTCAGCGCGGGCACGTCGAGCCGGCCCTCCGCGCGCTGGCCGCCGGTCATGGCGACGGCGTCGTTGTAGAGCAGCTTGTACGTGATCGGCACCCCGGCCGCGACGGCGGCCCGGACGGCCAGCGAGCCGGAGTGGTGGAAGGTGCCGTCGCCGAGGTTCTGCACGAAGTGGCGGTCATCGGTGAAGGGGGCCAGGCCGATCCACTGGGCGCCCTCGCCGCCCATCTGGGTGAGGCCGACCTGGTTGCCGCGTCCGGCGCCGTCCAGGGCGATCATGGCGTGGCAGCCGATGCCGACGCCGACCAGCGTGCTGTCCGACGTGCGGGTGGAGGTGTTGTGCGGGCAGCCCGAGCAGAAGTACGGCGTGCGCGCGGCGACCACCGGCAGCAGGCGGCGCGGCTTCGTCTTCCGGGCGGGGGCCAGGTGAACGGTGGTCCGCGGCAGCGTGTCGGCGAAGGTGGCCAGCGCCTTGGCCACGTCCTCCGCGCCGAGCGTGCCGCGAGCGGTGAGCAACTCGCGCCCGACGACGGCGGGGGTGCGGGCGGCGTCGTACAGCGCCTGCTTCAGCTGCCCCTCCAGGAACGGCACCTTGTCCTCCACCACGAGCACCCGGTCGAGGCCCGCGGTCATGGCGGCCAGGTCGGCGGGCGCCAGCGGGTACGGCATGCCGAGCCGGATCAGCCGCAGCCCCAGGTCCTCGATCGCCGCCTCGTCCAGCCCGAGGTCGGCCAGCGCCCTGCGTACCACCGCGAAGGACGCGCCCGAGGCGACGATGCCCAGGCGGGCGCGCGACGAGCCGGCCACCACCCGGTTCAGGCCGTGCGCGCGGGCGTACTCGCGGGCCACGTCGAGCCGCCGGGTCAGCATGTCGTGCTCGGCGTCCAGCGCGGCCGGACCGACCAGGGCGGCCGGGGTGGGCCGGCTCGGGTGGTCCGGGGCCGGGATGCCGTCACGCAGCGAGCCGAGGTCGACGGTGGCCGACGCGTCCGCCAGGTCCGCGACGATCTTCAGGCCCGTCCACAGGCCGCTGGCGCGCGAGAGGGCGACCGCGTGCAGCCCGAACTCGATGATCTCCGCCACCGAGCCCGGCGCGAGCAGCGGCACGCACAGGCTCTGGCACATCGGCTCGCAGGTGCTCGGCACGGTCGAGGACTTGCTGCCGGGGTCGTCGCCGATCCAGGCCACCGCGCCGCCGAGCGCGGCGGTGCCGGCCAGGTTGCCGTGCCGGATGGCGTCGGCGGCCCGGTCGAGGCCGGGGCTCTTGCCGTACCAGAAGCCGGTCACGCCGTCGTGCCGCCGGCCCGGCAGGCGCTCCAGGAGCTGGGTCCCCGCCACGGCGGTGGCGGCCAGTTCCTCGTTGAGCGCCGGCCGGACGACCACGCCCGCGGGGTCGAGCAGCCGGGCGGCCCGGCCCATCTCCAGGTCGACGCCGGCCAGCGGCGAGCCCGGGTAGCCGGAGACGAACACGCGCGTGTCCAGCCCGCGTTCCTGGTCCAGGCGGCGCTGTTCGAGCGTCAGCCGGACGAGGGCCTGCAGGCCCGACATGAGCACGCGACCGTCCTCAGCCGTGTACTTGTCGTCGAGGGTGACGCTCACGCGGGCCTCCCAGGGGTTCGTGGAGACCCCAGCACAGCAACGTGAGCGGGCATCGCGCAAGTATCGGCCAAGAAGACACGACAAAGACGCAAAACCTTTGCGGCCTGCGCCTCTTTCGCTAGGGTTCTTTCCACCAAAAGCCGAGGAGTGCCCACATGACAGAAATAGATGATATTGATCATCGGCTGTTGCGTCTGCTGCGCGAGGACGGGCGCCGCACCTTCTCCGACATGGCGGGCACGATCGGCCTTTCCGTGGCCGCGGTCAAGCGCCGGGTGGACCGGCTCAAAGAGCTCGGCGTCATCACCGGTTTCAGCGTGCAGATCGACTACGCGAAGCTCGGATGGGGCATCGAGGCGTTCACCGAGCTGCGTTACGCGGGCACGACCCCGGTGAGCGAGATCGTCCGCACGGCGACCGACGTGGCGGAGGTTCAGGCCGTTTTCACCATCGCCGGCGACCCCGACGCGCTGATCCACGTACGGGCCCGCGACCTCGGTCATCTCCAGCAGGTCATCGATCACCTGCGCCGCGCCGGGAACGTCACGGGCACCAAAACGCTGTTGGTGCTGGGCTCGTGGACCCGCGACGCACTGACGCCGCGACCGCCCCGGATAGCGGGAATGAAATAGCTCGCTATGCAATTAGCCGAGCTTTCTTTGTCCTGGCTATCCACCGCCCCAGGGGTGCGCCGGACAACGGCACCATACGCTACAGTACTCATTGTCTTCTCGCCTCTGAATTCGGAGCACCAGCATGGCCAAGCAAATTCAAGAGATCTTCCTTGACGACCTCGACGGATCCGCCTTGTCGTCCGAGAACACAATCAGGTTCGGCCTCGACGGCTTTGCCTACGAGATCGACCTGTCGGATAAGAACGAGGAGAAGTTGCGCAAAGCCCTTGCCCCGTTCCTGGTCAAGGCGCGTCAGGTCCGCAAGGAGCGTGGTGGTAAGGTCCGTCGCGGAGTCGGCTCGGCACGCTCGGTCAGCCGCGACAAGTCCACCGAAATTCGCCAGTGGGCGAAGCAGGCGGGACTACCGGTGAGCGAGCGCGGACGTATCGCCGCGACCATCGTGGAGCAGTACGAGGCGGCGCACTGAGATTGCCGCTCCGGCAATCACCGCGGCGATAATGACCGGCACCTCCTGAATTCGAAATGCGCCCGCCCATCGGCCTTTGGCCGCCGCGACGGCGGGTGCGCGGCGGGAGGATGGCGATCAGAGTCGGCCGGCTGCCTTTAAGGCCGTACGGCCCGCCGGTCCAGGCGAGGGGACCGGTGGCGCAGCCGTTAGCCGACGTTGCCCAGACACTCCAGATTCGCTCCGAATGTCCAATCCGCCTGACCGCTTGACCAAAGCCCCCCAGGCAACCCCTCAGGCGCGGGTCGACTCCCGCAGCACCAGGCTGCACGGCATCCGCCGTACCCCGCCCTGGTGCGGTACGCCGCCGATCACGTCCAGCAGGTGCGTGGCGGCCGCGCGCCCGATCTCCCCGAGGTTCATGTCGACCGTGGTGAGCGGGGGCCGTGAGCCCAGCGCCATCGGCGCCCAGTTGTCGAAGCCCACCAGCGCCACGTCGTCGGGGATGCGCCGGCCACGATCCCTGAGCGTCTCGGCGACCCCTCGGGCGATCTGGTCGCTGCCGCAGAACACCGCGTCGACGTCCGGCTGGGTGCGGAGCAGGATGTCGGCGCCCTGCCGCCCCCACTCCTCCGACCACTCCCCGAACAGCGTCTCGCCCGCCGCCGTCGCCCCCGCCTCCGCCAGAGCGTCGGCGAACCCCGTCGCGCGCGTCCGCGCGGCCAGGAAGCGCTGCGGCCCGGTGATGTGGCCGACCCGCCGCCGCCCGGTGGCCAGCAGATGCCGTACGGCCAGGAGGCTCCCGCCCAGGTCGTCGGGGATCACCGAGAAGTCGGCGGGCTCCGTCGACTGGGTCATGGCGTAGACGACCGGGACGGGCAGGCCGGTGCCGATGCTCGGCCGGGGCTCGGTACGCCGGCCGGTGACGATGATGCCCTCCACCCGCCGGGCCAGCAGGCGCTCGACGTAGTGCTGCTCCCTGATCGGGTCGTCGCGCGTGTCGCACATGAACACCGAGATCTGGCCGGCGCCCAGCGCGTCCTCGGCGCCGAGCATGACCGGGATGCTGAAGCGCCCGAAGCTGTCGCACGTCACCAGGCCGACGGTGAAGGTACGGCCGTGCAGCAGGCCCTGGGCGAGCTTGTTCGGCCGGAACTCCAGGCGCTCGGCGGCGGCGATCACCCGTGCCCTGGTCTCCTCGCGCAGCCGGCCCTGGCCGTTGAGCGCCTTGGACGCCGTGCCGATCGACACTCCGGCGGCCGCGGCCACCTCACGGATGGTCACTGCGCGCTGGGAAAATTCAGACAACCGGTTTCCCTCCCTCGACATCCTGGTCACGGTCCAACTACCCAGAGGGTTGACCAGTGATGTGTAACACCTTACTGTTCGCCAAGGAAAGCCTATTCCCCATGTGCGAGGAGTTCGATGGACCAGGCCTGCGGCCCTGCCGTACCGACCGCAGCATCCAAGGCCGTGCAGCGGCCGCTGGGCATCCACGACGTCGTGATCACGGGTGGTCCGTTCGGGCGGTGGCAGAGCGTCAACCGCGCGGCGAGCATCCCGCTCGGGCTGGAGCAGATGGAAGAGGCGGGCAGCCTGCCCAACCTGCGGCTGGCCGGAGCCGGCGCGGCGGGCGAGGGCGAGTTCCGCGGCTACCGCTTCCAGGACTCCGACCTGTACAAGCAGCTCGAGGCCGTCGCCTGGGAGCACGCCAGGCGCCCGTCGGCGGAGTACCCGGAGTTCGTCGAGCAGGCGGCCGAGGTGCTCAAGCGCGCTCAGCGGCCCGACGGCTACCTCAACTCCCACTACCAGGTCGTCAAACCGGACAAGATCTACGCCGAGCTTGAGTACAGCCACGAGATGTACTGCGCGGGCCACCTGTTCCAGGCCGCCGTCGCCGCCACCCGCGCGGGCACCGGCGCGGAACTGCTCGCGGTCGCCCGGAAGTTCGCCGACCATCTGGCGGAGGTCTTCCTGCGCGGCGGAAACGACGGCATCGACGGGCACGCCGAGGTCGAGACCGCGCTGGTGGAGCTCTACCGGGTCACCGGCGAGCGTTCCTACCTGGACCTGGCCGCGAAGCTGATCGACAACAGGGGCAAGGGGCTCATCCGCGACAGCGGGCTCGGCATCCTGTACGCCCAGGACCACCTGCCGGTCAGGGAGGCGGACACGGCGGTCGGCCACGCGGTGCGCCAGCTGTACCTGGAGGCGGGCATCGTCGACGTCTACCTGGAGACCGGCGACGAGTCGCTGCTGGAGTGCTCGATCCGGCGCTGGGAGGACCTGGTCGCCACCAAGACCCACCTGACCGGGGGCATGGGCAGCCGCCACTCCGACGAGGCGTTCGGCGACCGCTGGGAGCTGCCGCCGGATCGCGCCTACAACGAGAGCTGCGCGGCCATCGCCAGCATCCACTGGAACTGGCGGCTGCTCCTGGCCACCGGCCACGGCCGCTACGCCGACCTGATCGAGCGCACGCTCTACAACGCCTTCGCCGCCTCGACCTCGGCCGACGGCATCCGCTTCTTCTATGTCAACCCGCTCCAGCGCAGGGACGACCACGTCGAAGGAGCCTACGCCGGTCGGCGGCGCGAGTGGTTCGCCTGCGCCTGCTGCCCGCCGAACATCATGCGGCTCATTTCCTCCCTCGGCGGCTACATCGCGACGTCCGCCGCGAACACCCTGCTCGTCCACCAGTACATGCCGGGGACCGTCACCGACGGCGAACTCACGCTGGCCGTCGCCACCGACTACCCCTGGAACGGCCGCGTCACGTTCACCGTGGAGCGCGCGCCCGGCACCCCGTGGTCGCTGGCGCTGCGGGTGCCCGCGTGGAGCGCCTCCACCATGGTGACGGTCGGCGGCGAGTCTGCGGTGGCCGTACCGGACGAGCGCGGCTATGTCGTGCTGACCCGCGAGTGGCGGGCGGGCGACACTGTCGAGCTGGAGCTGGACATGGCGCCCCGGCTCGTCCACCCGCACCGCCGCGTCGACGCCGTCAGGGGCTGCGTCGCCGTGGAGCGCGGGCCGCTCGTTTACTGCTTCGAGCAGGCCGACCAGTCCGAAGGCGTGGACCTTCCGGATCTGGCGCTGCCCGCGGGCGCCGAACTGCGCGTCCTGGACAAGGACGACCTCGACGGCGTCGGGCGCACCGTCCTGATCGAGGTGGACGCCCAAGTCGTTTCTCAGCCGGTGGGCGGCCTGCCGTACACCACCACACCCCCCGGGGAGCTCTCGACCGGCTCCCGCGTGACCGCCACGGCGATCCCCTACTACCAGTGGGACAACCGCGACGGCCGCGGGATGCGGGTCTGGATCCCCCTCGCGTAAAGGAATCACCCCATGAATAGACGTGACCTCTTCAAGATCGGCGGTCTCGCGGCGCTCGGCGCGGCGGCGGCCGCGTGCGGGAGCGGCGCAGGCGGCAGCTCGAGCGGCGCCAAGCAGCTGCAGTTCATGTACTGGGGCTCCACCTTCGAGCAGAAGGCCGTGGAGAAGATGCTCAGGCAGTTCGAGCAGAAGAAGCCGGGCGTCAAGGTCAAGGCGCTGTTCACCCCCGACGAGTACGACGTCAAGCTCAACACCCTGGTGGCCAGCGGCCGGGTGCCGGACGTCGGCTATGTGCCGATGGCGATGTCCTTCCGCTTGGCCGAGCAGGGCAAGCTGGTCGATCTGTTTCCTTACTTGAAGAAATATCCGCAGCTGGCCGGCTATCTGCCGGATGCCTACCTCTGGTACGGCCAGGACAAGCTCCACGGCGTGGCCACGGCGAACGAGGTCGAGCTGCTCTGGTACAGCAAGCAGGCCATCGCCGATGCCGGCATCGCTCCCCCGCCGGCCGACGCCGCCTCCGCCTGGACGTGGGACCAGATGGTGCAGAACGCCTACAAACTCACCATCGACCAGAACGGCAAGCATCCCGACGAGTCAGGCTTCGACCCGAAGCAGATCAAGCAGTTCGGCATCTCCAGCAGCATCACCTACGGCGCGGCCTGGTACGGCTTCCTGCGCGGCAACGGCGGCGACTTCGCCGACGAGGCCGGCAAGCGGTGCCTGCTCGACTCACCCGAGGCGATCAAGGTGTTCCAGAACTTGCAGGATCTCATCTACAAGCACCGGGTCATGCCCGGCCCAGGGCAGCTCGCCGCTACCGGCGACGACGTGCCCGGCACGAACATCCTGCTCAAGACCAAGCGCGTGGCCATGGTGGTCGACGGCCACTGGTCACTGCTCGACATGAACGAGAGCAAGACCGACTTCGGCCTCGGTGTGCTGCCCAAATACGCGGAGCCGTTCACCGCCACCCAGGTGGCGGGCGCGTCGGCGGTGTTCGCCGGGACCAAGCACGTGGAGGAGGCCGTCGAGCTGTTCGCCTTCCACAACGACCCGCGCTACGTCGACCTGTACAAGCAGGGCCTGTGGATGCCGCAGGAGAAGAAGTACTACGAGGACCAGGCGTCCATCGACTCCTGGATCAAGAACGACCAGCACCCGCCGGAGTTCAGGACCGCGGTCGTCGACTTCGCGCGCGACCACGGCGTGCCCGTGTTCGGCAACCGGGTCAAGAACATGTCCGTGATCAGCAGCGACGTGCTCGCCCCCGCCCTGCAGGAGATCGAGTCCGGCAAGCGCCCGGCGGGTGAGATCCTCAAGGCGGTCGCCCCCAAGATCACCGGGATGCTGCAGGGCTGGCAGCACACGCAGGCGCTCTGATGCGCAGGTTCGAGACGCGGTGGGGCATCCTCATGGCGTTGCCGGCCATCCTCGGGTTCGCCATCTTCACGCTCGGCCCGATGATCGCCTCGTTCTTCTTCAGCCTGACCGACTGGCAGATCGGCGGCAGCCCGTCGTTCGTCGGCCTGGACAACTACTCCAGGATGGCCAACGACGAGCTGTTCTGGAAGTCGCTGAGCGCCACGACGTACTACACGCTCGGCGCGGTGCCGCTCACGCTGATCGTCAGCTTCGCGGTCGCGATGCTGCTCAACCAGAAGGCGCGCGGCCTGTCGCTCTGGCGGACGATCTTCTATCTGCCGACGCTGGTCCCGGCGATCGCCAACGTGGTGCTCTGGATCTGGATCTTCAATCCGGACTTCGGGCTGCTCAACTCGCTGCTGCGCCAGGCCGGGCTGCCGACCTCGCAGTGGGTCTACAGCGAGGAGATGGCGATCCCGTCGCTGATCATCATGAGCACCTGGGGCTTCGGCAACACCATGGTGATCTTCCTGGCCGGGCTGCAGGGCGTGCCGCGTCACCTGTACGAGGCGGTGTCGATCGACGGGGGCGGCCCGTTGCGCCGCTTCTGGCACGTGACGCTGCCGATGATGACGCCCACCATCTTCTACAACCTGGTGGTCGGCGTGGTCGGCACCTTCCAGGTGTTCAACCAGGCGTACGTGATGACCGAGGGCGGGCCCAACCACGCCACGCTCTTCTACGTCTACTACCTCTTCCGCAAGGCCTTCACCGAGAGCGAGATGGGCTACGCCAGCGCGCTCGCCTGGGTGCTTTTCATGATCATCATGGTGGTGACGTTCCTGATGTTCCGCAACGCCCGCCGCTGGGTCTACTACGAGATGGCAGGTGCCCGATGACCACGCTGGCGGCGCGGGAGAGGACCCGCGCGAAGGGCGTGGCGCCGACCCAGGGCCTGCGGCGGCCGCGCAGGTACGGCAGGGCGCTGCTGTACGTGGCGCTGGCCGCGGGCGCGATCCCGACGCTGCTGCCGTTCGTCTGGCTGGTGCGCAGCGCGCTGATGACCGACAGCCAGATGTTCGTCGCGCCGCCGGAGTGGATCCCGCGCCCGTTCCAGTGGTCGAACTTCGGCGAGGCGCTCACCGCCCAGCCGTTCGGCCTCTACCTTCTCAACACGGTGATCATCGCGGTGATCTGCGTGCTCGGCACGGTGTTCACCTGCTCGGTGGCCGCCTTCAGCTTCTCCCGGCTGCGGTGGAAGGGGCGCGACGTCGTCTTCGCGCTGCTGTTGACCGGCGTCATGCTGCCGTACGCGGTGACGATCATCCCGACCTTCGTCATGTGGCAGGAGCTGGGCGCGCTGAACACCTTCGTCCCGCTCACCGTGCCCGCCTGGTTCGCCGGGGCGGGCGGCGGGGTGTTCAACGTGTTCCTGCTGCGGCAGTTCTTCCTGACGATCCCCTTCGAGCTCGACGAGGCCGCCTACATCGACGGGGCGTCGCCGTGGCGGGTGTACTGGACGATCGTCATGCCGCTGTCCAAGCCGGCCATCATCGTGGTCACCATCTTCACCTTCATCGGCACCTGGAACGACTTCCTCGGCCCGCTGCTCTACCTGCAGGACGAGGAGAAGTACACGCTCTCGCTCGGGCTGGCCTCGTTCCAGAGCGTCTTCATCACGCAGTGGGGCTACCTGATGGCGGCCTCGGCGGCCGTCATCGTGCCCATCGTGGCCCTGTTCTTCTTCCTCCAGCGCTACTTCATCGAGGGAGTCACGCTCACCGGCATCAAGAACTGAGAGGTGTCACATCATGAAGCGATTAACCGTCGCGCTCCTGCTGCTGAGCTCCTTGTTCGTCGGAGTGCAACCAGCGCACGCCCTGTCCGCCGCCCAGGTCGTCGACATGTTCGGCAGAACGGTCAACACCTACGGCGTCAAGCTGGTCGACTGGGAGGGCTACCTGGCCAACCCGTACATCCAGCTGACCGTCAAACCCCCGCAGGACGCCCAGTTCCCCGTCACGATCGACCTCAAGGCCGAGGGCACCTCCCGGCTGATGATGGACTTGCCCAGCCAGCTGACCGCGACGGGCGCCACCAAGACGCTGACGTTCGCGAACGCGTCGGAGCAGAAGACGTTCAAGCTGGAGATCGCCTCCAAGCGCGGCGCGGGCCAGGACGAGACGCACACGCTGCGGCTGGCGATCAGGGACGGCGGCGGCGCGACGTTCCAGCAGTCGATGCCGATCCGGGTCCAGCAGGACGAGAAGACCGCCCTGCAGCCGACGATCCCGATCAACTTCGACTACCGCTATGACACGGTCACCGGTTACTTCTCCAACCCGGCCTTCAGGACCGCCGCCGAGGAGGCCGTCAAGGACTGGTTCAGGTTCTTCGACGTGACGCCCTTCGACACGGTGGCGGCCGGGGCGGAGAACAACCACCTGCCGGGCAACGACTGGCAGAACGAGATCACGGTCACCAACAACGCGGCCTACAACGGCATGTACGTCTTCTTCCGCGGCATCCAGTCGCCCTACTCGACCGGCTACCCCGCCGCCAACGGCAAGTACTTCACCAGGAACGGCCAGCAGGTCGCGGGCCCGCTCCACCGCTCCACCGCGATGATCTTCGAGTATGACGAGGCGAACAAGCAGCTGTTCACCTCCCTGGCCGACGAGGACTGGTACAAGACCGACATCGCCGGCTCGGTCCTCGACGTGGAGGGCCTGGTCATGCACGAGTACGGCCACGCCGTCGCCTTCCACAGCGACTGGGCCGGGATGCGCTCCTACGTGAGCGGCGGCGGCAACGACCCGGACGTCGTCGACTACATGGGCTACGCCGTGCCGCTCGACAGCAGCTACCACATCCCCGGCGACCAGCGTAACTGGGACCGGCTGAGCGGGCAGAGCGGCGGCTGGACGCACTACTTCCCCACCCGCAGGTGGATGCTCACCAAGCTCGCCCTGCTGGTGGCCGAGAACGCGGGCTGGAAGCTGAACCGCAACCTGACCCCGTTCCTCAAGCCCGCCATCACCACCACCTCCCTGCCGCAGGCCACGCCCGGCCAGAGCTACACGCAGACGCTCGCCGCCAAGGGCGGGGTGCCGTTCTACGACTGGCAGGTCACCAGCGGCTCGCTGCCCGCCGGGCTCAGCCTCGACCGCTTCACCGGCGCGATCAGCGGCACGCCCACGACGGCCGGGACCTCGACCTTCACCGTGCAACTGCGTGACTACGACAGCAGGAGCACGCCGGTGACCAAGTCGTTCCAGCTCCAGGTCGGCGGCGGCGGTCCCACGCCCGTCAACCTGGCCACGAGCGCGACGCCGTCCGCGTCGTACACCTCGCCCTGGGAGAGCATCGCGGCGATCAACGACGGCATCGACCCGCCGAGCTCCAACGACACCGTCAACCGGCGCTGGGGCACCTGGCCCAACACCGGCGCGCAGTGGGCCGAGCTGACCTGGCCGGCCGCGCAGACGATCCGGTCTGCGGACGTGTACTTCTTCGACGACAACGACGGCGTGCGCCTGCCGGCCTCCTGGAAGCTGCAGTACTGGAACGGCACCGCGTACGTCGACATCCCGGGCACCTACCCGACCGCGCTCAACGCCTACAACCACGTGACGTTCACCGGTGTGAACACCACCAAACTCAGGGTCGCGCTCCAGAGCGGCCAGGCATCCGTCGGACTGCTGGAAGTGAAGGCATTCGCTTGAGAAGAAAGAGCGCTCAGTGAGAAAGATCGGCGTCGTTACCGTCCTGGCCGGGCTCGTGGGCGCGCTCTCCGTGCCCACGCCCGGCCTGGCGGCCCGCCAGGCGGCCCCGGCCCTGGACGTGTTCGACATCTTCTACCGCAACGTCAACGACCATGGCGTCCGGCTCGTGGACTGGCAGGGCTACCTGGCCAACCCCTACATCGAGCTGACCGTGCGGGCCCCGAAGGTGGCGGGCATCGCCTATCCGCTGACCGTCGACCTCAAGGCCGAGGGCACCTCCCGGCTGATGCTCAACATGCCGAGCGAGCTCACCGCGACCGGCGCGACCAAGTCCTTCACGCTCACCGGCCCGGCCGACCGCGAGGTCGTCCGGCTGGCCATCCACTCCAAGCAGGGCCCCGGTCAGGACGAGCGGCACAAGTGGGTCATGAAGACCACCGACGCGACCGGCGCCACGATCACCCAGACGATGCCGATCACGGTCCAGCAGGACGAGAAGACCGCCCTGCGGCCGACGATCCCCATCGACTTCGACTACCGCTACGACACGATCACCCGCTACTTCTCCGACCCGGGCGTGCGCAAGGCCGCCGAGACGGCGGTACGGAACTGGTTCGCCTTCTTCGACCTCAAGCCGTTCGACACCGTCCCCGCCGGGGACGAGGTCAACAAGCTGCCGGGCGACGACTGGCAGAACGAGGTCGAGGCCACCAACGCCAAGCCGTACAACGGCATGTACGTCTTCTTCCGCGGCATCCAGACGCCCTACTCGACCGGCTACCCGACCATCAACGGCAAGTTCCACACCCAGAACGGCAAGCCCACCCCCTACCACCGCTCGACCAGCATGATCCTGGAGTACGACGAGCAGCTGATGAAGCTGGTCAGCTCGCTGGCCGACGAGGACTGGTATAAGACCGACCTCGGCCAGGTCATCGACGTGCACGGCCTGGTCATGCACGAGTACGGCCACGCCGTCGCCTTCCACAGCGATTGGGCGGGCATGGCGAAGTACGTCGAGAGCATGGGCGACAAGAGCAAGGGCAGGGACGACCAGGAGGTCATCGACTATCAGGGCTACCCGGTCCCGCTCGACACCAGCTATCACGTGCCCGGTGACGAGCCGTACTGGGACCGGCTCAGCGGCCAGAGCGGCGGCTGGCGCCACGTCTTCCCGACCCGGCAGTGGGAGCTGACCAAGCTGACGCTGCTGATCGCGGAGAACGCCGGCTGGAAGCTGAACAAGAAGCTGACCCCCTTCCTCAAGCCCTCGATCGAGTCCGCCTCGGTCAAGACCGGCAAGGCGGGCGCCGCCTACGACCAGCGGCTCCAGGCCAAGGGGGGCGTGCCCTTCTACGACTGGCAGGTCACCGGCGGCGCGCTGCCCGAAGGGCTGGCCCTCGACCGGTTCACCGGCGCGATCACCGGCAAGCCCGCCGCGGCGGGCACCTTCTCCTTCACCGTGCAGCTCAGGGACTACGACAAGCTCAGCACGCCCGTCACCCGCGACTACAAACTCACCGTCAACGCGTGAGTAGGGCGGCGGCCTCGCGTGGCCGCCGCCCTACTTCACGGAGGTTCAGCGCCCGTAACGGCTCTTCAGGTGCCGCCACCAGTCGCGGAGCATCCAGGCGTCGAAGTCGGTGATCGAGGTCGCGCTGCCGGCCTTCATCAGGAAGCAGCACACCCCCGTCGGAGTCCAGTCGTAGAAGTCATCCAGACCGAACGAATGGCCCATCTCGTGCAGCAGGATGTGCACGTTGTCGGTGTTGAGGTTGCTCATGTAGTACTCGCTGCCGATGCGCTGACCCCAGTCACCGCCCGCGCCACCGCCGAAGCCCGCGGTGAGCCACAGCGACATGTCGTAGTGGTGGGACGCGCCACCAGGACAGTTCGGGTAATTGCCGCTCTGGTTGAAGAAGCGCCCGCACGGCTCGGCGCACTGCGGCGCGTTCTCGCGGATGTTGTTGACGTAGATGTCGACCGAGTTGTCGCTCCACTGGAGCTGGGCGCGGTCGCGCACGGCCCAGCCGACGACCTTGACCGGCACGTTGGTGTAGGGCCAGTTGTTGTGCCCGGCCATCACGTCCATCCACTTCTTGAACTGCCTGGCCAGCGTCGCGTGGATCTGGTCACGCTGGGCGGCGGTCACCGTGGCGGAGCTGTCCCAGCGCACGCAGTAGTTGATCGAGCCGCCGTTGGCCATGACCTGGTCCCAGCCGTAGTTGCGGAAGCCGTACAGGTTGGGGTACGTGCTCTCGACGTGCGACCAGACCTCGTTGAGCGGCGTGACCAGGTTGGCGGGCGGGTTCCAGGTGCTCGGGCTGCCGCCGCCGCCCGGGTCGTTGGTGAACGCCTTGACCTCCAGCAGCCCGACCGAGCCCTGGCCGCTCTGCAGGAGTACGCGCAGCCGCGTGGTGCTCACCTGGCCGAACGTCACCTTGTTGTAGGCGTTGATCGCCGTGGGGTAGCCGGTCGCGTTCGGCACGTCGTTGTAGGCGCTGCCGGTCCAGTACTGCAGCTTCCACGAGGCGGGGACGCGTACGCCGCCGTTGTCGTCGAAGAAGTACACCTGGGCGACCCTGAGCGTCTGCGCCTGGGCCCAGGTCAGCTCGGCCCACTGCTGGCCGGTGTTGGGCCAGGTGCCCCAGCGGCGGTTGACGGTGTCGTTGGAGCTCGGCGGGTCGATGTTGTCGTTGATCGCCGCGACGCTCTCCCACGAGGAGGTGTACGAGGCGCTCGGGGTCGCCGTCGTGGCCAGGTTGACCTCGGCGGCCACGGCGGGACCCGCGGGGACGAGAAAGAAGCTGAGTAACAGGATCGGGAGGAATGCTATACGTTTCATCGCGGTACCTGCCATTCGAGGACGCCGGTCGAGAAGCCGGTCTTCGAGGTGACGCTCAGCCGGAGCCTGGTCGTCGAGACCGCCGTGAACGTCGTGGTGTTGAAGGTGTTGGCCGCCGTTCCGCAGGCCGACTGTCCGGGCACGTCCACGTACGCGCTGCCGTTCCAGTACTGGACCTTGCAGGAGGCGGGCAGGTCGATGCCCTGGTCATCGTCGAACCAGTAGACGCCGACCCGGTTGACGCTCTGCGCGGACGGCCACTGGTACTCCAGCCACTCGGTGCCCTGGTGGCTCCAGTTGCCGTAGGCGCCGTGGCTGTGGTCGGCCGAGTTGGCCGGGGTGAAGCCGTCGTTGACCGCGCCGAGTGTCTCCCACGGCGAGACGTAGGAGGTGGACGCCGTCGCGCTGAGCGCCAGGTTGCCGGGGTTGGCGGGACCCGTCGTCTGCACGACCTTCTGCATGGTGCCGTCGGCGTTCCAGTAGAGCTTGTCGAGCGTCACCGAGCGGCGGAAGTTGCCACCTCCCGGGCTGGCCGCGTTGTGGTAGACCATGTACCACTGGCCCTTGAACTCGATGATCGCCGGGTGGTTGGTGGTCGAGGAGACCTGGTCCAGCACCACTCCCCGGTGCGTCCACGGTCCCAGCGGGTTGCTCGCGGTGGCGTAGCGGATGCACGCGTAGCCGGGCGCGGAGCAGGCCGAGTCGTTGGCGGAGTAGGCGAGGTAGTAGGTGCCGTTGCGCTTGAACATCCAGGGGGCCTCCCAGAAGTTCGACACGCCGCTCGGGGTGACCACGCCGCCGTCGAGGTTGATCATGTCGGGCTTGAGCTTGGCGGCGCGCAGGCCGTAGTAGGAGCCCCAGTAGATGTAGGCCTGACCGTCGTCGTCGGTGAAGACGGTCGGGTCGATGTTGAGCGGCGAGGAGCCCGGGGTGCTGTCGCTGATCAGCGGGCCGCCCTTGGCGTCGTGGAAGGGGCCGAGCGGGCTGTCGCCGACCGCCACGCCGATGTCCATCCAGCCGGCGCCGTTGCCGTTGACGGGGGCGTACCAGTAGTACTTGCCGTTGCGCGGCTCGACCTCACCCGCCCACGCGTCGGCGCCCGCCCATGGGAAGTCTGAAAGTTTCAGCTTCGCGCCCTGGTCCGTCCAGGTCGTCGCGTCGCCGGAAGTGAAGACGTGCCAGTCCCGCATGACGAAGTTCGTGCCGCCAGCGGGCGCTTCGTCGTGCCCCGTGTAGAGGTACATCGTGTCGCCGACCACCAGCGCGGCCGGATCGGCGGTATAGATGGACGTGGTGATCGGCGCGGCGGCGGGCGCCGGGACTGCGGTGATGAGGACCAGGCCGGCGGCGGCCGCCACGGCCAGGGTCATGGATTTCAGACGTCTCATGTCAGGGCACTCCTCGTCTGAGCTAGCGATTGCTTGGTTAGCGCTAACATTTTCGATCCCGGATCTGTGCGGTCGGCGGGGCGTTGTCGAGTGTTAGCGATACCACCAAGGTCGTCAAGGCCCAATGTTTACCGCGATGGTCTTGCGGCTAATCGATAGGTTGCTATCGTTTCTTGTCAGGGTATTTCGTGACGACCAGTCATTCTGGGGGATGTATGAGCGACATCTCAACGCTGCCTCTTTACATGCGGCGGACGGAGTTCAATCCCGCCACCGAGCTGGCGCAGCTGCGGGAGAAGGAAGGGATCACCCGCGTCACCACGTCGTTCGGCGTCGAGGCCTGGCTGGTGACCCGCTATGCCGACACGCGCGCGGTGCTGGGCGACGCCGAGCGGTTCAGCAACGCCCGTCAGACCATCTTCCAGCCACCCGGCGCGACGGAGGAGGAGCTCAAGGTGCTCCGCGCCGGCAACCTGCTCTCCTTCGACCCGCCCGAGCACAGCCGGCTGCGCCGGTTCCTGACGCCGGAGTTCACCCTCCGCCGGATGCGGCGGCTGGAGCCGCGGATCAAGGACATCGTCGAGGAGCACCTCGACGCCATGGAACGAGCCGGCTCACCCGTCGACCTGGTGTCGTCGTTCGCCCTGCCGATCCCGTCGCTGGTGATCTGCGAACTGCTCGGCGTGCCGTACGCCCACCGCGCCGACTTCCAGCGCAGGACCGGCCGGCTGCTCGACGTGTCGCTGCCCATGGACGAGCGCCTCAAGCTGCAGCAGGAGTCGCGCGCGTACATGACCGAGCTGGTCGAGGGCATCCAGGCCGACCCCGGCGAGGAACTGCTGGGCATGCTGGTGCGCGAGCACGGCGACGACCTGACCACGAACGAGCTGATCGGCATCGGCAACCTCCTGCTGATCGCCGGGCACGAGACCACCTCCAACATGCTCGGCCTGGGCACACTCGCCCTGCTCCGGCAGCCGGACCAGCTGGACCTGCTCAAGAAGGAGCCCGAGCGGATCGAGGCCACCGTGGAGGAGCTGATGCGCTGGCTCAGCATTCTCCATGCCAGCATCGGCAGGGTGTGCACCACGGAGACCGAGGTGGCCGGTCAGACGATCCAGCCCGGCGACCTGGTGATGTGCTCGCTGCCCCTCGCCAACCGCGACCCCGCCTTCATGGACGAGGCCGACGAGCTGGACATCACCCGCGGCGCGCCCGGCCACCTCGCCTTCGGTCACGGCGTGCACCACTGCCTGGGCGCGCCGCTGGCCCGGATGGAGATGCGGATCGCCTTCCAGGCCCTTTTCCAGCGCTTCCCCGGCCTGCGTACCGTCGCGCCCATCGCGGACTTCCGCTCCTTCCACGTCGTGTACGGGCTGGCGTCGCTCGAGGTGGCCTGGTAACGCTGCCATGGAGTGACGGCGTGGATGCTGCTAGCGTTCGGCATGTGCCAGAGCAGCGACGTCGTGCGGACGCACTGCGTAACTCCGACAGGATCGTCAGGGCGGCGATCACCGCCCTGCACGAGTCGGGCACGGCCGTCCCGCTGGAGGAGATCGCCCGCCGCGCCGGAGTCGGCATCGCCACCGTCTACCGGCGCTTCGGCGACCGCGACGGCGTGATCCTGGCCTGCTTCGAGACCTACTTCGCCGAGGAGATCGAGCCGGTCCTCCAGGCCGCCCGCGTGGCCGCCGACCCCCGGCAGGGGCTGGCCGACGCGCTGACGGCCGTGGTCGACACGCTGTCCGGCCACCGGGCGCTCCTGTCGGCCGCGAAGGAGGCGGGGGCGTTCACGATCGGCATCGCCGAGCGGTTCATGGGGCCGCTCGGCGACGTGCTGGCCGCCGCCCGGGAGCGCGGGCTGGTCCGCGACGACCTGCTGGTCCGCGACCTGGCGGCGATCGTGGTGATGGCGCTGGCGACGACCCTCCACCACGGGGCCGACTCCGACGACCGCGCCGACCGGCGGCGCTACCTGGCGCTCCTGCTCGACGGCACCCGCCCGTCGGGCGTGCCGCTCCCCCGCCCGTCCACCGTCAACCTCTTCGCCCACGAGTCGACGGACCGCTGCCCGGCCAAGGGCGCCACCCGCCACCACCACCGCTGACCCAAGGACCTGGCTCTGCGGTCAGGTGCGCCCCGGGTCAGGCGGGGGACCCCATGTGCGGTCAGGTGCTCGCGCGGACCGTCAGACGGGGGACCAGCAGGGTCGCGGGCGGCACCGGGCGGCCCGCGAGCTTGTCCATCAGCAGCCCGACGGCCTCCCTGCCGACCTCCTCGGCCGGGATCAGCACCGAGGTGAGCCGGGCGGGCTCGGCCACGTCGTCCGGGCAGATCGCCACCACCGCGAGGTCCTGCGGCACCTTGCGGCCCAGCTGCCGCAGCGAGCTCAGCACGTGGTTGACGGCCGCCTCGTTGTGCACGACCAGCCCCGAAAGGCCGGGCCGGGCCGCCAGCAGCCCGCTCACGGTGGCGTGGACCTCCTCGAAGCCCTCCTCGCACGGCAGCGCCGTACCGTCGAGCCCGTGCTCGGCCAGGGCGGCGGTGAAGCCTTCCAGCGTACGGCGGGCGAAGCCCGTCCCCCGCTCGTAGACCACCGCCGGCGCCCCGAGCAGGACCACCTCGTGGTGCCCGCGCTCGGCCAGGTGCGCCACGCACAGCGCCCCGGCTGCGGCGAAGTCGAGGTCGACACAGGTCACCCCGGCGGCGTCGGCGGGGAAGCCGATCAGCACGCTGGGCTCGGCGAGCCGGCGCAGCAGCGGGACTCTGGGGTCGTCGAGCTCGACGTCCATCAGCACCAGGCCGTCCACCAGCGCGCTGGCGGCGGCCCGGCGCAGCCCGTCGAGGCCCTCGTCGGCGGTCAGGAGCAGCACGTCGTGGTCGAAGTGGCGGGCGGCGGTGACCACCGAGGTGGCGAAACGCATCAGCACCGGCACGTGCATGCCGGCCCGCAGGGGCAGCACCAGCGCGATCACGTTGGCCCGCTTGCTGGCCAGCGCCCTGGCGCCGGCGTTGGGGTGGTAGCCGAGCGTCCGCACGCTGTCGAGCACCCGCCGCCGGGTGTCCGCCGAGATCGCCCGCTTGCCGCTGAGCACGTAGGAGACCGTGCTCACCGCCACACCCGCGTGCCGCGCCACCTCGACGATGGTGACCGCCCTACCGGTCGCGTGCCCGTCCTCAGCTCGCGCGTCCGCCGCGTGCCCGTCCGTTATGCGGCGTTCCGTCATGTGGTGGTCCGTCCGGTGCCGGCGTGGTCTCGGTCCATGCGGCTTCGGCCCGTTCGTCCCCGGTCGGCGCGTACGGCGGCGGGCGATCGGGGGGCCGCTCGATCGGTGCCGGTCAGTTCCAGCCTGCCCAGCGTGATGCCCACGTTCTCGAACACGACATAAAGATCGTGCACCCCCGAGGCTTCCGCAAGCTCGCCCGAGGACGCCGCCGGAGCGTAGCGCCCGGCCGGGGGTACGGGGATGGCGCCCAACGTGGGGCCGTGGAGGAGGTCGTCCAGCCGGAGCGTGACGACCCCGCCCTCGGTGCTCGCGGCCTCGATCAGGCACGACGCGGCCCCGGTGAGCTCGACGTCGCGGAACAGGATCCACGCCCCCTCGGCCTCGGAGCGCACGGCGTCGCCCGATACCTTGGCCGCGTCGACGAAGGCGACCGCGTCGTAGGCGTCGTGGTCCGCCGCGGCCAGGGCACCCCGCCGGGGTGGGATGGTCTCCCCCTCGATGTGGAAGGCCGCGCTCAGCCGCAGGTCGGTGGCGCTGCGGCCGACCATGAGCTGGTGCGGCGCGTCCTCGACGGCGAAGCCGCCGCGCGTCACGTCCCAGAAGGCCAGGTCCCGCACGGGGAAGGTGAGCGTGACGGCCCGGCTCTCACCGGGCGCCAGCCGTACCCGCTCGAAGCCCCGCAACCGGCGCAGTGGCTGCTTGACCCGGGAACGCCGCTGGTGGGTGTAGAACTGCACGACCTCGGTGCCGGCCCGCGAGCCGGTGTTGGTGACCGTGACCGTGGCGGTGACGGTCCCCCCGTCGACCGCGACGTTGAGGCCCGAGTAGTCGTAGGTGGTGTAGCCGAGGCCGTGGCCGAAGGGGTACAGCGGAGTGCCCCGGTAATAGAGATAGGTGGCGTCCGTGGCGATGATGTCGTAGTCGAGCAGGTCGGGCAGCTCGCTGGCCGAGCGGTACCAGGTCTGGGTGAGCCGCCCCTGCGGGTCGGCGTCGCCGAACAGCACGTCGGCCAGCGCGTGGCCGTACTCCTGGCCGCCGTGCGAGGACCACAGCACCGCGGGCACGTCCGGGTCCGACCAGGTGACGGGGTAGCCGCTGGTGATCACCATGACCGTGCGCGGGTTGGCCGCCCGTACCGCCCGGACGACCGCGTCCTGGGCGGGGGCCAGGGCCAGGTCCGTACGGTCCTCGGTCTCGCGGCCGTTGACCAGCGGATGATCGCCCACCACCACGACCGCCACGTCCGCGGTGGCCGCCAGTGCCGCCGCCGCCGCGGCGCCGCTCTCGACGACCTCCACCGTCAGCCACGTGGCGGCGTCGGCGTCGTCCACCAGCCTGAAGACCCCGTCGGCGGACAGACCGATGTAGCGGCCCGTGGAGATGTGGCGCAGGACGACGGCGCCGCGGGTGCGCTGTTCCAGCCGGAAGGTCTGGCGCACCTCCCAGCCGTTCGGGCCGGGCTGGTCGTTGACCAGGACGCCGCCGTCGTCCACGGACAGGAAGCGGCCGGTCGCGACCGCGCGGAAGGCGAAGGCCCCGCCGCCCCAGTCGAACAGGTCGAAGCGGCCCCCCGGCGTCCCGATGCCCAGGGGTCCGCCGTCGAGCCCGGCCACCACGGGGCCCGCGTCGGCGGTCAGCGTGACGCGGTCGACGGCCTCGCAGAAGACCGTCTCGCAGCGCTCGGCCAGACCGGTGCGGGCGGTCACCTCGTACGGCAGCGTGCCGCTGTACCAGTCCTCCAGCAGGGTGTCGCCGAGCTGGCCGAGCACCGCGATCCGGCGGCAGGCGGCCGGTGCCAGGGGCAGCAGGCCGTCGTTCTTCAGGAGCACGATCGAGCGGGCGGCCGCCTCGCGGGCCAGCGCCTGGTGCTCGGGGCAGTTGACGACCGCCTCGGTGATGTCGTCGTACGGCGTGGCGGGGTCGAACTCGCCGAGCCGGAAGCGGATCGACAGCGTGTGGCGTACGGCGGTGTCGAGGTCCGCCTCGCTCAGCAGGCCGCGTTCCAGCGCCTCGCGCAGGTGGCCGAGGGTGGCCTCGGCCCGGTCGTCGTCCTGGGTGAAGCTGTCGAGCCCGGCCCGTACGGCGTGCGCGTACGCCTCGGCCGGGTCGTCGTAGTACCCCTGCAGCCCGGTGAGGTTGCCGGGTGCGTAGGCGTCGCTGACCACGAGCAGGTCGTCCGGCGCCCAGGCGCGCAGCACCTGCCCGATCAGCGGGCTGAGGTGCGCCGGGCGGCCGTTGACCAGGTTGTAGGAGGGCATGACCGCGACTGCGGCACCGCTCTCCAGAGCGGGCCGGTAGGCGGGCAACTCGTACTCGTGCAGGACCCGCGGCGGCAGGTTGCTGGAGGTGACGCAGCGGTAGGTCTCGTTGTTGTAGCCGAGGAAGTGCTTGAGGGTAGGCGCGGTCCGCATCACGGGAGCGCTCCCACGAAGCCCGCGCGCATAGGCCGTGGCCATGACGCCGGTCAGCAACGGATCTTCGGAGTAGCCCTCCTCGTTGCGGCCCCAGCGCGGATCGCGCAACAGGTTGACCACGGGGGCCCACACGTTGCGCCCGGCGCCGGACGGGTCCTTGTGGTGGAAGGCCAGGACCTCCTCGCCCGCCGCCTCCCCCACCCTGCGGACCAGCTCCGGGTCCCAGGTCGAGGCCAGCCCCACGGCCTGCGGGAACACCGTCGCCGGACCCAGCCAGGCCAGGCCGTGCAGGGCCTCGGTGCCGGTACGGAAGGCGCCCACGCCGAGCCGCTCGACCGGCGCCTGGTACTGGTGGAGCAGTGCGAGCTTCTCGGTCACGGTCAGCCGGGCCTGCAGATCGGCGATCCGCTCGGCGAGGGGGAGGTCCGGGTCGCGGAACGGTTCGTTCATGGAGCCACCTTCTGAGAGCGTCGAAACGCTTCGACTAGCGGGGGGAGCGCGCTTCGAGTCTCTGTCGAAGCGCTTCGATAGCCGGTCCAGAAAAACCCCGCCCGTTACACGAGTGTTTCGAACGGAGTTCTTCTGAAGGGTGCACGCGTGTGCGAGCGGGGTCAAGAGATTCGCGGCAATCTTCCTGAATCGATGGAGTCGAGCACCCGGGCGGCTCCGCCGAGCGCGGCCGCGTCGTAGCCGAGGGACGAGATCACCACCTGGCAGCCGCCGGCTTCCGGCGCGATGGTGCGCTCGCGCACCTCGGCCTCCACGGCGGGCAGCAGCCAGGGCGCCAGCGGCACGTAGTAGCCCCCGAGGATCACCACCTGGGGGTTGAGCAGGTTGGCCAGGATGGCCACCCCGCGGCCGAGGTCGCGGCCCACGCCGCGCAGCAGGCCCAGGGTGTGGGCGTCACCCGCGCGGGCCCGCCGGACGACCTCCTCGATCTCCAGTTCCACCTCGACCGGTGAGGGCGAGAGGTGCTCCAGGACCGCGCCGATGCCGGCCACCGCTTCCAGGCAGCCGGTCCGGCCGCACCGGCACTCCGGCCCCAGCGGGTCGATCTGGATGTGGCCGATCTCGCCGCTGTAGCCGCGCCCGCCACGGCGCAGCCGGCCGTCCAGGATCACACCGGCGCCCACGCCCATCTCGCCGGTGAGGTAGACCAGGTCGGTGACCGCCCCGTGGGGGCCGAAGCGGTGCTCGGCCAGGGCGCCGAGGTTGGCGTCGTTGTCGGCCTGGATGGGGAAGCCGGGGTCGCGCAGCGCCTTGGCGAGGTCGCCGCTGACGTCGGTGTCGAGCCAGCCGAGGTTGGGCGCGACCCGCACCACGCCCTGTCCGTCGACCAGGCCCGGCACCGCCACGGTCAGGCCGAGGATCTGCTTGTCCTCCTTGGCCATGCGGTTGACCACCCGCCGGACGATCGCGGCGACGGCGGCCACCGAGCCGGGGAAGGCGCGCCGCCACGACAGCAGCCGCTCCCCCGCCAGGTCGACGGCGACGGCCGTCACGTAGTCGACGTTGATCTCCAGCCCGATCGCCGCGTACGGCGAGCCGTCCAGCACCAGCATCGTGGCCGGCCTCCCCACCCGGTTCTCGGTCAGGCCGGTCTCGCGGACGAGCCGCCTGTCGATCAGGTCGGCGACCAGGCTCGACACGGTCGCCTTGTTCAGGCCCGTGGAGGCCGCGATGTCGGCCCGCGAGCACGGCGCGTGCTCGCGGACGAAACGCAGCACGACGGCCAGGTTGGTGGCCCGCACGTCGGCGAAGTCGGCCGGCTGCGGGTCGGTCGATGAGGTGATCAAAGTCTGTCCCGTCCGTCAGGCCGTCGCGGGCGATCATGCCGCGGTACCAGTGTGCGCTGTCCCCCGGGGTCCCCACGCCCGGCGTCCCCCCACCCAGTGTCCCCACACCGTCGGCGAGAGCCGCGCGGGCCCCCAGGAACGGCGGGCAGGGAGCCGTCAGCGAATCTCATCTCACTCCCGACATCAATCTGTGACCGGCGCCACACCTTGTGGTCAGCATCGCCTCGGGTTTAGTTTGTTTGGTCATTAGACGAACTAATTCTAGCCCGTAGACCTCCCCTTCCGACACCCCCTCACCCTGCCCCGACCAACGAAGGGAGCCGTCGTGACACCGTCGATGACTCGCCGAGGATTTCTCGGCCTGGCCGGTCTGACCACCCTCGCCGCCTGCTCCGCCCCGACCGGGACCCGGCCCGGCTCGAGCGGCGCGACCGCGGCCGCCGCGGACAAGCTGACCCAGCTCACGCCGGCGTACGTCGAGTTCGCCGGCGTCAAGCCCGACCTGGCCGGCACGGTCTCCAACCTGCCGGGCGTGCCGGGCATCGCCGGCGGCTTCACCACCTACCCGGCCGCCCCCACCGCGGCGCTCACCCAGAAGGCGGGTAAGGGCGGCACCTACAAGGCGATGACCCCGCTGTGGGGCCCGCCGCCGCCCGGGTTGCCGGGCAACACCTACTTCCAGGCGGTCAACGCCGACATCGGCGCGACGGTCGAGTTCCAGATCGCCGACGGCAACACCTACGCCGACAAGGCGATCGCCCGGCTGGCCTCCGGCGACCTGCCCGACATCTTCGCCCTCCCGAGCTGGGAGATCGACAAGATGGCGGACTTCAACACCGCCGTGGACAAGGCGTTCGAGGACCTCACGCCGTATCTGCAAGGCGACAAGGTGAAGCCGTACCCGCTGCTGGCCAACCTGCCGACCCCCGCGTGGGAGTGGTCGGTGTGGAACGGCAAGCTGATGGCGATCCCCTACCCCACAGAGCCCTTCCCGTACGCCCTGCTCTACCGCAAGGACCTGTTCGACAAGAACGGCTGGAACCAGAACCCCAAGACCGCCGACGAGCTCTACCAGCTCGGCAAGACGATCACCGACGCGAAGGCCAAGCGCTGGGCGTTCGGCGACATCCACGAGATGGCCTGGCCCATCTTCGGCGTCCCGCAGGACTGGCGCTACGCCGGCGGCAAGCTGACGCACAAGTACGAGACGCCGGAGTTCGAGGAGATGCTGGCCTGGATGCGCAAGCTCTTCGCCGAGGGGCTCATCCATCCGAGCGTCGCCGGCAGCAAGGGCGCCAACGAGAAGGACCTGATCGGCGCGGGCCAGATCACCATCTACAAGGACGGCCTCGGCGGCTGGAAGGAGCTGCTCCAGCAGCACACCGGCAAGAACCCCGACTTCGCGCTGGGCGTCTTCCCGCTGTTCGCCCATGACGGCGGCACGCCGATCATGTATCACAACAACGCGGCGGGCATGTTCACCTTCATCAAGAAGGGGCTGCCGAAGGAGAAGATGGAGGAGATCCTGTCCATCCTCAACTGGTGCGCCGCCCCGTACGGGACCAAGGAGTACGAGCTCTCCAACTTCGGGATCAAGGGCAAGCACTTCACCCTCGACGCCAAGGGCATCCCGCAGAGCACCGACCTGGGCCGCAAGGAGGTCGCCTACACCTACGGCTTCCTGGGCGGCCGTCCCCTCTACGTGGACTGGCCCTTCCCCGAGGCGGCCAAGGCCAACATCGACTGGCAGAACGCCTCCTTCAAGTACATCGAGAAGACGCCGTTCGACGGGATCAGGATCCAGCGGCCGTCGAAGTACTCGGGCCTGCAGGTGCCGACCGAGGACAAGTTCACCGACATCATGCGCGGCCGCCGCCCGGTCAGTGACGCCAAGCAGATCGCGACGGAGTGGCGGCGCGACGGCGGCGACGAGGCACGCGAGTTCTACATGAAGGTCCTGCGGGACAATGGCCGCGCCTGACCACATCGCGGTCGAGCGGGCAACGGACGCCGGGCCGGCGGGAGACCTGCCCTCTCCCGCCGGCTCGGGCATCACACAGACACGGGTCCGGATCAAGCAGGGCTCGCTGCGGGCCCGGTTCCGGCGCGACTGGCAGCTGCTGCTCATGACCGTGCCGGCGATCGGGCTGCTGCTCCTGTTCCACTACGTGCCGCTGCTCGGCAACGTGATCGCCTTCCAGGACTACTCCCCCTACGTCGGCGTCAAGGACAGCCCGTGGGTGGGGATGTCGAACTTCCAGTGGCTGATGTTCGACCAGAGCTTCTGGGACGCGACGCTCAACACGCTGTCGATCACCACGTTCCAGCTGATCTTCTACTTCCCGCTGCCGATCCTGCTGGCCATCCTGCTCGACAGCGTCGTACGGCCCCGCCTGCGGCTGTTCATCCAGGGCATCGTGTACATGCCGCACTTCTTCTCCTGGGTCCTGGTCGTCACCCTGTTCCAGCAGATGTTCGGCGGCGCGGGACTGCTCGCGCAGATCCTGCGCGACCACGGCTTCGCGGGCGTGGACATCATGACAAATCCGGACACGTTTATTCTGCTGGTCACCGCCGAGACGGTCTGGAAGGACGCCGGCTGGGGGACGATCATCTTCCTCGCGGCGCTGGCCGCCATCAACCCCCACCTCTACGAGGCCGCCGCCGTGGACGGCGCCTCCCGCTGGCGGCGGCTGTGGCACATCACGCTGCCCGGCCTGCGCCCGGTGTTCGTGCTGCTGCTGATCCTGCGGCTGGGCGACGCGCTCAACGTCGGCTTCGAGCAGTTCTTCCTGCAGCGCGACGCCGTCGGCCGCGACGCCGCCGAGGTGCTCGACACGTTCATGTACTGGCGCACGCTGCTGACCGGCGAGTGGAGCTACGGCGCGGCGGCGGGCCTGGTCAAGGGCGTGGCCGGGCTGATCCTGATCCTCATAGCCAACAAGGTCGCCCACCGTTTCGGCGAGCAGGGAATCTACAAACGATCATGACTATGCCTGTCTGGGCCGAGCGGCCCACCCGGTTCGGCGCGAGCGTCAAGGGGCTGGTGCTGGCCCTCATCGTGGCCGCCGTGCTGTTCCCGATCTACATGGTCGTGCTGACCAGCCTGTCCACGCAGGAGGCGGTGTCGAAGGCGGGTGGCCTGGTCACCGTGCCGGGCGAGCTGTCCTTCGCCGCCTACGAGCAGCTGTTCGCGGGCGGGGTGGTGACCCGGTCGATCGGGGTGAGCCTCGGGGTGACCGTGGTCGGGACCCTGCTCAGCCTCACGGTCACCGTCCTGGCGGCCTACGGGCTGTCGCGGCCCGGCTCGCTGCTGCACCGGCCGATGCTGTTCCTCGTGCTGCTGACCTTCCTGTTCGGGCCGGGCATGATCCCGAGCTACCTGCTGGTCAGCTCGCTGGGGCTGATCGACTCGTACTGGGCGCTGATCCTGCCGACCGCCGTCACCGCGTTCAACCTGGTCGTCATGCGGGCCTTCTTCATGAACATCCCAGAAGAGGTCACCGACAGCGCGCGGATCGACGGGGCGAGCGAGTTCCGCATCCTGTGGCGGATCGTGCTGCCCATGTCCAAGGGCGTCACGGCGGTGATCGGGCTGTTCTACGCGGTCGGCTACTGGAACGCCTTCTTCAACGCCACCCTCTATCTCAACGACAGCACCAAGTGGCCGCTGCAGGTGGTGCTGCGGCAGTTCGTGCTTCAGGGGCAGTCGATGTTCGTCGGGCAGACGGGTGACACCGCGGTCGGCGGGCACGCGCTGCCGCCGAGCCTGGCGATCCAGATGGCCATCGTGACGCTGGCGCTCATCCCGGTGCTGGTCATCTACCCCTTCGTGCAGAAGCACTTCACGAAGGGCGTCATCATCGGCGCAGTCAAGGGCTGACGAAGGACCGGCAAGGGCTGACCGAGGGAGAGTCCTCTCCCTCGGTCAGCCCTCCTGTTGTCAGGCGGGGGTGCAGGTGACCGTGGCGGGCGGGTCGTTGCTGCTCGTCCAGTTGCCCGTGAAGCCGAACGTGGTGCTCGCGCCCGGATCCAGCGCGCCGTTGTAGCTGACGTTGGTGACCTTGACGGCGGCGCCGGTCTGGGTGTGGGCGCCGTTCCAGAGCTGGGTGATGGTCTGGCCGTTGGGGAAGGTCCAGCCGACCGTCCATCCGGTGATGGCGACGGTGCCGGAGTTCTTCACCGTCACCCCGGCCTGGAAGCCGCCCTGCCACTGGCCGCTGGGCGCGTAGGTCGCCGCGCACGACTTGCCCGGAACCGGCGTCGGCGTGGGCGTCGGGGTGGGCGTGGGAGTCGGGGTCGGGGTCGGGGTGGGCGTCGGAGTCGGGGTGGGGGTCGGGTTGGGGCCGGTACGGTCGCCGTAGATGATGCCGCGGCCGTTGGTGCCGAGGTAGACGCGGCCGTACACACGGGGGTCACCGGTGAGCGCCTCGCCCATGTTGGCGTACTGGTGCCGGTCGTCGTTGATCCGCACCCACGAGGCGCCCGCGTCGTCGGAGCGGAACAACCCGTGCACGCCGTCGATCTGGCCGACCAGGTAGATCGCCATGTACGAGCCGCCGGGGGCCGCCTTGCCGAAGCCGACGTTCTCGGCCGCTGTGACGTTGGCGAGCTTGGTGAAGGTGGCGCCGGAGTCGGTCGAGCGCCACAGGCCGTAGGTGCCCGCGGGGTCGTACTTGCCGGTCGACGGGGCGCCGCCGGCGAGCCAGATGTGGCCCTCCTTGCCGGGCACGACCTTGAACTTGACGGTGGCGCTGCCAGTGGGCAGCCCGGTGGCGGCGGACTGGGTGAAGGTGGCGCCCGCGTTGGTGCTGACGTAGAACTTGCCGCCGGAGTAGCCGTAGAACTTGTTCGGGTTGACCCGGTCGGAGCGCACCTGCGCCTGGGCCGGGATGCCCGAGGCGGCGGTCCAGGAGCTGCCCGAGTCGGTCGAGCGGCTCACCGCCCCGCCGGTCGGCGACCACACCGTGGTGCCGGCGTTGGCCGAGATCGCGACGCTGCCGCCCTGGGTGACCCCGCCCGGCTCGCTGCTGGCCTGCCACCAGTTGGCGCCTCCGTTGGAGGAGAACCCGATGCGGGTCACCCCGGCCGTGTCGTTGTCACCGGCGCGGACCATGTTCGACGGGCTGAGCTCGGCGTAGTCCATGCTCCTGGTGGTGACGAGGTTGGGCTGGGTGTACATCATCGGCGGCACCGCGTCGAGGTTGCTGTGCACGAAGCCGCCGATGTCGCCGACCGCCGAGAGCAGGGGCGCCCCGGTCGGCGGGCTGATCAGGTCGAGGACCGCGGTCTCCTCCAGCCCCTCGATGAACGGCTTGATCGTGATCTTGCCGCCGGCGGCGTCCCACTGCTTGAGGTTGGCGGTGCCGTAGATGGTGGCGCCGGTGCCGTACAGCAGCCGGTTGGAGTCGAACGGGTCGATCTCCATCGCCTCGGTCATCCAGCCGAGCTTGGGCGTGATCTCAGGAGGCTGCGGGTTGCCCATGGCCAGCCACGGATGGGAGGAGACGTCCTGGGTGTAGCGGAAGGTCCGGTTGGGGTAGCCGTTCCAGTCCCAGATCCGCGTCCAGGTGGCGCCGCTGTCGGTGCTGCGGAACATGATGTTGTCCGGCCACCACGATACCTGGCTGGCGACCATGATCGTGCTCGGGTTCTGGCGGTCGATGGTCATGCCGCTGAAGCCGTAGTAGCGGTCGGCGTCGGGGGTCGGGGTGATCTCGGTCCAGGTGCCGGTGGCGGTGGCGTAGCGCCACACCTCGCCGTCCTCGCCCACGTACGGCCCGCCGGTGTTGCCGGTGGCCAGGTAGAGGTAGCCGTTGACGGCGTCGAGCACGCCCTTGTGCGGGATGTAGCCGGTCGGCTGGCCGGCCACCCGGCTCCAGGTGACGCCGCCGTCGGTGGAACGGTAGACGTTGTTGTCCTTGTCGGCCACCCCGGCGTAGATCGTCTTGGTGGCGGTGCCGGCCGAACCGGTGCGCGGGTCGAAGGTGATCCAGGGGATGCCCTGGGTCATCGTGTTGTAGTTGTACTGGGTGTCGTTCGGGTCCTGGGCGAAGTTGCCGACGTTCGGGAAGCTCGTGACCTTGGCCCAGGTGACGCCGTAGTCGGTGCTCTTCCACAGGCCGTTCTTGTTGGCGGTGCCGTAGAAGAGGATGTTGTTCTTGTTCGGGTCGATGACCAGGCGCTCGCCCATGCCGCGGCCCGGCATGTTGCCGAAGCCCTTGAACGGCAGCTCGGTGGCCGCCCAGGTGTTGCCCCGGTCGGTGGAGCGCAGGATCGCGCCGTTGTTGGCGTCCCAGTCGTTGGTGTACATGCCGGTGGCGACGTAGACCCGGTTCGGGTCGACGGGGTCGGTGGCGACGCTGACGCCGCCGACCCAGCTCCACTTGTCCCAGCCGATGCCGTCGAGCAGCGGCGTCCACTTGGTCTTGTCCCAGCGGTAGACGCCACCGATGTCGGTCCGGGCGTAGATGAGGTCCTTCTCCTTCTGGTTGAAGACGATGCCGGGGACGAAGCCGCCGCCGCCGATCTTCACTCCCTTGAAGGCGTACGGATCCGCGGCGACGGCGCCGACCGGCGCCATCCGCACCACCACCATCGCCACGGCGATGGCAGCCACCGCGAGCAGGCTGAACAACCTTCTTCGCATGAGCGGTTTCCCTCTCCGGGGCCGAAGGCCCCACAGCAGCAGATGACCGCCATGCACGACCGGGTACAGGACCCTGCCGTCGCCGCTCCAGCGCACATGGTCGCGAGGTCCCCGAACCCTCACTCAGAGGCTCACACAGCCTCCGAGCAAGGTCAATAGTTTGGTTATTAACCAAACTTACTTGGTGAGGGTCAGGTCCTTGATCCGCAGGTCGCCCTTGAAGACCAGGTAGAGATCCCGGATCCCGCCGGCGCGGGACAGCGTCGCCGACGTGGTGCCGTACTGGTAGATGCCGCCGGTGGCCGGGACCGCGACGGTGGCCAGCAGCGCGCCCGACGGGGAGCCCGCGCGGACCTCGAAGGAGCCGCCCGCCACCGAGGACACGCCCGCGGTGATGCCGGTGAGCCCGCCGCGCAGGTCGGTGTCGGCGAACTTCAGCCAGTCGCCCGTGACCGCCCCGATCGCCTCACCGCTCGCCTTCGAGGTGTCGACCAGGTCCACGCCGGAGTAGTCGTCGAAGTCGATCGCCCGGGTGCTCCTGGTCAGGTCACGGGGCGGGATCCGCTCGCCGCTCACCTGGAAGGTCGCGCGCTGCCTGATGGCCGAGGAGGAGCCGCCGACCAGGACGTCGTGGGCGGCCGACTCCACGGTCCACTTGCCGCGGGTGACGTCCCACAGGGCCAGGTCGGCCTTCTTGACGGTCAGCTTCACCGTACGGCTCTCGCCGGGGCGCAGCGTGAGGCGGGTGAAGCCGCGCAGCTGCTTGACCGGCTGGGTGACGCGCGAGCTCTGCTGGTGGGTGTAGAGCTGGACGACCTCGTCACCGGCCCGCGACCCCGTGTTGGTGACCTTGACGGTGACGTCGTAGGAGTCGCCGCGCGGGGTCACCTTCAGGCCCTGGTAGCCGAAAGTGGTGTAGCTGAGGCCGTGGCCGAAGGCGTAGCGCGGGTCGCCCCGGTGATAGAGGTAGGTCATCCCGGTCTTGGTGAGGTCGTAGTCCAGGATGTCCGGCAGGTCGTCGGAGCGGTACCACGTCTGGGTGAGCCGGCCCGCCGGGTTGCGGTCGCCGAAGAGCACGTCGGCCACGGCGTGCCCGGTCTCGGCGCCCGCGTGGGTGGTCCAGAGCAGGGCCGGGGTGTCCACGTTCATGGTGGTCGGGTAGCTGTCCTCCAGGACGACCACGGTGTTGGGGTTGGCCGCCCGCACGGCCTTGATCAGCTCCTGCTGGCCCTGGCCGAGCGCGAGGGTGGAGCGGTCGTGGTTCTCGCGGCCGTAGACGAACGGGTTGCTGCCGACCACGACCACCGCCGCGTCGGCGCCCTTGGCCGCCGCCGCCGCGGTCTTGGCGCCGCTCTGGACGACCTCCCTGGCGAAGTGCGCCGCGGCGGCCTTCGTCCCGGTGCCGAGCGTGCCGTCCGCGCCGACGGTCACGTAGTGCTCGGGGAAGGGCCACCAGCCCTCGTTGACCTCGTAGCCGACGTACTGGATCAGGTACGTGCCGTCCGCCTGGCCCTCCAGCCGGAACTGCTGCTGGACGAACCAGCCGCCGGGGACGTCGGAGTTGGTGACGTACGGCCCGAAGTTGCCGGTCAGCAGCTTGCCGTTGCCCACGTTGCGCAGGGTCGAGACGTCGCCGGTCCAGTCGGTCTGGTCCCAGGTCGAGGCGCCGCCGGGCGCGGTGTCGGAGACGACGACGCTCTGGCCCGTGGTGCCGGTCGCGGTGACGTACTTGCCGCTGGCCAGGTCCTTGAGGGCGATCCGGTCCAGCGCGTCGGCGCCGGTCACCGCCGCCCGCGCGCCGAGCCGTTCCTTGATGCCGGCCAGCGGGGTCACCTGGTAGGGCATGGTGCCGCCGTACCAGTCGCTGAAGAGGGTGTCCTGCAGCGGCCCGAGCACCGCGACCTTCTTCAGGCCTGGCGAGAGCGGCAGCGTCTTGCCGGAGTTCTCCAGCAGGACCATCGCCTCGCCCGCGGTCTGCCGGTTGAGCCGCTGGTTCGCCGCCGAGTTGATCACGTCCTTGGTGATCTTCGCGTACGGTCCGCCGTCGGGGTCGAGCTGGCCGAGCCGGATCCTGATCGACAGCACGTGCCGCACGGCCCGGTCGATGTCGGCCTCGGTGATCAGCCCTTGGGAGAGGGCGGACTTGATGTTCGCTGTCATGAGGGAGGGGTCGTCGTTGTTGACCGTGAAGCTGTCCAGGCCGGCCTTGAGCGTCGCGGCGACGGCCTCGGGCTTGGTGTCGTAGTAGTGCTCGTACTCCTGCAGCGCGTCCGGCGCCCAGGCGTCGCTCACGTTGTAGAGGTCCTTGGTCGTCCACGAGCGGACGACCGCGTCGAGGTCGGGGTTGACGGTGTTCGGCCGTCCGTTGACCAGGTTGTAGGAGGCCATCACGCCGGTGGCGGCGTCGTTGGTGATGGCCGGCTTGAAGGCGGCCTCGTCGTACTCGTGCTTGATCCTCGGCCGCAGGTTGGAGGAGGTCAGGCCGCGCAGATACTCGTTGTTGTTGGCCAGGTAGTGCTTGAGCACCGGAGCGGTCTTGAGGTAGACGGGGTCGTCGCCGGACAGCCCCTTGCCGTAGGCGGTGGAGATGGCGCCGGTCAGCAGCGGGTCCTCCGAGTAGCCCTCCTCGTTGCGGCCCCAGCGCGGGTCGCGCAGCAGGTTGACCACCGGCGCCCACACCTGGGTGCCCCACAGGACCGGGTCGATGGCGTTGTAACCGCGCACCTCGTCGCCCACGGCCGAGCCGACCCGCTTGATCAGCTCCGGGTCCCAGGTGCTGGCCAGGCCGACCGCCTGCGGGAAGACGGTGCCGCTGGCCAGCTTCTGAGTCCAGGCGTCGTTGTGGTCGTTGGACCAGGCGACGCCGTGCAGCGCCTCGGTCCCGGCCTTGAAGTACGGCAGGCCGAGCCTGGGGATCGCCGGCTGCGACTGGTGCAGCAGCGAGATCTTCTCGTCGAGGGTGAGCCGGCCCAGGAGGTCGCCGACGCGCTGGTCGAGCGGCACGGCCGGGTCCTGGTACGGCAGGACCGTCGCGGCATGGCCGGGCGCGGCGTTGACGGGCGCCGCGCCCATGGTGACCGCCAGCAAGGCGGCCGCCAGGAATCGCTTCATTCGGGAGCTCCTACTTGATGGCGCCGACCGTGATGCCCCTGGTCAGCGTCCGCTGGAAGATGAGGAAGAACGCGACGGCCGGGACGATGCCGAGCAGCGCCGAGGCGCTGGACATGGTGGCGTCCATGTACTTCTCGCCCTGCAGCACGCCGAGGGCGACCGGCACCGTCTGGGTGTCGTTGGAGACCAGGAAGATGAGCGGAAGGAAGAACTCGTTCCAGGTCCAGATGAAGAAGAAGATCACCAGGACCGACAGCGTGGGCCTGCTGATCGGGACGACGATCCGCCACAGCGCCAGGAACCGCCCCGCGCCGTCCATCCGCGCCGCCTCGAGGATCTCCTTCGGGAACTGGCCGAGCACGGCGCTGAGCAGGTAGGTACCGAAGGCGGCCTGGATGACGGTGAACACGATGATCACCGACAGCTTGGAGTCGTACAGGCCGGCCGCCTTGGCCAGGTAGTAGAGCGGGTAGGCCAGCGACTCCTGCGGCAGCGTGTTGGCCACCAGGAACAGCACGAGGATCCACAGCCGGCCGCGTACCCGGCCGATGCCGAGGGCGTAGGCGTTGAGCACCGACAGCAGCACGGCGAGCAGGGCGACGGAGCCGCTGATCACCAGGCTGTTGAGGAGCTTCTCGCCGAAGTCGACCCGGGTCCAGAACGCGATGATCCCGTCCAGGTTCAGACCTTGCGGCGGGCTCAGCGGGCTGCCCGCCGAATACTCGGCGGGCGTCTTGAAGGCGTTGAAGGTGACGATGACGAACGGGAACAGCATGACGACGGCGAGCACCGTCAGCGCGGCCAGGATCGGGTAGCGTCTCACGGCTTCCGCTCCTGGAGGAACAGGAAGGCCGAGGTCACCACGACGATGATCAGCGCCAGGACGGTGGCGATGGCCGAGCCGTAGCCGATGTTGGCCTTCTGGAAGAAGTTCAGGTAGGAGAAGTACGAGGGCACCATCGTGGCGTTGCCCGGCCCTCCCCTGGTGAGCACGAAGATCGGCCCGAACACCTTGAGCGCGGCGATCGTGCACGTCAGGAGCACGACGAAGATCTCAGGACGGATCTGCGGGATCGTGATGTGCCAGAACCTGCGCCACCACGAGGCCCCGTCGATCTCCGCCGCCTCGTGCAGGGCCGGGTCGGCCCGCTGCAGCCCGGCCATGAAGATGACGACCGGGTAGCCGAGCTGGAACCACACCATCACCGCCATCACGGTGGCCAGCGCGTAGTCGGGATCGCCGAGCCAGTTGACCTTCAGCCCGAAGATCTGGTTCACCGCGCCGTAGGTCGGGTGCAGCATCCAGCCCCACACCACCCCGGCCACCGCGACGGGCAGCACCTGCGGCAGGTAGTAGGCCGCCCGCAGGGCCGCGGCCGTGCGGGGGCCGAACCTCTTGCCGATGTAGTCGAACAACGCGGCGGCCAGCACCAGGCCGAGCACCGTGGGGATGATCGCCATCGCGACGATCAGCCCCACATTGTTGCGGAAGGACGTCCAGAAGCGCTCGTCCGCGAACAGCCGGACGTAGTTCTGCAGACCGATCCAGGTGGGTGTGCCCACCCCCGACCAGCGGGTGAAGCTCGTCGCGACATTCATCACGAACGGCACTACGATGACCGCGGTGAACAGCACCGCGCTGGGGATCAGGTACGGCCAGTAGCCACGCTCTGTTCTAGTTGCCAAGGTCGGCGAGGTTCTCGTTGTACGGCTGGGCGATCTCGTCGAGGACCTTCGCCGGGGGCTTGCTGCCGTTGATGAGGTTCTGGACGCCGGCCACGAGGACGTCGTAGTAGCCGGGGGCCGGCCAGTCGGGGTAGAAGGCCAGCTGGTCCTGCGAGGTGAGCTTGTTGAAGTTGTCGATGAGCTCCTTGCTCTTGGGGTCGGTGATGGCGGCCGGGTCGGCCGCGACGGGGACGCCGCCGGAGTTGCCGAGCAGGTTCTGGATCTCCTTGCTCATCGTGATGTCGATGAAGTCGTAGGCCAGATCCTTGTTCTTGGACTTCTCGGGGACGACCCAGATGTTGCCGCTGGAGCCGGGGGCGAGCTGGTTGCCGGGCCACAGGAACGAGCCCCACTCGAACTTCTTGATCTCCGTCTGGAACCGGCCGTACCACCAGCTGCCGGACACCATGATCGGGAACTTGCCGCCGATGAACGCGGTGGCCATGTCCTCGGCCTTGATGCCGGCCGAGTCCTTGGCGATGTAGCCCTTCTTCACCCAGTCGGCCATCGTGTCGGCGGCGTAGGTGAGCTCGGGGCCGTGGAAGTCGACCTTGCCCTTGTAGAGCTCGTAGGAGTCGACCCACGCCCGGTTGGCCTTGCTCAGCGCGAGCAGGTAGAAGATCTGCTGGGCGGGGTATTCGGCCCCGGCGGTGGAGATGGGCGTGAGGCCGGCCTTGGCGAACTTGTCCAGCGCCGCGGTGAACTCCTCGAACGTGGTCGGCACCGTGACGCCGTTCTTCTTGAACAGGTCCTTGTTGTAGTAGACCATCACGTACTCGCCGTAGTTCGGCACGCCGAACCACTTGCCGGAGCCCATGATGCCCCGGTCGTCATACTTGGCGGTGGTCTGCAGGCTGGCCGACAGCAGTTTGTCCCAGCCGCGCTTGGTCGCCTGCTCCGTCAGGTCCGTCAGCAGGCCCTGCTTCGACAGCAGCCCGGCGGTGGCGTTGCCCTTGTTGTACTCCATGACGTCGGGCGCCTCGTCGGAGTTGAGCACCATGCTGGCCGTCTTCTGGATCTGCTCGAAGCCCTTCTCCTCGAACTTCACCGTCACGCCCGGGTGGGTCGACTCGAACTTCTTGATCGCCGCCGCCCAGGCCTTGCCCATCGCGCCCTCGGCGCTCTCGTAGTGCCACAGTTTGAGCACGCGCGGCTGGCCGCTCGCGGCGGGCTGCTGCCCGTCCGAGCCGGAGCCGCAGGCGGTCAGGGTCAATGCCGCGACGGCGAGCGCCGCCGCGGCACTTCTCAGCTTGATCATGGTGTCTCCTGGGAGGTGATGACCGCCCGGACCGGGGCGCCCGCCACGGGGGCGAACTCGACCCCGGCGACCCGCTTCGGACCGGTGACGGTGACGTGCAAGGTGTCGCCGTCGCGGGTGGCCTCGACGACGGTCTCGCCGTCGAGGTCGTGGACCGTGCTACGGCTGTCGCCGCCCCCGAAGGCGACAAGGGTGATCTCCGAGGGGACGTCCACGGTGTCCCCAGGCGTGGTGACCGGGATGAGCGCGCCATACCGGACGAACAGCGGGATCCGCTCCAGCGGCGCCGAGACGGCGCGGTAGCGCCCGCCCTCCAGCACTTCCCCGGTCCAGTAGTCGACCCACCGGCCCTCGGGCAGGTACACCTGCCGGGTGTCCTCGGGCGTGGTCATGGGCGCGACCAGCAGGTCGCGGCCGAGCAGATACTCCAGGTCGGCCTGCCAGGCGACGGGGTCGCCCGGATGGTCGACGCACAGCGCGCGCATCATCGGCGCGCCGGTCCGCGCGGCGTCCACGGCCGCCGAGTAGAGGTAGGGCATGAGCCGGTACCTCAGCCGCAGCGCGGCCACCGCCTCGGCCTCCACCTCGGGGAACTCCCACGGCTCACGGCTGGTGGTGCCGTGCAGCCGCAGCAGCGGGGACAGCGCGCCGAACTGGGTCCAGCGGACGTAGAGGTCGTCGGCCGGTCGGCCGGTGAAGCCGCCCGCGTCGTGGCTCCAGAACGGCACGCCCGACAGGCCGTGGGCCAGGCCGCCGCGCAGCGTGCTGCCCATCGCCGGGTAGCTGGTGAAGGTGTCTCCGCTCCACTGGGCCGAGTGCCGCTGGCCGCCCAGGAACGACGAGCGGGCCCAGACCAGGCCGTGCCCGTGGACCTCGCGGGTCACCTCGGCGACGGCGTCGTTGAACAGCAGCGTGTAGACGTTGTGCAGGTCGGTGCCGGTCATGCCGTTGTAGGCCGTCGCGTCGTGCGGCACGCCCTCGGCGAAGTCGGTCTTGAACGCCTGCGCGCCCTGCTGGAGCAGGGGGCGGAGCAGCCCCTGGAACCAGGCGACGGCGGCCGGGTTGGTGAAGTCGACGATGCCGCAGGCCGGGTAGGAGCCGTGCCAGCAGTCGGCGACATACGCCTCGCCATCCTGATTTTTCAGGAAATATCCGGCTTCGGCGGCTTGCGGGAAAGCTGGGCTCAGGTGGGAGATGTAGGGGTTCATCCAGAGGCAGACCTTGAAGCCCATCCCGTCGAGCTCGGCGAGCATCCCGGCCGGGTCGGGGAAGCGGGCCTCGTCCCAGCGCAGGTCCGACCAGTGGCCGTCGGTCTGCCAGTAGGTGTCCAGGTGCAGCACGTCGCACGGGATGCCGCGCTCGCGGATCTTCCGGGCCCGCGTCATGACCCGCTCCTGGCTGTCCACGAAGAAGCCCGAGGAGATCCAGGTGCCGAACGCCCACTTCGGCGGCAGCGCCGGACGGCAGGTCAGCCGGTCGTAGCGGTCGAGGATCTCCGGCGGCGTCGGCCCGGCGATCACGTAGTAGTCGATCAGGTCGTCGGGGACGACGATCTGCACGACGCTGTGCGTGGACTGGCAGACGTCGAACTCCGTCGGCGCCCCGCTGTCGACGACGATGCCGTATCCCCTGCTCGACTGGTAGAAGGGCACGTTCTTGTAGGCGCGCTGCGACTCGGCGCCGAAGGCGTCGAAGTTCCACATGACGGGCCGCTGGCCGCGCTTGTCGAGCGGGGTGAACGACTCCCCGAACCCGGCGAACGCCTCGTCGGCCGGCGCGGCGAAGCTCTCGTGGTAGGCCACCGTGACGCCGTCGGCGTGGGAGCGCCCGAACGGCAGCGTACGCAGCCGCCCGCTGATGTCGGTGTGCCCCCGGTCCTGCTCCACCAGCGTGGCGCCCGCCGCGTCGGTGAACCGCAGCCGCCACGGATCCAGGCTGATCTCCGCGCGCAATGAGCCCGCGTCGATGGTCAGGCCGCCGGACCGGGTCTCCACCCGGGCTCCGGCGTACGTGCCCGGCGTCACCAGGGAGGTCGCCCGGGCCGAGCGAGAGCGGGCGTCCACGTCCTGGCCGAGCCGGACCCGGATCACTCCCTCCCCCGCCACCCGCACCTGTACGACCAGGCTCTCCTCCGCCGAGGTGATGCCCTTCAGCGTCACCCCCGAGTCGTCCACGGCCACCGGCTCGGCGGCGGTCAACGCGGACAGGCCCTGTTCGCCCCGCGTACGGACCGGCAGCTCCGGCGGGTCGGCGACAAAGTACTCGTGCGCGACCAGGGGCGGGCGGTAGGGCATGAAGGCTCCTTCAGGTGACCGGCACGGCTCGCGAGTTAGTTTTCCGTCCCAACCAACAAACGTCAACGGTCGCTCATTAGTTTAGATGCCAGCCAAACAAAGGAGGCAGCCGCGCGCTGCCCCCGGGAGACCGCGCACGCACGCGCGGGGGCCGCACCGCAGGCGCGGAGTCCTGTGCCTCAGGCGCGGAGTCTTCGCCCCCGGGCGCGGTCAGAGTCTCCGGATGCAGGTGACCGACGGGTAGGGATCGGGGCCGTGGACCAGCCCGTACATCGTGGTCGAGCTGGTCACCGAGTAGTCGGCCGGCCGCCGGCACTCGAACTCGATGCTGACGTGCCCGACGACCTTCCCCCACGCCTTCTTCGCCTTGCAGGACACCTTCTTCAGCCCGCCGACGATGGAGGTCTCGGTCCCGAAGACCGTCTTGCGCTTCTTGGTCTTGGGCGCGGTCAGGCAGCTCGCGAGCGCGTACCGCGGACCGACCTCCTTGGCGTCCTCCCCCGGACCGACGCACACGTAAGAGCCCTGCCACTTGTAGGCGTAGGACCAGATCTTGCGCGTGCACGCCTTCTTCGTCTTGGTGAAGGACCTGATCCTGCCGGGGCCGTGGGCGTCGTAGCAGGCCCGCTCCTCGACGGAGACGACGGGATCGTCCTCGATGAGCGTGCAGTCGCCGACGCGCAGAATCCCACCGCCCTTGCCGACGTCCCCCGGGTGCGGGGCGCGGCGGTTGCGCAGGCAGGCTGTACGCGGCGGCTCCAGACCGGTCGGGGTGTCCAGCATCCCGTCGGTGTCCTTCGGGCACTCCACCGGCCCATTGCCCTGGTAGACGAGCTTGGTGATCTGAACCCCGGCCGTCGCGAGGGCGCAGTCGACCAGCGCGGGAACCTGGCTGTCCGGCTTGGGCACCTGAACATCAAGGCAGAGCCCGGCCGCCCAGGCGGTCGGCTGGGTGGGAGAAGGGGGCGGATTCGGCGGGAGCGAGGTCGCGGAGCTCGCGGCGGAGGGCTGGGGCGTGTCCTTCGGCGGGGTGTCAGCGTCGCAAGACGAGACGGTCACCACGACCGCCACCAGGGCCGTCACCGTCCATAACCTGCTGCTCACGTCCTGCCACCCCCGCGAGATAGCCCCGTCGGGGAGATCTTCGTCCACGACCCGCCACCTGACAAGACACGCTGGCGGACTCCCCACGCTGGAGAGTCACTCGGATACGGCTTGCGCTCGCCCACCCGGCCATCCCACGACACCGGGGCCCGCCAGCAAGGCATAACGCTACAGATTTACCTGATCACACAACGACAGAGCGCTTGCTGCCCTCTGAGACTTCCCGACCGCGAGGCCGCACGTTGCGATGCTCGGCCACCCCGAAGGGCAAGCGCCACCTGCGAACGGCGTCGCCCACAGGTGCCGGTCGCGTTGCGACGCTCGGCCACCCGGATAGGTGACCGCCACTATAAAGACGCTCGGGCGTACGTCGTCAAACCGTGTTGCGATGCTCGGCACCCGGAAGGGTGACCGCCACCTGAGCCCCAGCAGCATGGGCCGATCACTTTCAGATTGCGATGCTCGGCCACCCGGAAGAGTGACCGCCACTCGACCTTTCCTGTCGCGAGAGTGCCCCCGTAATCGTTGCGATGCTCGGCCACCCGGAGGGGTGACCGCCACGCGGTGCGCTGGTAGATCGGATGACGCGACGCCTCGTCGTTGCGATGCTCGGCCACCCGGAAGGGTGACCGCCGCTTCGTGCGCGCGCGTGCACCTGTCGGAGAAGTCGGAGTTGCGATGCTCGGCCACCTGGAAGGGTGACCGCCACCCCGATCCAGCAGCTCACGACAGTGAGCCCGATAGACGTTGCGATGCTCGGCCACCCGAAAGGGTGACCGCCACCACCGTGCCTGGGCCGCTCAGGTAAAAGCGGCCAAGGTGTTGCGATGCTCGGCCACCCGGAAGGGTGACCGCCACTCGTAGGCGTCTCCACCGCGGGCGTGGGCCTTGGTGTTGCGATGCTCGGCCGCCCAGATGGGCGACCGCCACCTCGGCGGGGATGACGACGTTCGTCAGACCCTTCGGGTTGCGATGCTCGGCCGCCCCGATGGGCGACCGCCACGTGGTTCCTTGGTCAATCCCGAACTTGTCCCACACGTTGCGATGCTCGGCCGCCCCAATGGGCGACCGCCACGACGTCCAGTGCTGGACCTACGTCCTGTGGGAGGTTGCGATGCTCGGCCGCCCCGAAGGGCGACCGCCACCTGGTGGGTAGTTCCTCGTGGCCGCGCCAGCCGACGAAGTTGCGATGCTCGGCCACCCGTGAGAGCGACCGCAACTGTCGTAGCCGTTCGTCTCCGCGCGTCGGCGAGGCGGTTGCGATGCTCGTCGGCCTGGGAGGGTTACCACGGCTTTAGCGCTATATACCAGCAGGGTCTGGGGCGGATGCTTGTTTCGATGCTGGGCTCACCAATGTGAGTCGTCGTCACGGATCATACACTCGCGATCATGCTGCAATTGGCTTGTGATGCTCAGCGGTCGCGAGGCCACCGCTTCTTAGAAAATCCGACAATTTACTTATCAAGACACAAAGGCGGCTAGCCAAAGCCTGCTCGTTGGGCAGTTGGCATGCTACCGCTCGGTCCCCTTATTTTTGCGAGCCCAAGATTCTCAGGTAAGTCACGAAGATTATTGTCGGTAGCCCCTTGTACGGTTCCAAGCCATGGACGCAGGTGAAGTTGCTCCTCGGGATTCCGACGACGGCGAGTGCCCATTGTGGGCGCATAGTCGTGCCAACGGGTCTGATCGCAGGCATCTGCTTGAGGATCACCTTCGATCGGTGGCCTGGTGGTCCTGGCAGTTCGCGGAGCCGTTCAGTGCTGAGCAGGTTGCCTATTGGTTGGGGCTGACGCACGACTTCGGGAAGGCGGCCGAGGTATGGCAGAGAAGGCTGCTGGAGGTGGAGGGCACCGACGAGCGGGTCCGGACCGATCATCGGGCTGTAGGGACTCGGTTCTTGGTGGAGCAGTTGGGGTTTGACGCCTTCGCCTTGCCGGTCTATGGCCACCACGGCGGGTTGGATCACCCGGGCGCGATGGAGAACTTTCTGGACTTCCCTCCGCTGGAGGCCGTGCATGAGGAGCAGGCGCTCCGCCGCCTGCGGGCACGCCTTCCCGAGCTGGACGCTCCTAGTGCCGTTACGTGGCCGCCGTACGCGTCCGACCTGCTGGATGGGGAGCTGTTGACCCGGATGCTGTTCAGCGCCCTAGTCGATGCCGATCATTTAGATACGCAGGTGCATTTCGGTAAGCGGCGCGAGCACGTCGCCGCCCAGGTCGCCATGACGCACCTGCTGGACCGTTTCGAGGCTGGGCGCAAAGCCAAGCTGGAGGGGAAGACTTCGAGCCCGGTTGATCCGTTGCGCGGTGAGGTGTACGACGCGTGCGTTGCCGCGGCGCCGCTTAAGCCGGGGTTTTTCAAGCTGGCGGCGCCCACCGGTCTCGGCAAGACGATCTCCAGTGCGGGGTTTGCGCTGCATCACGCCGTGGCCCACGAGTTGCGCCGGGTGATTGTGGCGGTGCCATTCATCTCGATCACCGAGCAGAACGCGAGAGTCTATCGCGGCCTCTTGCGCTCGACCCCACGCGATTCGGTGGTGTTGGAGCATCACAGCAGCGTCGCGTTGGAAGGCCCAGGCAGCCGGTGGCAGCGGCTGGCGGCCGAGAACTGGGATGCGCCGTTCATCGTGACCACGACGGTGCAGTTGCTGCACTCGCTGCATGATCGGCGGCCGTGGGCGATGCGCAAGCTGCACCGGCTGGCCCGCTCGGTCATCGTGCTGGATGAGATCCAGGCGCTGCCGGTGCACCTGCTGATCCCGATCTTGGCGATGTTGCGGCAGCTGGTGGAGCACTTCGGAGTCACGGTGGTCCTGGCCTCGGCGACCCAGCCCGAGTTTTGGGATCTGCCGCCCCTGCGCGAGGTGGAAACGGCGGAGATCCTGCCGGATCCCGCCGACGTGCAGCGGCGGCTGCGCGCGATCCGGCCGATGCGTTACAGGTGGGAGGTGAGTCCCCGCCGGTCTCTGAAGCAGGTGGCCACCATGGTGGCCGCGGAGCCAGCCAGGCAGGTGCTCACCGTGGTGAACACCGTCGATCACGCCCGCACCGTGTATGACCTGCTGAACCAGGAACGGCCGGGGGCGGTACAGCACTTGTCCACCCGGATGTGCCCTGCGCACCGCCGCGACGTGCTCGCCGACGTCGAGACGACCTTGAAGCGGAAGCCGGCCGAGCCGCTCTATCTGGTGTCCACCCAGCTGATCGAGGCGGGTGTCGATCTGGACTTCCCGGTGGTCTATCGGGCGATGTCGCCGGCGGAATCGATCCTGCAGGCCGCTGGCCGGGCCAACCGTGAAGGATTGCGGCCCGAGGGCGGCCTCGTGGTGATCTTCGACCCGGTCGAGCAGGCCATGCCGTCCAGTTACGGGTTGCCGGTCGCTGAGACACGCCGCCACTTCGGCCCCACCAAGCAGCCCGAACCGGACAACCTGGGCACGCTGGCGGACTACTTTCACGGGTACTACGCAGTCCTGCCGGATGAGGCCATGGGCGCCGAACTGCTGGCCGCCCGCACCTCCTGGGACTTCCCGACCGTGGCCAGGGACTTCCGGATGATTGACGAGGACACCGTGCCAGTGGTGGTGCGCTACCACAATCCTCACAGCTCGGACCCGCCGGACCCGATCGATGACTGGCTGCAGCAGCTGCGACGCGACCCCGCCCGCGGACATGTCTGGCTGCGCCGCCTGCAGCCCTACACCATCTCCTTGCCGAAGAATCAGCTGGCCAAGCCAAGCGTGGCGGCCCTGCTGCGGTCCGTCATCGGCGATCTGCACGAGTGGACCGGCGACTACGACCTGAGCACCGGCATCGTCATTCCCGCCAAAGAGGAGAACACATGAGCAAACCCGCCCGTGAGTCCTACCCCGCCCTCGTCATGGAGATCAGCGGGGACTTCGCCTGCTTCACCCGCCCTGAGCTCAAGGCCGAACGGGTCAGCTACCCGATGATGACGCCCAGCGCCGCCCGCCGCATCCTTCAGGCGGTCTTCTGGAAGCCGGAGTTCGAGTACCGGATCGAGCAGATCGACGTGCTCAACGAGATCAAGTGGTTCAACATCCGGCGCAACGAGGTCACCGAAGCCCCCAGCCTCAGCACTGTGCTCAAGGAGGGGCCCCGTTACCACTTCCGCGCCCCCCACAAGCGCGACCAGCGCAACACCGTGGCCCTCCGCGATGTCGCCTATCGCATCCATGCCCAGATAGAACTCAACCCCCACGCCACCGCCCACGTGGCCAAGTATCGCGAACAGTTCCACCGTCGCATCGAGCGTGGCGCCTGTTTCTCTCACCCCTACCTGGGCACCCGGGAGTTCTCCTGCGCTGACTTCGGCCCGCCCGATTACAGCAACCAGCCCATCACCCGCAGCGAAGATCTGGGCGTGATGCTGCTGGACATCAACTACGACGCACCCACGCCGCGCTCGCTATGGTTCACCGCCCAGCTCAACCAGGGCATCCTCAGCGTGCCCCGCGAGGGCATCCACGACCCGACCCGGGATGCCGCGATCACCACCGCGCCACGGCGGAGGGCCTAATGCTGCTGACCCGCCTTCAGCAATTCGCCGCCGCCCATCCCGAGCACATCCCACCCCCCTTCTTCATTCGCAGCGGTGTGCACTGGCTGATCGACCTGGACGCGCACGGCTCCCCCGTCTCCGGACTGGTCGCCGAGTTGTCTCCGGTATCCGATCCCGGTGATCCCAGCGGCCGGCGCGGCCTGCCGATGCTGGTACCCACGGTGGGCCGCACCTCCGCTGTGGTTCCCCTGCTAGCCTGCGACAAGATCGAGTATGCGCTGGGCTGGCCCGACCCCAACGACGCCGACGACGAACGCAAACGTGCCAGGGCACGCCGCTACCACCAGGCCTTCGTCGACCTGGTCTGCGCCTGGGCCGACCACGACCCCCACGAGCCGGCCGCCCAAGCGCTACGCGCCTTCCTCACCTCTCAGGCTGCAAGCCACATCCAGCCGCCGGAACGCTTCACCGCTGGCCAGATCGTTATGTTCCGCATCAATGGCCAGCCCGCTCACGCCACCGCCAGCGCTCGCTCTTTCTGGAGCCTGGTCGCTTCGAAGCGCAAATCCTCCGGTGCTCACGACCGCTGTCTGGTCTGCGACACCATCCAGCCAATTCTCGAACGCGCCGTACGCTCCATCCGTCCCGGCCTGATCCCCGTCGTCGGCCACGACCCGTTCAGCAAGACCGAACGCAAACGCGGCAACCCTGCCTCCCTGGTCAGCATCAACCACCCCGCCCAAGGGTTCAACCTGGTCACCGGCCTGCGGAACACCCCGCTATGCGAAACCTGCGCAGAAAGCTACACCGGCGCCCTGGAGCACCTCCTGCAACACCGCGACCACCGCCGCACCATCGGCGACACCGCGATCGTGTGGTGGATCGTGCCAAGCGACCGCACCCGCGACCACGCCCTCCCGCAGAGCACCGCCCCCATCCAACTGCTCTTCCAGCCCAACCCCATCAAGATCGCCACCATGCTGGACGCCCCGCGCACCGGTGCCCCCGTGGTCGCCGGAACCGCCCACACCGAACGCTTCTGCGCGAGCACCCTGTCCAACAACTCCGCCCGGATCATGATCCGGGACTGGATCGACATCCCGCTACCTGAGGCGGAACAGCACATCGCCTCCTGGTTCGCCGACATGCTCGTCACCGATCCCTGGACCAGTCAACGGCGCTTCCCCTCGCTGTTTCGGCTGGCCATCGCGCTGGGACGCTGGTATCCCGGAAAGAACGGCGCCCACGGCAGCTACGCCGTTTTCGGCGCCAAGGGTGCCCAACGCCCCGTCTGGATCCAACGCGAACTTCTACACTCCGCGCTCAACGGCACCCGGCTGTCCTCAGCGATGCTGGCCCACCTGCTGCAGCGCGTGCGCACCGACGGTGGATTCGACCTCACCCGCCAAGCCCTGCTCCGGCTCTGCCTGACCCGCTGCCACCCCAACCACGCCCGGAGGCTCCCCATGGCCCTCGACCCCGACGACAACACCCCCGCCTACCTGGCCGGGCGCATGTTCGCCGTCCTGGAATCGCTGCAATACGCCGCCACCCGCGCAGGCGGCGGACAGCTCAACACCACCCTCGGAGACCGCTACTTCAGCCGCGCCGTGACCAGCCCCGCCTCCGCGCTGATTCCCGCCGTACGCGGCTCCCGCGCCCACATGAAGAAACTGCAAACCCGCGACCGCAAAGCCTACGCCGACTTTTTCGCCCGCAACCTCAACGACCTCATCGGCCGACTGCGTCCCTTCCCCACCTCCCTGACCCTGTACGACCAGGGACTGTTCCTCAACGGCTACGCCGACCAACGCAACCACGACATCGCCCGCGCCCGGGCCCGCCGCCTGGCCACCGACGACCTCATCCCCGACAGCGCCACCGACGAGGCCACCACCGACGCCGACCTCGGCCCCACTCCCGAAGCTGACCAAACCGCCGCCCTGGAGGACTGACCATGACCGACCAGATCCCCGCCCACCTCGACCCCGCCCGCCGCCATGACATCGTCATGCTCTTCGACGTGCACGACGGCAACCCCAACGGCGACCCTGACGCCGGCAACCAACCTCGCCTCGACACCGAGACCTACCAAGGCCTGGTCACCGACGTCGCCCTCAAACGAAAGATCCGCGACACCATTCCCCTTCTGCACCCCGACGACCCCCGCTACAAGATCTTCGTCGAAGCCGATGTCGCTCTCAACAGCCAAATCGAACGCGGCTTCGCTGGCGCAGGCGTCAAACCCAGCAAGAAGGCCACTCCCCAAGAACGCGACGCCGTTCACAAGTGGATGTGCGACAACTTCTACGACATCCGCCTCTTCGGCGGCATACTCTCCACCGGCGACGCACAAGCCGGACACGTCCGCGGACCACTCCAATTCTCCTTCGCCCGCAGCATCAGCCCGGTCTTCCCCGTCGACCACGCCATCACCCGCATCACGCAAACCCGACAAGCAGATATCGACAAAGGCGAACGCACAGAGATGGGCTCAAAGTGGACCGTCCACTACGGCCTATACCGGGTCCACGCCTACTACAGCGCCGCCCGCGGCCTCCAAACCGGCATCACCAGCCAAGACCTCGACACCCTCTGGCAAGCCCTTACCAACATGTTCGACCACGACCGCAGTGCCGCCCGCGGCGAAATGGCCATCCAAGGCCTCTACATCTTCAGCCACGACAACGCCTTCGGCCGCGCCCGCGCGGCAACCCTCTTCGACCGCATCCAGATCACACCCCTGAACCAGAACGTGCCCCGCTCCATCACCGACTACAAAACAGAAATCAGCGATACAGATCTACCAGCCGGAATCACACTCACATCCCTCATCTGAGGCGAAGCGGGCTAATTGGCCCAATTGCACGACAGCACGGCAGCACCAGACGGCCTGGTGCTGCCACTCACGCGCCCAAAAGGGTCTGCCCTCGAGCGGCTGCTGCCTCTCGAGGGAATCAAAGAACCATCACCATGGTGCAGAAGCAGCTCGTTGTCCTCCGGCTTCAGCTGTTGTAATGCTCGGCCGCCCCGAAGGGCGACCGCCACACCATCCACACCGCGCAGTTGCACGACTGTGGGCTTGTTGCGATGCTCGGCTGCCGCCTCGAAGTGCGACCGCCACAAGCAACGCCCAGCACTGATCGACTTGGCGGGCAAGTTGCGATGCTCGGCCGCCCAGATGGGCGACCGCCACCTCGGCGGGGATGACGACGTTCGTCAGACCCTTCGGGTTGCGATGCTCGGCCGCCCCGAAGGGCGACCGCCACCGGCCTCTGATCAGGCAATACGCCTCTCAAGACCAGAAACCATTCGCAAACGATTCACCTATCAAGCAACATACAGGGCCATATCTCCTTCAGAACGCCAGGCGCGTCGCATGAGCACTACAGGTTCCGAAGTACACAACCAGAAAAGCCCATCAGGAGTATCACCAACTCACGCTTCCCTTGCAAAGAGGATCTGGCCACAGTATGAGCTTGGAACGCGTGAGCGCCGCCGCCTCGAGGGCTGGCAGAGCCCCAGGTAGAACAACCCCACCGGCCCTGGCCACGACGTTGCCGATTAACGCGTCGCCCAAAACAACCCTATGGACCAAACCTCCAGGTAATTCCCCCGCTGAGCTGCCCGGCCATGCTCACGCGAGATGACCGGGTCCCATCTCCTGTCGGATCTCAATTCGGGCGACCGCCGCCGGCGCGCTGTTGTCGTCCAGGTGGCCGATCAGGGCCGAAGCGTTCTCAGGTCGTGAGACCGAGTAGGTGCATGCCATCGGCTGGGTGGCTGCGGTAGTAGTCGGCGGCGGAGGCGATGTTGGTC